>DATKHJ010000387.1:0-11035 GCA_035510335.1 Flavisolibacter sp. | reverse complement strand
CCACTGATAGCATTCCTGTAGCGGCTTTCAGGCAAAATGACAACGGTAAAAAGCCGCTGTACGGTCTTCAGTTTCATCCGGAAGTGTATCATTCGATTGAAGGGAAAAAAATCCTACAAAACTTCCTTGTAAACATCTGCGGCTGCAAGCAGGACTGGACACCGGCGCATTTCATTACCGATACAATTGAAGCTCTTCAAAAACAGATTGGCAGCCAGAAGTGCGTGATGGCCATTAGTGGAGGGGTTGATTCAACCGTTGCGGCGACGTTAATCAGCCGTGCCATTGGCGATAACCTTAATTGCATTTTTGTGGACAATGGCGTGCTGCGCAAAGATGAATACGAAAGTGTTTTGGCCACTTACAAAACCCTTGGCTTAAATGTAAAAGGCATCGATGCAAAAGAAGAATTCTACAAGAAGCTGAAAGGCAAAACCGACCCGGAAAAGAAACGCAAAGCCATTGGCAAAACCTTTATTGATATTTTTCAACGCGAAGCAAAAAGCATTGAAGGCGTTAAGTTGCTCGGGCAGGGAACCATCTACCCGGATGTAATTGAAAGTGTATCGGTGCACGGTCCTTCGGTTACCATCAAATCGCACCACAACGTGGGTGGACTGCCTAAAAAAATGCATTTAGGCCTGATTGAACCGCTCCGCTCTCTTTTTAAAGATGAAGTAAGAAAAGTTGGCCTGGAATTGGGTATTCCTGCGGACCTGATCAGCCGCCATCCGTTCCCCGGACCAGGTTTAGCCATCCGGATACTGGGTGAAGTAACACCGGAAAAAGTAGAGCTGCTGCAGCGTGCCGACGACATCTATGTTAAAGCTTTAAAGGAGCATAACCTGTATGCAACGGTATGGCAGGCCGGCGCCATCTTACTGCCGGTGCGCAGTGTGGGAGTGATGGGTGATGAGCGGACGTACGAGTTTACTGTGGCACTGCGGGCGGTGACCAGTGTGGATGGGATGACGGCCGACTGGGCGCACCTGCCGTATGATTTCCTGGCAAATGTGTCGAATGATATAATTAACTCGGTGCGGGGTATTAACCGCGTGGTATACGACATCAGCAGCAAGCCACCGGCAACAATTGAGTGGGAATAGGCTGAACCACCATTTTTGGGATTTATAGATTATGATGAAAAAAACGTTTTTCTTTTTTGCGTTCTTCTTGATGGTGATGGCGGGTTTTTCGCAGACCGCTAACCGTCATAAGATTGCGGTGTTTGCGCCGCTGTACCTCGATTCGGCTTTCAATTATTCCGGCAATTATGCATTCAATAAAAGCTTTCCCAAGTTTTTAAATCCGGGCATTGAGTTTTACCAGGGTGTGCAACTGGCGTTGGATTCGTTGCAAACGCAAGGCGCTCCGCTGGAGGTATTTGTTTACGATACAAAATCGAAAACAACACCGCTTCCGCAATTGTTGAAAAGTGCAGAGTTAGCAAATGTGGAAATGTTCATTGCGCAATCCAGTTCGGCCGAAACAAGGTTGCTGGCCGATGCCGCTATGCAGCGAAAAATTCCGTTCATTTCCGCCACCTTGCCCAACGATGCCGGCACTGGTGCTAATCCGTATTTTGTTGTGTTGAACACAACGCTGCAAGGGCACATCGAAGGCATTTACAAAATGCTGCAGAAAAATCATTCGCTGGATAACATCATCATTTTTCGCAAGGCCGGTGTGCAGGAAGATGCCATCAAAAATAATTTCACCGAATACAGTAAAACAACAACTTCTGTACCGCTGAAAGTTAAGTTTGTGGATGTAGGTGTGGACTTCAACGCACAAAAGCTGGCAGCGCACATGGACAGCACCAAACGCAACGTAATTGTAGCCGGAAGCATGGAAGAATTCTTTGCCACAAAACTGGCTGCAACGCTGGCGCCGCTGGCTAAAAAGTATCCTACGCTTTTGGTGGGCATGCCTACCTGGGACAATGTGAACTTCAGCAAGAATGAATACAAAGGTTTGGAAATTGTGTACAGCACGCCATTCTTCTACAACCGCTTAACGCCGCTGGAAAGCAGGCTGGCAGCTGATTTTGAAAAGAACATTGGCAGCCGTCCAACCGATATGTTTTTCCGCGGCTACGAAACCATGATGCGGTTTGCCTTGTTGTTACTGGACACAAAAAAAGATGTGGCTTCTGAGCTAACAAGAAAAGGCAACGCCATTTTTACCCGTTTTGATATTCAGCCAGTGTTCAAGGATAAAAAAGCAATGACGCTGGAATATTTTGAAAACAAGAACGTTTATTTTGTCAGAGTGAGCGGCGGAACGAAGAGGTTAATGTAAAGAAGTTGATTTCTTAATAAGTTGAAAGGTTCACAATTGCTGTGGACCTTTTTTATTGGTTGGTCTCGCAAACCTTATCAACCAATCAACAGATCAACTTTTTCTCCTGCTGGCATGTTCTTAGTATAAATCACCACATGCCCCTCATCGAATTCACCGACAAAGGCCTCTATTGTCCACCCGGCGATTTTTACATTGATCCCTGGCGGGGTGTTGACCGTGCTGTCATCACGCATGCTCATAGCGATCATGCCCGTTGGGGAAGCAAGGCCTATCTCTGCCACCAGTTTTCAAAACCTTTGCTGGAAACTCGTCTTGGTCCCAATCATTACCAAACATTGGAGTGGAATGAACCCATCGACTTTCACGGCGTAAAGCTGTCATTTCATCCCGCTGGACACATTATCGGTTCATCGCAAGTGCGTATTGAATACAAAGGCGAGATATGGGTGTTCACCGGAGATTATAAAACGGAGAACGACGGCATCAGCGGCGAATTTGAACCTGTGAAATGCCACAACTTCATTACCGAAAGCACCTTTGGTTTGCCTATCTATAAATGGAAACCGCAACAGGAAATATATGATGGTATCAAAGACTGGGTGAGAAAAAATCAAGGTGTTGGAAAATCCTCTGTTCTTATTGCATACAGCTTAGGCAAGGCGCAGCGACTCTTGCAACCGCTGTCCGAAGTCACCGATAAAATTTTTGTGCATGGTGCTGTGTACAACCTGCACATGGCACTTGTGAACGCCGGGTGGAAACTACCCGAAGTAACAAGAGTAACACCCGACACACCAAAGGAAAGCTTGAAAGGTGCGGTTGTGATTGCGCCGGGTAGTGCCGAAGGTTCGCCATGGATGCGCCGCTTTGCGCCTTTTGAAGTAGGCGTGTGCAGTGGTTGGATGCAGGTGCGTGGCGCTGTTCGCCGGCGCAATGCGGATGCAGGGTTTATCTTAAGCGATCATGCCGATTGGGATGGTTTGCTCAGCGCCTGCAAAGCCACTGGTGCCGAATGCGTGTACGCCACGCATGGTTTCCAGGCAGCCTTCAGTCGCTACCTGCGTGAGCAAGGCATCAATGCAAAAGAAGTAAAAACAGAATATGGTGATGATGAAGAAGAAGGAGCAAAAGCAACAGATGAACAGGGACTGAGTAATGATAATGATGTAAGCGAAAAGCAAATCTGAAATCGCCAATCGTAAATCTAAAATCATTTCATGCGGCAATTTGCAGAACTGGTAACACAAGTCGGCACAAGCACAAAAACCAACGACAAGTTGGAGGCACTGGTAAATTATTTTTCATCCGAAGCCGATGAAAAAGACAAGGTATGGGTGATTGCCTTGTTTAGTGGCCGTCGCCCAAAGCGAACGGTGAACACCACACAGCTTGCATCGTATGCCATTGATATTGCAGGCCTTCCTTTCTGGTTGTTTGAAGAAAGTTATCACACCGTTGGCGACCTGGCCGAAACCATTGCGCTGCTGCTGCCCGAATCATCACCGGAGTATCAACATGCCGAGCCCTTGCATCATTACATTGAAGGACTAAAATCAATTGAAAAAGAAAGCGAAGAAACCAAGAAAGGTTTTATTGTAGAAAGCTGGCGCGGCATGAACAGGGCCGAACAATTTGTCTTCAACAAACTTATTACCGGTGGCTTTCGCATTGGTGTTTCGCAAAGCATCATGGTGAATGCGTTGGCGAAAGTGCTGGCCATTGAGTCGTCTGTCATTGCGCATCGCATCAGCGGGCAGTGGGATCCCTCCACCATCACCTTCGATGAATTACTGGGCGAACATGGCGTAAGTGCCGATGTCTCCAAGCCTTATCCTTTCTATCTCGCTTATGCGGTAGAAGATGATATTGCATCGCTTGGCGATCCTTCGGAATGGCAGGTGGAATGGAAATGGGACGGCATTCGCGGACAAATTATTAAGCGGCAGGATGAACTGTTTGTGTGGAGCAGGGGCGAAGGTTTGATGACGGAAAAATTTCCGGAGTATCATTCATTAAAAGAAGTGCTGCCCGATGGGATTGTGCTGGATGGTGAAATCATTCCTGTTGCGGATGAGAAGCCATTGCCGTTTGCTTTACTGCAAACACGCATTGGTAGAAAAAACGTTACAAAGAAACAATTGCAGGAAGCGCCCATTGCTTTTTTTGCTTATGATCTTTTGGAGTATGAAGGAGAAGACTGGCGGTCAAAAACATTATCGGAACGAAGAGAGAAGTTAGAAGAAGTGGTAAGCAGGCTTAATCATCCAACATTGTTACTTTCTGATGTTGTTGATTTTGCTTCCTGGGAAGAGCTGGCAACACTCCGAGAAGGTTCAAGAGAAGCCGGCGCAGAGGGTTTTATGATCAAGCGCAAATCATCTATTTACGGAACCGGGCGACGAAGAGGCGACTGGTGGAAATGGAAGATTGATCCGCTGGTGATTGATGCCGTGATGATTTATGCGCAAAAAGGCGCGGGGCGCAGAAGTGGACTCTATACAGATTATACATTCGCAGTGCGGGACGGTGACAAACTCATTCCATTTACAAAAGCCTATTCTGGTTTAACCGACAAAGAATTTGCGCAGGTTGACAATTTTGTGAAACGAAACTCGTTGGAAAAATTCGGCCCGGTACGAACAGTAAAACCCGAACTGGTTTTCGAAATTGCCTTTGAAGGCATCGCGGCCAGTAGTCGTCACAAAAGCGGCGTAGCGCTTCGCTTTCCGCGAATGAGTCGCTGGCGACAAGATAAAAAGCCTGAAGAAATTAACACGCTGGACGACCTGAAAAAAATGCTGGAATTGTATGGCAAGTAAGCCTCTACCGGCCGTTATCTTTATTCAAACTTGTGTGTTATGCGAAAGAGTTTTCTTCTTTTCCTGTTGATTTGTGCTGTTGCATTTTCTGCTTTTATCATTCGCCAGGGTGGCGATGAACCGGTTGTTATTCCGGCCAGCCAGCAGCGCATTGGCGATGCCGCAAAAGGCTACGATTATCTTACCAACGGCGACTATGTGCGCAGTGGCATTCCTTACCAGGTTTACCTGTTTGGTGCAGGCGCCGACAGCAATAATTTTTTGCGGCGAACCGGAATGAATGCAAAAGTTTCGCATGAGTTTACAGCCGTAAAGGCAAAGAATGGTGAAACGGTGGTTGCACCCAATTGCATGAGTTGTCATGCGCAGGTGCTTGATGGAAAACTGGTGATGGGACTTGGCAACTCATTGGTTGATTTCACCAAAGGAAAAAAGTTCAATCTTGAAAACATTGAGTTGCTGGAAAAATTATTGAAGTTTCAATCGCCTAAACAATATGAAGCCTCGTATGAATTTCTCCGCGCCAGCAAAGCCATCACTGGCTATTTGTATGCACCGGTAAAAGGCGTAAACGTGGCCGATAAACTGGCTTACATGCTGGTCGCACACCGCGATCCGCTTTCGTTTAACTGGAACGAGAAACCGCAACTGAATCTCCCTGCAGAACTCATTCCGACCGACACGCCGCCGTGGTGGTTGTTGAAGAAAAAGAACGCCATGTTCTACAACGGTTTTGGCCGTGGCGATTTTGGCCGCTTCCTGATGGCTTCTAATCTTCTTACCGTAAACGATACGTCCGAATCAGCGCAGGTAGATGTACACATGCCCGATGTGCTGGCTTACATCTATTCGCTTGAAGCGCCAAAATATCCCAAAACAATTAATCAACCATTAGCGGCAAAAGGCAAGGTGTTCTTTGAGCAAAAGTGTTCCGGATGTCATGGTACCTACGGCGAGAAGGCTTCGTATCCAAACTATTTAATTCCTGCTTCCCTCATCGGTACCGATTCTGCGCTTTACAAAGCCAATTATTCGGAACCCCAGTTTATTGAGTGGTTTAATAAAAGCTGGTTTGCGCAAGGCGATCATCCGGCAAAGCTGGAGCCGTTTGCAGGCTATGTAGCACCGCCGCTGGATGGCATCTGGATTAGTGCGCCTTACTTACACAATGGTTCTGTTCCTACACTGGAAGCGTTGTTGAATAGCAAGCTTCGCCCAAGGTTTTGGTCGCGGAATTTTGATGCACCGCAGTACGATTATGAAAAGGTTGGCTGGAAATATGTAACTGAAACAAAAGCTGCAACGACTTCAACTTACAACACCACGTTGCCGGGCTATGGTAACTATGGACATTATTTTGGCGATGCGCTGACCGATGCGGAACGCAAAACAGTAATTGAGTATTTGAAAACGTTGTGAGATTGAAGCTGCAGGAAACGATAGGATATAAAAAAATAGCCGGGTGGTTGAACAGCAAAAGCTACAAACCATTTGCCTACCAGGAAGAAGCCTGGCAATATATCATCAACGGCAAAAGCGGGCTGGTAAATGCACCTACCGGAACTGGTAAAACTTTCTCTGTTTTTTTAGGTGCGATCATTCAATTCATCAATGAGCATCCCGATAATTACGCCGACAAAACAAAAAACGGTTTACAACTCATTTGGGTCACGCCGCTGCGTGCACTTGCAAAAGACATTGGTCGTGCCATGGAAGAAGTGATTGATGAACTGGGCATGCAATGGAAAGTGGGCATACGTAACGGTGATACATCCACCGCCGATAGAGCAAAGCAAAAACGGCAAATGCCCGAAGTGCTCATCATCACTCCCGAAAGCATGCATCTTTTCCTGGCGCAAAAAGATGCCGCCACTGTTTTCAAAACACTGCGTTTAATTGCCGCAGATGAGTGGCACGAATTAATTGGCAGCAAACGCGGCGTACAGGTGGAACTAGCCATCAGCAGAATTGTAGGACTGCGTATAACTGATGCCTCAACTTCAAACACCAAATCCCAAACGCCAAATCTTTCCATCTGGGGCATTTCTGCAACCATCGGCAATCTCGAAGAAGCAAAAGATGTTTTGCTTTCGCCACTGGCTGAAAAAGGTGTTATCGTTCGTGCCAAGTTGAACAAAGCATTGGAAGTAGAATCCATTCTTCCCGACGAAATTGAAAAATATCCCTGGGCAGGACACTTGGGCATTAAGCTCGCCGAAAAAGTATTGCCCATCATCGACAGCAGCCGCACAACACTCATCTTCATCAACACCCGTGGCATGAGTGAATTGTGGTATCAAACGTTGTTGAATATTGCACCGCATCTTGCCGGTGCCATTGCACTGCATCATGGCAGTATAGAAATGGAGCTGCGTACATGGGTGGAAGAAGCGTTGCATGAGGGAAGATTAAAGGCGGTAGTATGCACGGCAAGCCTTGATTTAGGCGTTGATTTTCGTCCGGTGGAAACGGTGATACAGGTAGGTTCGCCAAAAGGCGTTGCCCGCTTTTTACAACGTGCCGGACGTAGCGGCCATAGTCCCGATGCACTAAGTAAAATCTATTTTCTGCCCACGCATTCACTAGAGTTGGTAGAAGCAGCTGCACTAAAGCAAGCCATCGGCGAACAGTTTATTGAAAGCCGCGAACCTTTGCTGCTTTGTTACGATGTGCTGGTACAATATCTCGGCACATTAGCCTGCGGCGATGGATTTTATCCCGACCAGATTTTTAAAGAAGTAAAACGAACGCATTGCTACAGTGAATTGACGGAAGATGAATGGCGGGAAATGTTGTACTTCATTACGTCCGGCGGCAATGCGTTGCAGCAGTACGATGAATACAAGAAAGTGGAAGTGATGAATGGCCTGTACAAGATCAACAGCCGGCGTATAGCGTTGCGCCATCGCCTGCACATTGGCACCATCGTTAGCGATAACATGATGAAAGTAAAGTTCATGGGCGGAGGCTATGTTGGCGTGATTGAAGAAAGCTTTATTACACGCCTTGAGCCCGGCGATGCCTTTACGTTAGCCGGCCGTCAGTTGGAACTGGTGACCATTAAAGAGATGACTGCATTCGTAAAAAAGTCGAACAAGAAGAATGCAAAAATCCCAAGTTGGATGGGCGGACGTTTGCCGCTTTCTGCCAGCCTTGGGAAAGTGTTGCGTGAGCAGATTTCGCAATCGGCGAGTCCAACTCGTAAATCAGCAATTGAACTGCAGGTGTTGAAACCTTTGTTTGCCTTGCAAAAAAAGTTGTCGCATGTACCAGCCGAAAATGAATTGCTGATTGAACAGATTGAAACAAGAGACGGCTTTCATCTTTTTGTATATCCCTTTGAAGGACGATTGGTGCACGAAGCCATGGCTGCCTTGCTGGCTTACCGCATTGGACGGCTGTTGCCGATTACATTTTCTATTGCCATGAATGATTATGGCTTTGAGTTATTAAGCGATCAGCCTATTCCGGTAGATGACAGCAACGTGTACGAATTGTTTTCGCTGGGTAATTTGATGGAAGACATTCAGCGCAGCGTCAACTCTACAGAAATGGCGAAGAGAAAGTTCAGAGACATAGCTGTCATTGGCGGCCTGATCTTCCAGGGCTTCCCCGGTGAATATAAAAAAGCAAGGCACCTGCAGGCATCGGCCGGTTTGCTGTTTAATGTGTTCAATGAATACGACCCGGATAATGTATTGATTCGGCAGGCTTACCAGGAAGTGTTCTCGCAACAAATGGAAGAACTACGGTTAAGAGATATGTTGCAGCGGGTGCAGAAATCAAAAATCATTCTCACGTTTCCCGAACGCTTAACGCCTTTCTGCTTCCCGATTAAAGTGGATAGCATGCGGGAGAATTTAACGTCGGAAAAACTGGCCGACCGTGTTCGACGAATGCAGGAACAATTATCTGAACCATGATTTGTTGGATGAGAAGGATGGGTGAGAAAGACATTCCATTTCTTCAAGAAATGGAATGTCTATTTTAGCAACTAACTGAATAAAACTTCACTTTCTTGCCTTAAGCTTCTCTTAGCAATTACGGCTCTTATCTCCCTCTATTTTTGCATTCTTATTCTATCAACATAATTTCTACAAGGGACCCATGCAGGCGCCAATCTTACACAAATTACACGGGCAAAATTTCTGGCTTTCGGCCCAGCGTTCGCTTTTTTGGGAAGAGGAAAAAGCCCTGGTGATGTCCGATCTGCACTTTGGAAAAACAGGTCACTTTCGCAAGTGGGGCATTGGTGTGCCACAGAATGTTTATAAGGAAGATTTGCAGCGACTCATTAGTTTAATCAATCATTTTCGTCCGCAAAAATTGATTGTCGTTGGCGACTTTTTTCATTCGTCTGCCAACACAGAACTGGATTGGTTTAAACGTTGGCGGGAAAGTTTTCCTGCCTTGCAAATTATTCTTGTTGAAGGCAACCATGACATACTGCATGAAAGCTGGTACAAAGAAGCGGCCATTGATGTTGTGTCGCCAACATTACAATTGAATTCTTTTCTTTTCTCCCACGACCAATGCGAAACCTCCGCTGATGTGTACAGTTTTTGCGGTCATATTCATCCCGGTGTTCTCATTCACGGGTTGGGCAAACAATCGCTGCGATTTCCGTGTTTTTATTTTGGAAAGCAGCATTGCATTTTGCCTGCCTTCAGTAAGTTTACCGGTGCGGTGGCTATGGAAAAATCATCGGCAGCAGCCATCTACGCCATTGTTGAAAACGAGTTGGTGAAAATTTGAATGAAGAACGAAAAGAGCCTACATATTGCCTTCGATCCTATCTATGCGCATCCGTTGCCGGAAGGCCATCGTTTCCCGATGTTGAAATATGAATTGATTCCTGCGCAGTTGTTGTATGAAGGAACCATTACAGAAGAAAATCTCTTCTCACCAAAATCTTGTCCCGACGACACTATTCTTCTTACACACCAGAAAGAATACCTTGATAAGCTGAAAGCCCAAACACTGTCTGCCAAAGAGCAGCGCCACATAGGGTTTCCACAGTCGCCTGCGTTAACGCAGCGTGAACTCATCATCACACAGGGCACCATCGATTGTTGTTTTCATGCAATGGAGGCCGGCGTGTCATTGAACGTTGCCGGTGGCACGCATCATGCATTTGCCGAAAAGGGCGAAGGGTTTTGTTTGCTCAACGATTTTGCTGTAGCCGCCAATTATCTTTTGCAGCAAAAGCTGGCGAAGCAAATTCTTATCATTGATCTGGATGTGCACCAGGGGAACGGAACAGCAAAACTATTTGAAGGCAACGATGCTGTTTTTACATTCAGCATGCACGGACGAAACAACTATCCTTTTCACAAAGAAAAAAGTGATTTGGATGTGGAATTGGAAGATGGTACTACAACAGAAA
Organism: Flavisolibacter sp.; assembly: GCA_035510335.1. Lineage (GTDB taxonomy): Bacteria > Bacteroidota > Bacteroidia > Chitinophagales > Chitinophagaceae > Flavisolibacter. The sequence continues at coordinate 526 of DATKHJ010000387.1, read as the reverse complement.
CCTACTTGCAAAAATTAACGGCAACGCTTCCTTCATTGCTGGAAAAAGTGAAGCCCGATTTTGCTTTTTATTTGTCCGGTGTTGATATTTTGGAAACAGATAAATTCGGAAAGTTGAAGGTGACTATTGATGGCTGCAAAGAAAGAGACCGGATTGTTTTCTCCCTTTTACGTCAACACAACATTCCGTGTACAGTGGCCATGGGCGGAGGTTATTCGCCACTGGTAAAAACCATTGTAGATGCACATTGCAACACCTTCCGTTTAGCAAAAGAGGTTTTTGATTTGCACTAACGCTTTTTGCGAAGCTGGTTGTAATCTAAGAAGTAAATGAGTTTTACAGTTAGCTCATTTCCGTGGCTGGTGTTGAAGACTTCTTTCAGATTGCGGAAATAATTGTTCTGCGACATGACGGCATACGGATTACCAACCCAGTTTTTATAGCCCACAATAATGCGGCTGCCAAGGCGAAAGTCCCAGGTTAAAAAGGCATCTACATTAAACAGGTTGTAATTCTCATCCTGTCT
>DATKHJ010000386.1:0-4605 GCA_035510335.1 Flavisolibacter sp. | reverse complement strand
TTACTGTTACAAGCTTAAACCCGGGAGCGTCTGCAGTTTTTAATGCGCCTAACATTACCTATTCCAACAACACAACCAATATGACCGGCGGGCCAGTTCAGATTACGGGTTATCTGGTAGATGCAGATGGCAATATTCAGTTTCCTATTCTTGGAACAATCAAAGCGGCCGGGCTCACAGAAAATGCATTGCGGGCACAGCTTGTAAAAAGTATCCAGGATAAAAAATTATTGGTTGATCCCATTGTAACGGTTCGCCACCTCAACTTCCGTGTTACGGTACTTGGTGAAGTAGGCAATCCGACAGTCATCAATGTTCCCAGTCAAAAAATTACCCTGCTGGAGGCATTGGGCCTGGCCGGCGATGTAACCATTTATGGTAAAAAAGAAAATGTCATGGTAATACGGGAAGAGAACGGGCAAAAAATAATCAAGCGCATTAACCTGAACAATTCTGAAATCTTTAGCTCACCCTATTATTATTTACGATCCAATGATATTGTTTATGTAGAACCAAACAAGGCGAAAGTGGCTGGCTCGTCACGTTCGTACCAGTTGCTGCCTATTATTTTAAGCGGGTTGTCATTTATGGCAATTATAGTTGACCGTATAACCAGGTAAGTATGTTTTTATGAGAAATGCCAAAATTAACACCGAAGACAAAGACAATAACTACCTATCAAAAATTGTCTTTCGCTATTTGCCTTATTGGCCGCTGTTCGTTCTGCTGGTGATGATTGCTGTGGCAGGCGCCTGGCTTTATCTACGCTTTCAAACGCCGCTTTATCAATCTACAGCCCGGTTAATGATCAAAGATGAAAAGAAGGGCACAGAGAACACAAAAGCACTGGACGATCTTAACCTCATCTCCATAAAAAAAATCGTTGAGAACGAGATAGAAGTGATCCAGTCGCGGACACTCTTAAACAATGTTGTGCGCAAACTTTCTCTGTACGCTCCTGTCTATGAAGTGAGCCGGTTCAGGCTTATTCCTGCCTACAAAACGTCTCCGATTACAGTAGAAGTTATAGACCCGGAAAAACTGGTTAAACAAAAACGAGTTGATTTCACCTTTGATGAAACCTCCAAAAAAGTACAGATCGGCAGCGCAACTTATCCTTTAAATAAATGGGTGAATACAGAGTACGGCACCCTGCGCTTCTTACCGAATGAACGGCTTGTTGAAAAGAGCAGTGGTGAGCTTTATTTTTCTTTAGTGTCGTTAAAAGATGCAGCATCATCCATCTTAGGCCGGTTAACCGTAAAAGCACCCAATAAGCAGGCAAGTATTTTAAACCTTAGCCTGTTGGACGAAGTGCCGGAGCGGGGAGAGGACATTCTGAATGAATTAATCACCAACTATAACAGCGCTATTATAAAAGACAAAAACGTGCTGGCCGCCAATACGCTTGCATTTGTTGAAGAACGTTTAAAGGCGGTTGAAAAAGACCTCGATTCAATTGAAAAAAGGACCCAGCAGTACAGGTCACGTAGGGGCGCAATTAACATCAGCGAGCAAGGCAAACTGTTTTTGCAAAATGTTGCTATCAATGACCAGAAGCTTGCCGACATTAACATGCAGCTTGCTTCTTTGGGACAGGTAGAAAATTATGTGCAATCGAAAGATGCGCAGTCCGGCATCGTGCCTTCCACCTTGGGCGTTGATCCCATGCTTTCGCAGTTACTGACAAAATTATACACAGCAGAAGTAGAGTATGAAAGCTTAAAGAAAACAACAGGTGAGGGCAATCCGCAGATGCTTGCGCTGGCAAGGCAAATTCAAAGCATGCGGCCCAGCATTCTGGAGAACATACGAACGCAGAAACAGGGCTTGCTGGCAAGCCGTAGCAACCTTGCAGCCACAAACGGAAGTTACAATGCCATGCTGCAAACCATACCCGAAACCGAGCGGGAAATGATTGATATTAACCGGGAGCAAAGCATTAAAAATGGTATCTATTCTTTCTTATTGCAGAAAAGAGAAGAGACTGCGCTCTCGCAGGCTTCAACCGTTTCCGACAGCCGCATCATCGATGCTGCAGAGTCGTCCGTTTCGCCGGTAAGTCCAAAGCCGAAGGTAATCTACTTGTCTTCGCTGCTTCTTGCGCTGGGATGTGGTATTGGTGTGGTGGCTGCCCGTGAGTCGTTGAGTCGAAAAATTTTATTCCGCCACGAAATTGAAACGCTGACAACGCAGCCCATCATTGGTGAGATTGTTGCCGAAAACAACAGCAAAGATCCTATTGTTATTGGGGAGACAAATAAAACATTCATTGCTGAACAATTCCGCCGCTTACGAACAACGTTGAAATTTGTCGGCATCAATTCCCGCAACAAACGCATACTGGTTACCTCGGCTATTTCCGGCGAAGGAAAAAGCTTTGTAGCCACCAACCTGGCATTAAGTCTTGCCCTTACCGGTAAAAAAGTGGTGCTGATTGACTGCGATTTAAACAACCCTTCGTTAAACAACAAGCTTCGCATTCACAACGAAAAAGGCATTACCGAATTTTTGTTGGGCAAGAGTGAAGCGGAAGACATCATCCGCGAAACGGATCTGAACGAGAATCTCTTCCTGATTTCAACCGGTGCGTTACCGCACAATCCTTCCGAATTAATTATGAGCGAACGGATGGAAGAATTGTTGAACCGGCTCGATACGCTGTTTGATTTTATTGTTATTGACACAGCACCGGTAAGCCCGGTTACGGATGCTTATATTCTATCGCCTTTGTGTAGTGCTACCTTGTTTGTGATTCGCCATAAGTACACACCCAAAGTTTTTGTACAACGGATAGATGAAGAGAATAAAATGTCGCAGCTTAAAAACCTGGCTATCGTCTTTAACGGTATTCAGTCTCGTGGCTTCGGCAATAAAAACTATGGCTACGGTTACGGTTACGGATATATTTTCAAAGACAGGGACGATCGGTATCAGCAGTTAGGGTTGAAAAATTAATTCCAGATAAACCATACGGTAAAAAGAACTGCCGGTTACAAAAACAATCTTGTAACCGAGATGGGCGGAGCCTGTTACTGTAAAAATGAATAACACTTATGATAAAGACAGAAAAAAGATGGTATGCTGTGTACACAAGGCCGCGTTGGGAAAAAAAGGTGGCAGAGCATTTAACGAAGCGGAAGGTGGATAATTTTTGCCCGTTAAACAAGGTAGTTCGCCAGTGGGCCGACCGAAAGAAAACAATTCTGGAGCCCTTGTTTACCTCTTATGTTTTTGTACACGCAACAGAGCAGGAACACTTAACGGTGAAGCAGACCGATGGCGTGATTAATCTTGTTTACTGGCTGGGTGCACCCGCTGTTATCAAAGACGAAGAAATAGCTGCAATCAGGAATTTTTTAGACGAACATACCGATGTGAAACTGGAAAAGATTGCAGTGAACATAAACGACAGGGTAAGAATTACAGATGGATTGCTTGTGCACCGGGAAGGAGAAGTGCTGGAAGTGAAAAATAAAACGGTGAAAGTTTTTCTGCCTTCGTTAGGTTACACCATGCTGGCCGAAGTTGCAAAAGACAGGATTGAAGTGCTCAATTACAGCCAGCAGGTTTACGCACCCACATCCTACTACCAGACAAAAGTTGGATAACAACCTATTTTATAACACCTAAACTAACTAATCAAGAGATGAAGACGGCATTAATTACGGGGATTACGGGTCAGGACGGGGCGTATTTGGCGGAGCTGTTGTTGGAGAAGGGCTACATGGTGCACGGTATCAAGCGCAGAAGCTCGCTCATCAACACCGACCGCATTGACCACCTCTACCAGGACCCGCACGAAAAAAACGTGCGCCTCAAGCTGCACTACGGTGACCTCACGGACTCCACCAACCTGATTCGGATTATTCAAGAAACCCAGCCCGACGAGATCTACAATCTGGCAGCGATGTCGCACGTCAAGGTGTCCTTTGATACACCGGAGTACACTGCCAACGCCGACGGCATTGGCACGCTGCGCCTGCTGGAAGCGATCCGCATCCTGGGGCTGGAAAAGAAAACCCGCATCTACCAGGCCTCCACCTCTGAGCTTTACGGGCTGGTGCAGGAAGTGCCCCAGCGGGAAACCACACCATTCTACCCCCGCTCACCCTATGGCGTAGCCAAGCTCTATGCCTACTGGATCACGGTCAACTACCGCGAAGCCTACGGCATGTACGCCTGCAACGGCATTCTCTTTAACCACGAGTCTCCCCTGCGCGACGAAACCTTTGTAACCCGCAAGATCACCCGTGCTGTGGCGGCCATTGCCACCGGGCACCAGGAGTGCCTTTATATGGGTAACCTGGATGCGAGAAGAGACTGGGGCCACGCCAAAGACTACGTGGAGGCGATGTGGCGCATCCTGCAGCAGCCCCAGGCCGAAGACTTCGTGATTGCTACCGGGGTAACCACCACCGTTCGGGACTTTATCCGCCTGGCGTTTTTGGAGGTGGGCATCGAAGTGGAGTTCCGCGGCCAGGGCGTGGAGGAGAAAGGCTACATTGCTGGTTGCAGCCATCCCGACTACCAGCTCGAAGTGGGCAAGCAGGTCGTCTCCATTGACCCGGCCTATTTCCGCCCCACCGAAGTGGAACTCCTCAT
>DATKHJ010000385.1:0-9008 GCA_035510335.1 Flavisolibacter sp. | reverse complement strand
CCCCGATACAGATTTTAAAGCCAACGGGTTTCCCTTCGCTTAGTTCACGCAGCATGTGCAGAAAGGCCACCAGTTCTTGCGGAGAATCAAATTCAGCATGGCGAGTAGGAGAGTGCACCGTTGTGCCCTGTTTCACTAACCGGATGGCCGCAATTTCTTCGGTATTCTTCGCCGCCGGCAGAATACCACCGTGCCCGGGCTTTGCACCCTGCGAAAGCTTTAATTCAATCATCTTCACTTCCGGCCGAATTGCATTCTTCCGAAACGCCAGTGCACTGAATCGTCCTTCTTCATCCCGACAGCCGAAATAACCGGTCCCAATCTGCCAGATTAAATCGCCGCCGTACAGGTGATGCAGGCTAATGCCGCCTTCGCCGGTGTTGTGGGCAAAGCCACCCAATTTTGCGCCTTCGTTCAGGGACGCAATGGCGGTTTTGCTCAAGGCACCGTAGCTCATTGCACCAATGTTGTAAATGCTGGCGTGGTAAGGCTGCATGCATTGATGGTTGCCTATCCAAACCCGCAGATCATTACTGGGAATCACTGTTGGGTAAACACTGTGCGCCACCCACTCATAGCCAGGTGCCGAAGGGTTGGCCTGCATACCAAAGGCAACGGTTTGTTTTTCGTTTTTTGCCCGCTGGTAGATGATGGAACGCTGCCGCCTGTTAAACGGTTTTCCATCCAGATCCGATTCAAAAAAATACTGCCGCATCTCGGGCCGCACCGATTCAAAAAAATAACGCAGGTGCCCGATCAACGGGTAGTTGCGAATGATGGCGTGCTTGCGCTGCGCTATGTCGCGAAAAGCAACCAGTAACGGCGGCAACGACACAACGAGGCCCCAGCACCACCAGGCACTAACAAAAAAGATGGCTGCCACCATCAGTACGTTGAAGGCAACAAGCACAAGAAGAATAGCATTACGGGGAGAAATTCTCCGCTGATAAGGTAACATGATTTAGTATTTAGTTATTTGTAATTGTCAGGCGATTTTGCGCACCGGCCGCCACAACATTTTTGACAGCACCGCCTCCCAATCCTTCGCTTTGTTTTCCCTTTCCGTTGCTAACACTATGGGATCGGCGTTGTGTTGGTAGAAAGGAATTTCCACGGGCGGCTTCCCTGTTTTAAAATGAAAACAGAGTAAGACTTTTTGCAGGTATTGATCGAGTTGGCGGGTTTTTAAATCGCCGCCATAAATGGAGCCGTATTGTTTAATAACAGAGCAGGATAGAACTTCATCCAGGTCGATAATACAATGGCTGCCGTCGCTGTGCTGCACAATCATTTTACGGTTAATGCCGTCCAAAGCAATGATGCAGGTTTGCAGAATGGCCTGGCTGGAAATGTACAGACCATGCCGCGCCACTAAATCGCTGAATCGGTTTAAGATCTGGTTCATGTGCTTCCGTTTTTGTTTTTGACCAATAAACCGGTGTAGCAGAAGAAGTCCTGCTACACCGGTTGCTGCCAATGTCGCTATTACATAAGCTGACATGGAAATCTGATTAACGAATGAAAAACTTGGGTCTGTTTACAAAGGTTTACGCCGTGCCTGGAGTATAAAGAATAGCAAGAGCGGAACGGTAACCCAGGCAAGCTGGTACCATTTGGCACTCGACACGTATCCCTGTTCCAGAATAACGGCGTTTAACAGCAAAAGGGCAAACACGACAATGCCCCCTGTCGAAACCTTTTGAGAATCTTTTTGCATAGCAAATCGTTTGATTCGTGAATGTTTTGAAACTACCAGGTGCGGGAATCCCAAGCCGGGTTAAACACCATTAGGCTTGGGTGAACGTGTTAAAGTCCTTGAATGTAGAAAAGTAAAATAAGTGCGGGCAAAAAGGCACAAATTCCGGGAAAGACCAGGTATAACAATCACTCATATCAAGCACAAGGTGCCTGACATGCAATTTTGAATTGTTATATCGATTTGCGGTCTTCATTTCTACAAACTTACAAAAGAAAACGGACGAAACACACCCTATTGCTTACTGTTTGGTTAAAGATGGCGCATCAGCACTTGTGAAAGCCTCGGCTGTAAATACAGGATGTCATCGTTTATTTTCGGCGCATCAATGATTTTCCACTCGTTGTCACGTTTCTCCATGGTAAAAGAAGTTGGACTTTTTCCAAGGGAATTGCACTCAACAAAGAACTTGGTTCCCAAGGGAGTTTTTATTTGATGGAAAGAAAAGCGATAACTGCGTGTTGCCGACAAAATTTCATGACTGAATGAATCCATTGCATTAACAATTTGAAGAAATGGTGAAAAAACGAGGTGAGCTGCGGACGTTAACCTTAATTGATAGAAGGTGCTTTGTAATAAAGCTTAAAGCTGGAGAAATAATAGAGGTGACTGCAGAAAGGAATGAACTCGGGGAACGACCAGGTAGAACAATCACTCAGGTCCATTTGCAAATGCCTGACATGCGTTGTTAAGGAAGCGGTATTGAACCCGGCGTTCATGCGGCAAACATACAAATAAAAAAATATTTATTATTTATTGAGATGTTTCACATCTTCTTTGCAAGGATGCTTGTTCATCAAATTTGAGAATCCAAACATCGTTCTGCACACTTCATTCGACCAGCAATTGCCATTGCCATCTTCATTGCAGAAATTCGGTAAAACTTCGTTATGCGACTCAATTTAGCGCTCAACGGCATTCTTATCGCTTCCACACCATTGGATCCCTCTCGTTGTAAAGACGAATTTTATTTGCAGGCCATGCGTCGTCTACTTAGCACACAAAACCGTGATACGCTGGAGTTGATTCCATCGAGGCCGGTTTATTACATTGAAGTGCCTTCTTCGTTAGCAGACCTGACGTTTCAGCCTTCCCATAATTGAGATCAAGCGTGAAGGCATTCGTGCAAAAGCATTCACCATGTAAGCAGGCGGTGATTATATTTGACGCAAACTTGCCTGATGAACCCTGCGACGAAAGAGAAGTTTGAGAAATTACTGGCCGCCACGGAAGGTCCTTACAAAGCCTTTTTGTATGATTGCGATGGCACACTGGCCGACAACATGCCCTCCCACAAGGCAGCTTTTGTAAAAGTTGCTGCCCAGCACAACATAAAACTTGACGATTCTATTATAGATGAATTAGCCGGTTGGCCAACAGTATTAGTGGCCGAAGAAATTATTCGCCGCTATAAAGTAAGTTTTGACACAGCCGATTTTGCCAAACGAAAATCCTCTGTTTTTGTAAAGGAATTTATTGAACAGACGCTCCCCATCGATTTTGTTGTTCAGCACCTGAAAGCCCACGTAGGTAAACGAAAAATCGGTGTTGTCAGCGGTGGCAGCCGCAGTACGGTCAGCCGCACCTTGCATGTTATTGGTGTTGACAAATACCTTGATGTACTGGTTTGCGCCGGCGAAACGGAGAGAGGAAAACCATATCCCGACCCGTTCTTAAAAGCGGCTTCGCTGTTGGGTGTTGAACCACACGAATGCATGGTGTTTGAAGACGGCGACCCCGGTGTGGAAGCCGCCGAAAAAGCCGGCATGAAATGGGTTCGGATCGATAAGATTTAACGTCACGCCATTTCTTACAAAATTTCTCTACACCATGTATTCCCAGGCACTTTGGTAGCCGTTGTGTTGCTGTGCATAGTCAATAAAATCGGCGTAGAAACGGAATTGCGAAAGGGTAGCACTATCACCGACCACTACCAGTTTTTTGCGGGCTCTCGTCATGGCTACGTTCATGCGGCGTATATCGGAAAGAAACCCGATCGTTGCATCGGCGTTGCTACGTGTCATGCTGATAAACACCGCATCTCTTTCCTGTCCCTGGAAACTGTCGATGGTGTTTACCGAAAGTGACGGTCCAAGTGCGGTTAGGGCCGGAGAACTCTGCACACCTTCTTTCAGCAACTCCACCTGGTGACGGTACGGTGATATGATAGCGATGCTCGGAAAAGCGCCGGTTGTGTAATGCGGTTGCAGTTCTTCTGCATATTTCGCCAGCACCTGCAAAAGAAACGCGGCTTCTTCGGGATTGCTAATGCTGGTGCCTTCCAGTACTTCTTCGTAACCACAACCAGCGGTATCAATAAACAGTAGCGGAAGATCGTTTTCAAACAACTTCCATTGGGCAACCGCGGGTGCGGCTTTCAGGCTATCCCCGTAAAATTCTTTTGATGAAAATCCCGCAATGATTTCATTCATGCGGTATTGCTCCTGCAATAGTGTGACAGCTTCGGGGTGCAGCGCTACGGTTTTTTCCATCAAGGTCTGGCTAAGTTCTTTGGCGGCTTCTGCTGATTTTATGGTGGGGGGAAGTTGCAGGTGATCGCCAGCCATCACCAGCTTTCGGCCTTTTAAAACCGGGATCCAGCAAGCCGGCTCCAACGCTTGTCCCGCTTCGTCAATCACTACGGTTTTGTAACGAAGGGAACGCACCGTAAAATGATTGGCGCCTACCAACGTAGCGGCCACCACATCAGCCCTGGAAAGAACGTCGTCAACAATGTATTGTTCGGTTCTTTCAATTTCACGGCTGATGTTGCGTGCCTCCGTAAATAAGGCCTTGCGTTGCTCACGTTCGGCGGCGCCAAATTGCCGTTTGTATTTCTGCGCCATATCGCGGTATTCCGCTGCCTGCTTTTTTAAACGTTTAATTTCTTTCCACTGCTGGTGCACGGCAACTTTACTGTCAAGCGTCAGGCTCATTTGGCGTTCATTCACCCGTGCCGGGTTGCCAACACGAATTACATTCAATCCCGCATCTGCCAGTTTTTCGGACAGCAAATCAACAGCTGCATTGCTTGGCGCCACCACTAAAACTTTTTGTGGGTCGGCTGCAATTAATGTTTTAATGGCCTGCACAAGCGTTGTTGTTTTCCCGGTGCCGGGCGGACCGTGTACAATGGCCAGTTCATTAGCCGTTACTATTTTTTGCACAGCAATCTGTTGGCTCTCGTTCAAATTACTGTTGATGCGGACGTTTGCACTTTCATCAAACGTTGGTTTTTTAACACCGGTTAATATGCGAACCAGTTCGCCTTCATCGCGTTTGTCGGCAATCGCTGGCGCCAGCTTCAATGCGTTCTCCATTTCGGCGTAGCTGTTCTCGTCAAACACGGCGTCAACTCCCAGCTTGCCGTTGCGGGTCCAATCGGGCAGTTCATCCGTGCGGGTGGAAATTTTTAGCCGGTTGCCGCTGATATGGGTAACGATGCCTTCAAGCCTGTCTGCCCTGGGATCGTGGTTGGAAAAAAGTGCAACGGTCATACCAAAACGAAACTGGTGCAGCAGATCGTGGTGCGTGGTTCGTTCCACTTCAATCACCAGGTAATCGCCACGGCCAATTTCGGTATCCCGAATGGCAACCGGGTACCAGGTCATTCCATTTTCCCTGCGCTGCACCACGGATAGGCGGGACGTTTGTTCTTCGTAGGAGCGGCGGTCTTCTTCTTTTTCAATCTTCAGCAAAGCGGCCAGACGCTTGAAATAATCCATGGCGGCAAAGGTAGCGGAGAGAAGAGACGAACAAACAACGTTGCTTTTTGATTCATTGTATGATGCATTTCTCCCGAAAACAACACCGTTTCGTTTTAGATAGATGGAGCCGTTAAAAGCCAATGCTTTATTTTGCGTAGATACACGATGAAGAATTTCAATCCTGATACCGACTACCAGCAACAATTGGTTGCCCTCACTGCACAACTGAACGGGCTGGAAAAAAAGCGCAAGCAGTTAGGCTGGTTACGACTGGTTATTTTTCTTTTAACCATTGTTGTTGCCTACAACGTTTTTGTGAGCTACGGCCTTGCGGGATTGTTGCCCACTGTTTTGGGCATTGGCTTTTTGTTGTACTTGGTTTCTGTTGACGTAGCCAACAATGCAAAAATCCGTAACACCAAAACGCTTATTCGCATTAACGAAGAAGAACGCGAAGCCTTGCAGCACCGCTTCCAGCAACGGGAAGACGGCCGCCGCTTTGCATCTTCGGAACATGTCTATGCAAACGACCTTGATATTTTTGGTGAGAGTTCGGTTTACCAGTGGGTTAGCCGCAGTTATACCGAACAGGGGCAACGCCTTCTTGCCAACAATTTGCTGCAGGCAATTTCGCTTGAAGAAATTAAAGCAAGACAAGAGGCGGTGAAAGAACTGGCAGCCAATTTATCGTGGCGACAACAATGGCAGGCATTTGCCATGCACACAACAGTCACGCATCGCACCGAAGAAAAGATTGACTACTGGCTGAAAGAAGAAAAAGAACATTTTACCGGCGGTTACTGGAAGTGGGCCGTGCTGGTTTACACCTTCATTACGCTTGGTACTGCTATTGCAGCCATTGTTGGGTTGATTCCCGGCGTGATGTTCTCGTCGCTTTATCTTTTTTTCCTTGTGTTCTCCATGCTCTTAAGCAGGAATGCCGTTCAAACCTATTCACACCTCAATGGCATTGTAAAAGAAACGTCTACGCTTGAAACACTGGTTAGCTGGCTGGAAAGCCTGTCATCAAACTCCCGCCATGTGCAGCAATTGCAGGCATCCATCAAAACTTCATCTGCTTCAGCAGGAAAAGAAGTTAAAGCCTTAAAAAATATTCTCGACCGTTTTGATTTGCGCAACAGCATGTTTGGTCCCATGTTTTTTAATGCCTTTCTGTTGTGGGATGTGCGGCAAATGATTGCTTTGAACGCCTGGCGGAAACGTAACAGCAGCAAGGTTTACAAATGGTTTGCCGCCGTGGCCGAAATGGAAGTGCTGCACAGTGTAAGCACACTGCATTTTAATCATCCGGACTGGAGCTTCCCAACCTTTACCTCCAACCACTTTACACTGGAAGGGAAGGAGATCGGCCATCCGCTATTACCGGCGGGACAGCGGGTGAACAATAGTTTTTCCATTAACGGCATTGGAAAGATTGGCCTTATTACCGGCTCAAACATGGCCGGGAAAAGCACTTTTCTTCGCAGCTTGGGTGTAAACATGGTGCTGGCGCAGATGGGTGCACCGGTTTGCGCAGCGTCCTTTGTACTATCACCGGTGCAATTGGTGAGCAGCATGCGCATTGCCGATAACCTGGCAGAGAATACCTCTACGTTTTACGCCGAGTTGAAAAAGCTGCGCACCATTATTGAAATGGTCAAAACACACCAGCCCCTGTTTATTCTGCTGGATGAAATTTTACGCGGTACCAATTCCTTCGACCGGCACAAAGGCTCCGCGGCGCTGATCAAACAATTGATAAAAGAAGATGCCGTGGCTGTTATTGCCACCCATGACGTGGAACTGACGCTGCTGAAAGAAACCTATCCTTCCGCCATTGAAAACTACCATTTTGATGTGGAAGTAGAAGGAGAGGAGCTTTACTTCGACTACAAACTCAAGCACGGCATCTGCAAAAGCCTGAACGCCTCCATCCTGATGAAAAAGATCGGGATTGATATTCCGGATTAGGCGATTTCTCCTTGGAAAGACTATCATTCTACTGAAGGGAACCAAATTGCTTTCGGCATTCTATCAATCGATATCGCCGTTCTTCCGCCTTTATTCCCGCTGATCATCCCCAATCGCTTCTAACCGCAAAAGTTTTCAGAAATAGTTGTCAGATTAAAAATTAAATCTATCTTCGTAGTGTACTATTTAAGTAGTACACTAAATCACCGAGTATGATTGACATTCAAAACCTCTCGTTTGCTTACAAGAAAAAGCCTGTGTTTGAAGGGCTGAATCTGCAGTTCCAGGCGGGCCATGTGTATGGTTTGCTGGGCAAGAACGGCACGGGAAAGTCGAGCCTTTTGCGCAATATTGCCGGGCTGCTGTTTCCCAAAAGCGGCCGCATTACGGTAAATGGCTTTGCGCCGTTTAAGCGCCAGCCGGCTTTTCTGCAAAACGTGTACATGGTGCCGGAAGAGTTTTACCTGCCCGATATTTCCGTAGCCGATTTTATAAAACATTACTCGCCTTTTTACCCCCGCTTCAACCGCAAGAAGTTTGAAAACTACCTGGCTATTTTCCAGATCCCGGAAGGCAGTACGCTGCAGAACATGAGCTACGGGCAGAAAAAGAAAGTGCTGATTTCGTTTGCACTGGCCACCAATGCCAATGTATTGCTGATGGATGAACCTACCAACGGGTTGGATATTATGAGCAAAAGCCAGTTCAGGAAAATACTGGCCGAAGCGCTGGATGAGGAACGCTGCATTATTATTAGTACCCACCAGGTAAAAGACCTTGAAAACCTGATTGACCGCATCACGGTTATTGATGAAGGAAAAATTTTGTTTGACCAGACAGTAGAAGAAATCACAAAACGATTATCCTTCCGCTTCGCCTATGACAACGAAGAAGTAGCTACCGCACTTTACAGCGAGTCTTCTTTACGGGGCCATGTGATTGTAACGCCAAATACGGACGGCGAGGAAGGTAAACTTGATCTCGAACTTCTCTACAAAGCCATTGTTACCGATAGCGCCGCAATTACGCAACTGTTTCAATCGTAAACTTCTTTTATGAATCAATTTTTCAATTTCAAACGTTTTACACTGCTGGTGACGAAGCATTGGGCAGACAATAAAAAACGCTATGTTTTATCTGTGCTGGCCTTTATTGGTTTGCTTATCTCTTGGTTTGTGCTCACCATGCTGGCCGATTCGGATCACCCGATGCCGAAGGACGTACAGAACATCACCTTTTTCTTAGCCTTGTTTGCAGTTGGCACCTTCTACGCCAGCCAATACTTCCGCGACCTGGGCTCGAGATCAAAAGGTATAAACTACCTGCTGGTACCCGCTTCCGCTTTTGAAAAGCTTTTGTGCAGCCTGCTGTACTCAGTGGTTCTTTTCTTTATTGTTTTTACCGCTGCTTTTTACCTGGTTAATGTACTAATGGTGGCCATTGGGAATAGCATTCCCGGTAGTGAAAAGCCGTCCGTTGTCAATGTTTTTAAAATCATCCTGGTCCGGTTTAACCGCGATTCAACCGTGAACTTCCTGCTTTTCTTTTTCTCGGTGCAATCGGTTTTCCTGCCT
>DATKHJ010000384.1:0-3565 GCA_035510335.1 Flavisolibacter sp. | reverse complement strand
TCACTTAACCATGAAACTGGTTTCTTACGTAAAAAACGATCATGAGCAATTGGCTGTGTTAGTGGATGGCTTTGTTTATGACATGGAGCACCTGCACCCCGAACTGCCCAATACCATGAGCATGTTTCTTGCTTACTGGGATGATTATTTTTTAATTGCACAGGAAGGTGTGCAAATAATCCAGGAGGGTCGCATTGCACAAGGCCGTGGCGTTGCCGTAGAAAGTGTTCAGCTATTGGCGCCGGTGCCCTTTCCTACTTCCTGCCGCGACGGGTATGCGTTTCGGCAGCACGTGGCTGCAGCACGCCGCAACCGCAAGGTGGATATGATTGCGGAGTTTGATCAGTATCCCATTTTTTATTTTACCAATCACCATAGCATTAAAGGCCCCGGCGATGTGGCCTGCATGCCTGACCATTTTGAAAAGCTGGACTTTGAACTGGAAGCAGCCATCGTCATCTGCAAACCCGGCCGCAACATCAAAGCCGAAGAAGCCGATGCCTACATTGGCGGGTTGATGATCATGAACGACCTGAGTGCACGCCGCCTGCAAATGGAAGAGATGCTGCTGAACTTAGGCCCTGCCAAAGGAAAAGATTTTGCCACCACCATTGGCCCCTGCCTGGTAACGCTGGACGAACTGGAAGAGTTTGAAACCGCTCCTAAAGAAGGTCACGCAGGCAAAAGCTGGAACTTAAAAATGACCTGTAAGGTAAACGGCGTGCAGGTGAGCGAAGGCAACCTGGGTGATATGGACTGGACGTTTGCCGAGATTATTGAACGGGCATCGTATGGTGTTGATCTTTATCCCGGCGATGTGATTGGCAGCGGAACCGTTGGCACGGGTTGTTTCCTGGAGCTGAACGGCACTGGCAAGCTGGATAATCCTGCTTATCAGGAGCAATGGCTGCAAAACGGCGACGTAGTGGAAATGGAAATAGAAAACCTCGGTGTTTTAAGCAACACCATTGTTGCAGAAGAAACCGATTGGAGCATCTTGCAACGCAAGAAATAAAAAATAAAGCGCTTCCATTTCCGCGGGAAATGGAAGCGCTTAAACAGTACCTGAAGTTTGTTACAACCTTTCTCAGATCCTTACTTTCTTGTTCTTTTTCACAGTTGCGCCACCTTTGTTTTTTACACCGCCCAGCATACTATCGCTAACGGTTAGTTCTTTGGTTGCGTGTACTTCGGCATCGCCAACGCCGCTGTTATCAATACGCATGGTTTGCACCACCAGGTCGCCGGCATCAAAATCTCCCACGCCGTTGTTTTTCACCACGGCATTTTCAGCTTTGCCATGCAGTTTTACATGTCCCACGCTGTTGTTTGTAACGTTCAATGTGGTGGCCGATAAGTTCAACTGCACGTTACCAACACTACTGTTTTTAATGGCCAGGTTAGCGAAGTTTAGCGGCGTTTCGGCTTTTACATCACCCACCATGCTCAGGTCCATTTCGGTTAACTTTTTGAAGCTCACGTAAACCTTCATTTTGTTTTTCAGCTTCATGTTTTTGTTCTTTGTTCCCTTCATGTCAATCACCAGCGTATTGCCCTCGTTGCGAACATTGAAGTACTGGTGCAGGTTTTCATCGGCTTCTACCTTTACTGATTCGGCGCCTCCCTGCACAAGTTTCAGCTCGTAAATGCCGCTTGCTTTCAGGGTTTCAAAAGACGAGACCGGTATTTCTTTGGTTACAAGATTTCCATTTCCCTCAATGGTTTCTTGTTTTTCTTTCTGGGCGTTTACAGAAACGGAAAGGCAAAGGGCCGCGGCCACTGTCAACATTGTTTTACGCATAAGATGGTTTTTGGTTTTAATGACGAATTCCTTCGTACAACGGACAAAACCAGCTGATGTTACGCCGAAACAGCCGATTTGGGACGAATGGAAGAATAGCTGTATGAAAGGGTAGAAAAACAGTAGATCCGTTCATCTGTCAATTGGTGTATTCGTTTATCCGTACTTTTTCAAACGTACCCTCCGCAACTCATGAACTGCTTAACGGATTTACCAATTAACGGATAACCTAATAAACAGATAAACCTATTTACGGACGAACGAAAAAACAGCCCCTACTTTTGCGGCGTATGATGATCGACCTGGAGGAATTAAACCCGATGGAGAAGCAATATTTTTTACAGCATGTGGTTGCCCCGCGGCCCATTTGTTTTGCTTCCACTATTGACAAGGAGGGAAACAGTAACCTGAGTCCCTTTAGCTTCTTCAACATGTTTTCTTCCAACCCGCCGATTGTTGTTTTCTCGCCGGCACGGCGGGTACGCGACAACACTACCAAGCACACGTTGCAAAATGTGCTGGAGGTGCCGGAGGTGGTCATTAACATGGTGACCTACGACATGGTGCAGCAAGCCTCGCTGTCGTCCTGCGAGTACCCGAAAGGTGTTGATGAATTTGCCAAAGCCGGCTTTACCAAAGAACCGGCAACCATGGTGAAGCCACCCATGGTGAAAGAAAGCAAGGCAAAGATGGAATGCAAGGTGTTGGAGGTAAAATCGCTGGGCGAGATTGGCGGCGCCGGGCAACTGGTGATTTGCGAAGTGCTGAAACTGCACCTCGATGATTCGTTGCTGGACGAGAACAAAAAATTTATTCAGTCGAACCTTGAACTGGTGGCACGCCTTGGCGGCGACTGGTATTGCCGGGTAGGTAAAGACAACCTGTTTACCGTTCCTAAACCAAATACAAAACTGGGTATTGGCATTGATGCGTTGCCTGAAGGCATTCGCTTTAGCAAGCTGCTAACCGGCAATCATTTGGGCTTGCTGGCCAATGTGCACGAGATGCCGGTTGTTGAACCTTCGTTTGATGACGAGCACCTGAAGAACATCTTTCAATATTATTCGGTTAACCCGGCCGAAATGGAAAAAGAAGTGCATAGTTATGCGGCTAAGCTGTTAAACGAAAACAAAGTGCACGAAGCCTGGCAGGTGCTGCTGGCAGCGGAGAATATTCATTGATCGGCTTTAGGTTTTCAACACATCCTCGTTTGGCAGTGGCGACTGCCGGAAAAAATCGGTTGGCGTTACCCCGGAGAAAAGCTTGAAGTCTTTAATAAAATGCATCTGGTCAAAGTACCCGCAGGCATGAGCAATGGATGTCCAGTGCGGCGAAGGAGAACCCCTCTTCATGGCAAGGGCTTTATTAAACCGAACGATCCGGTTGTATAGTTTTGGCCTTACACCTACCTGCTCTGTAAATTTTCGCTCAAAGGTTTTTAAACTCATATTGGCTTCCGATGCCAGCTTTTCAACAGGCAACCAGCCAACGCTTTTTACAATGCGGGAGGCAATGAAAAGAATGCCGTTGTATGGGTCTTTTGCCGTACTGCTTACTAGCTCCCTGAGCAAATAGTTTTCGCAGCGGGTTTTCATGTCGTTGATTTCCCTTGTTTCCCGTAACTGCTCATACAAAAAGAGAAAGCTCTTTTTACAGTCTTCGGGACTTTGCACCATCAGGTTTGTAAACACCACTGCGGGAATGCCAAAAATGCGGTAAAAACCGGTGGGCTGAAATTGAATAGAGAAAAACCGGTGCCGCTGT
>DATKHJ010000383.1:0-7960 GCA_035510335.1 Flavisolibacter sp. | reverse complement strand
GCCATGGAAGGCGAAGCCTTGCAGGAAGGATTGCAACGCCTGGTGAACGAATGGAAAGAAGTGGCCGTTCCGGATTATGGAAAATGGGTGAAGGAAGAAAAGTTAATAGTGAGTAGCGAATGATGAATTGAAAAGGAAATAATTCTTAACACATAAAACAAATACAATGGCACAAAGAGCAAATACAGACACAGGAAAACCAGCAGGTGGCGGACATGCAGCGCAGGGAACAGGCATTCCCACAAAGATCAACGACGACAACATGCCAAACGATCAGCGGATTTCCGATGACTACACCCGCGACGAAGAAAGCATAACAGAAGGTGTTCGGGAAATGCATCCCAACCGCAACGTGGACAAGCAGGATACCGAAGGACATTAGTCTTTGGTGATTGAATGAAGTGAGTAAAAATCCGGCAGCGCAATGCGCTGCCGGATTTGTTTTTACGAGAAGGGTAGCCATGAGAGCAACATCCTATATCTTAGTAAAAATCTTCACATGAGAACCTTGCTGCTTTTTTTGCTGCTGCTTTCCGTTAGTGCAGTTCAGTCACAACTCCTTATTCGCAATACAACAGTGGTAGATGTTGAAAGCAAAAAACTGCTGCCGAACCAGGACGTGCTGGTAGAGAACGGCACCATCACCGCTATTGGGAAAAAGCTGAACGCCGGCAACGCCACGCAAACCATTGATGGCAGCGGCAAGTACCTTATGCCAGGCCTTGTAGATGCGCATGTACATTTCTTTCAAAGCGGCGGACTTTACACCCGTCCCGATGCCATTGACCTGCGCAAATACAAGCCGTATGAAGAAGAGATCAAATGGGTGCACAACAACATGGAGTCTTTCCTGCGGCGTTATACATCGGCTGGAATAACGACAGTGGTGGATGTAGGTGCCAATGTAAACTTCTTAAAGCAACGCGACAGCTTTCGCACAAAAAGCTATGCGCCGTCGGTTTACATGACCGGCCCTTTGATCACCACCTGGCAACCAAACGAATTAAAAGGCCTGGAAGATGACGAGCCGTTTTACCTCATGAAATCAGAAGCGGATGCAAGGCAATACGTACAAAAACAATTGCCCTATAAACCTGACTTTATCAAGGTTTGGTACATAGTATTGGGCAAGAACAAAGACAGTGCGGCAAGAGCAAACCTGCCGATGGTACGGGCTGTGATTGACGAAGCACACAAAAGTAATTTGCGGGTAGCGGTGCATGCAACGGAGCAGCTTACGGCAAGGCTGGCCGTGGAAGCCGGCGCCGATTACCTGGTGCACGGCGTGGAAGATGAGCCGGTGGATCCAGCCTTTGTTCAACTGCTGAAAGAAAAGAAAACGGTGCTATCGCCAACACTGGTAGTGCCGGGAAATTACTTGAAAACCTTTGGTCAAACCTACCAGCCTACGGCCGATGATTTTCGGTATGCGCATCCCAAACAACTTAACTCAATTATTGATATCAAGGTGATTGATACGGCCATTACAGGCCCGTACAAACAATGGATAACACGGAACGCTGACCTGTCGCGAAAAGAAGATGAACTGCGCATGGCCAACCTGAAAAAATTGCTGGATGGCGGCGTTACCATTGCCACCGGAACCGATGCAGGTAACATTGGCACGCAGCACGTTTCTTCTTATTACGATGAATTGAAAACCATGCAGCAAAGCGGAATGAACACCTGGCAACTGCTGCAGGCTTCTACCATTAACGGCGCAAAAGCGGTGGGAAAGGAAGCAGAATTTGGTTCGGTGAAAAAAGGAAAAAGAGCCGACCTGTTGCTGTTGGCAAAAAATCCGCTGGACAGTATTGCCAACTGGCAAAGCATTGAATGGGTGATCAACAAAGGCGTGGCTGTTAAACCCGATTCGGTACGTAAACCTACTCCTGAAGAATTGGCCGATCAGCAACTTGTTGCCTACAATGCACACAATCTCGAAGCCTTCCTGGCGCCGTATGCCGACGATGTGGAAATTTATGACCTCAATACCAACAAGCTGCAGGTAAAAGGGAAAGAAGCCATGCGCAAGCAGTATGCATTTCTTACCAACATCGGCGTACTGCATTGCAACCTGCTCAACCGCATTGTGCAGGGAAATGTGGTGGTTGACCACGAAGAGATCTGGCTGGCCGGTGGCCGCCGTGTTTACGCTATTGCCATTTACGAAACCGGCGATGGCAAGATTAAAAAAGTATGGTTCCCTGATCTGTAGTGAGTGAGGCTAAGATTAAGATTGAGGTTAAGCAAGAAATCGACTGTCGTTCTTCTCTTAACCTCAATCTCAACCTCAACCTAATTACAACTATCCATCCTGCAAACCTTCTTCTCTTGTTCTGTCAATAATGGACCGGTGGCGGTTGTGCGTAGGTGTGTCATCGTTTCTTCCTGCACCCTGCCTGCGCAAATCTTCATACGTTTTCCGGCGGTTACGAACCAGTTCCATGCGGGCATCTTCATTGATTTCTGCCCTGCGTTCACGCCTTTGCCCGTTGCTTTCCGGCAGCAGGCCGCCGTCGCTCCGCAACTCCCATAGCCGCAAGCCGCTTTCGTAATCGGAGGCTTCTTTTTGTTTTTGTTGTTGCTTCTGCTGTTCAAGTTCAGACAGGCGGTGTTTGTACAGGTTGTCGTCGTTGTAATATTCGTGGCGGTAGAATTCTGAATGTAATTCTTCGCCTTCCAGCACCGCTGCTGTTTCTGTTTTCCGTCCAAGAGTTGTACAGATGTTTCGTTCCACATCTGGTGTCAGGTGGTCGTTATCGTAAGGCGGCAAGGCGCCCAGGTGTTCTGCTGTGATGTTTGGCAGAATTACATCGTCATCCTTCTGGTGTAGCTCCGCAAGGCCAATGGGTAATAAAACTTTCCGGTGCTGAAGTTTGAGTTCATTGTCGTCAAGGTCAACCACCATGTAACGAACTTTTTTTTGCTGCGCATCCACCACCAGCTCTTCTACTTCGCCAATCTTTTGGCCGCTCTGGTTCCGCACATCCCATCCCCGGATATCCGGTTCGCCTTTCACAATTTCAAAGTCGGAATGATCCAATTCCTGCAAACGTCTGTGCTTCATCTTATCCATAATTCTTCAGGTTTTAAAAGCATGGCTTTTGGTTACCAAATAGTTTATACAGACCGCATGTGCACAATGGGTACAATGATTTTTACCTGTGCAGGCCGTGGTGGCCGTTGTTTGGATTGAAACTCCGCCGCCGTGCCCGGGCTTGTTACCGGTACTGTCTGTGTATTGTTGTTACGAGTGATCAGGTAATACGCAAGTGCGCCAATAATCAGTAAAACAACAACGATCCACAACCAGGCTGTGTTTGAGGATTGTTTTTTTGCCTGTACATGTATCTCTGCCATAAGTTTTGTTTTCTGGTTTACAAATCGGTTAACAGAGATTGTGTGAACACAAATTATGCCTGTGATGAATGTGTGCCTGATTCTTCCTGATCAGTGTGGTTCGTAGCTCATGTGCCGAAGTGTTTTTGAAGACGAAATTGTCAGTATCCTGAAGGCAAACCTTTACGCAATGCAAAGCGGTGATTCAATCGTTAGAGCAATACCACCTGTCTTACTCAACATCTGCTTCCCACAATCCTTCTTCAATTACTTCCAACAGGTTTTTGTCCGGATCATGAAAATAAAAAGAGCGAAGATTGTCCTCCCACACTTGCTCATGTAAAATGGCAATGCCGGCTTCTTTTATTTTTTGAAGCGCAGCATCATATTCGCTGCGAGGCACTTCAAAAGCAAAATGAATACAGCCTGTTGCACCGTGCGGTGGCAGCAGTGTTTCCTTCAGCGTTTTATCGGCCACAAAACAAAGCAGCACCGACTGGCCGGCTTTAAAAAATACATGTCTTCCTTCCACAAACGAAATGAGTGGCAGGCCAAGTTTGTAAGAATAGAACTGCTTTGTTGCCTCAAGATCGGTAACATAAATACAGGTTTCTTTAATGCGGGCAATGTTCATGGCAATTGGTTTGCAGGTAAGAAGAAAGTTTCAGGCCACAGGCCGGTTCATCATTTTAAAAAAAGCACATGGTTCGTTTGGCTTCTTTGCTCGACAATGATTTTTATAAGTTTACCATGCAGCAATGCGTGGTGAAACTTTTTCCCAAAGCAAAAGCAAGGTATCGTTTCATCAACCGTGGCGGGCACCAGTTTCCGCCAGGCTTTGCCAAAGCGTTGCAGGCTTCTGTTGATGAAATGGCTTCGCTGAAGTTAAGCAAAGAAGAAAAGCAGTGGTTTTCCAAAACCTGTCCTTACCTCGACCCGGTTTACCTCGATTTTTTACAGGGCTATTGTTACGATCCTTCCGAAGTTACCATCACGCAAAACGGCGCCGATGTGGATGTAACAGTAGAGGGTTATTGGTACCGCACCATTTTGTGGGAAGTGCCGCTGCTTTGCCTTCTATCCGAAAATTTTTATCACCTGCAGGATATGCAGCGGCAAAACGATGAGGAGGTGATAAAGAACACAAGCGATAAGATGAACCATTACGACAGCCTGGGTGTAACGGTGGCCGAGTTTGGCACACGCCGCCGCCACTCATACAATGTGCAGGCGCTGGTAGTAGAAACATTGAAGAAAGGGGGAAAAGGATTTGCCGGTACCAGCAACGTACATCTTGCCATGCTGAACGATACCAAGCCCATTGGTACGCATGCACATGAATGGTTTATGTTTCATGCAGCCAGGTATGGTTTTAAAATGGCCAACACAATGGCGCTGGAACATTGGGTGGATGTGTACCGCGGTGAGTTAGGCATTGCGCTATCCGACACGTACACGACGGATGAATTTTTTGAAGTGTTTGATAAAAAATTTGCCCGCCTGTTTGATGGTGTCAGGCACGATAGCGGCGACCCGCTTTTGTTTGCCGACAAAACCATTGCGCATTACCAAAAGCTGGGTATCGATCCGCTGACGAAATCAATTATTTTCTCCGATGGACTGAACAATGAAAAAGTAGAGTCCATCCAAAAACATTGTGAAGGGCGGATCCGCATTTCGTTTGGCATTGGTACAAACCTCACCAACGATGTGGGATTAAAGCCAATGAACATTGTCATGAAAATGACAGAAGCGCTGCCCGAAGGAGAAGACTGGACGCCGGTGGTAAAACTATCCGACGAGCCAATGAAACACACAGGAGATGAGAGAAGCATTGCACTGGCCAAAGCCGTGTTGCAGATAGCGGAGGGGTGAGCAGTGAATGGTCAGTGGTGAATAGTGAATAGTGAGAGACTTTTTAATGACCACTCACCGCTTATGAAAGTCTTTTCTCCATGCGGTGGTGGCCAATGCCAACTTCAACAAAGGGCTCACCTGTAATATGGTAACCGCTTTTGCGGTAGAAATCCAGTACGGTATCACGGGCATGCATCATCAACGTCTGGTAGCCTTTTTCTTTGGCTATTGCTTCTGCAAAGGCTACAATGGCAGCGCCAATGCCCTTCTTGTGTAACGTATTGTCAACAGCCATCTGACGCAATTGTAGCGTGGTGTCATCCACATGCGTGAGAACGCAACAGCCAAGCAACTGGTCGTTTTCGAAAGCGCCAATCAGCACATCGGCTGCTTCTTTTTCGGGGTTGATGTAAGAACGGGGAATGCCAACAGGATCGAGCAGCACCTTCACCCGAAGGGTCACCATTTCGTCGTAGGCTTTTGTGCCTGTTTGAAGAATGCGCAGTTGCATGCAATAAATTGTTTCGCAAAAGTAGAAGTTCCGGCCTTAGCGTTTGTTGCTGTCGTGCATTGAACTGTTTGTGTCAAGGCTGCCCTTTGCCAGGTTGGTGTAATACCAGTGTGCTACTACCGATGGTGTGTTGGTCACCACGCCGTCGAAGCCGCCTTCTTTCAGGTAGGTGTCAATCATAAAGCGGCTGTCAAGCGACCATACAAAAGCTTTCCGTTCTTCATTGTGCATGCGGGCTACATTTTCCTCTTCGGTGCCGTTGGTGTATTGCGGTGCCCAAACTTCTGCGTTTATTTCTGTGGCAACTTCCGGTTCCAGTTCGGTTAAAGAAGGAATGTTTTTATAATCGTCGAGTTCTTTAAAACAAGCCAGCATGGATTTATCGGGAACGCCAATGTAAATCGTCAGCTTTCTGCCAATGGTGGCCGCCCGTTCCATGTATTGATTTTGCAGCTTGTTGATCTTTACCAGGTCGCATTCTTTTTTGATATCGAGCCACACCGTTTCCAGTGGTGTTTCGTACAAAATTGTGTGAAGGCATTCCTGCAACGTAGGCACCGTGCCGCCTTTGCGCAGTTTAATAGCCTGCAATTCTTTCAATGTATAATTGTGAATCAGCCCGCCGTAAATTTTTTTCTTCACAGTGTGAATGGAAAGAAAGCTGTCATGGAAAATAACGGGCACACCGTCCTTCGTCATGCGTACATCAATCTCCACACCTGTGGCGCCCAGTTGGGCTGCCAGCTTCATCATGTCGGTTGTATTTTCGGACAGATGCAGGAAGTCCACATTCCGGGCACCGCCGCGGTGACCAATAATCTGCAGCGAATGATTTTCTGGCAACGGCTGCCGGTAGCGTAGCCGGAGTGTTTGATCGGGCAGGCTGTCGCCATCGCCAAACAATCCCTGGATGATGATGTTTGCACTGCCTGTGTTATTGCCTTGCGCATTGTTTGCTGCCAGCCACACAATACCCGATCCATTGGCAGCGGCTTTGCGCCAATGTCCCGAAAGTAAAACGGCGCCACCCTGTTTCCGGGCTTCCGAAATAATGTAGGTACCGTTCTTCTCGCAAAACAGCGAAAGGTGAAAAACGGTTTTGTTATTCACCACGGTGTAGCTGCATTTCAGCACCGCCGTTTCCCCAAAAAAATCAGTTCCTTCTTCTACGGTGTAAAGTCCCTGCAGTGTTTTACAGGTGGCTTCATCCAGCGGAATGGCGTCTTTGCTCTCAAAGCGTTTCCAGCGGCGGCGCGGTGTGGGTACAGCACGTGTGCGGTAAGCCACATAGGCAATAACACCCGCAACCACAAGTGCGGCACCCGCCAGAACATAAGTTGATTTTCGGCTCTTCATCTGCTACGCATATCTGCAATTTGCAGACCGGAAAAAAGAAATGTTTAAAAGTTGAATGTTGAAAGTTTAAGTTTCGCCGGTGCAACCAACTTTAAACTTTCAACATTAAACAGTGAACAATAGGATCGTATTCCGCAGCTATTTCACTCCTCTGCCGCGGCTTGGGAATTGCATAACTCAGGCTGAGCTTATTTAAACGATAAACCAGAAATGAAAGCTGTTTTAGTTGCTGTTGCCTTGTTCTTCTCGCCGGCATTGTTTGCACAGGATGTACCCATTGAAGGACAAAAGCGCATTTTTTTTCCGTATGCCATGGACCGTAGCTGGCAAACTTCAGTGGGCTTTACCACTACCACCATGCCGCGTGACATTACCGAAGAGGCACATTTTCGCATTCCCGCCGGCGATGTGCATGTGCTGAAGCGACTGGGAAAAAAACTCTACCTCGATTCAAGGCTTAATTTCCAGATCATTCAAAACCTGGTAACCGTAGGGCCGCGACTGCCGTTTAAATTAAGCAACCGCATTTCCATGGCGCTGGGTAATGATGTTGGCGTATGGTTTGGACGCATTAACGTGGCCAGCATTCAAACCGTTGGACATGGTTTTCAGAACTACCCCAATATTTCCTTTGGCTACCGCTTCAATAAACAAATTCTGTTAACGGTGCGGGCTGAAAGCATCATGAACTTCGGCATTAAAACAAAGGCCGCCGAAACGCCGGTCACTTCCGATTACCGCCTGTTCAGTGGTTCTGCCTACAGCATTATCCTGGAGCAGCCTTTTGCGGGAAGCAAAAGCATGACGCTGGGCTTGCGGGCCATGTACACCGACTACTTCTGGCAAACCTGGACACTGTTTGAAAACTACGAACGCAACCTGTTTTTTCCACAG
>DATKHJ010000382.1:0-8412 GCA_035510335.1 Flavisolibacter sp. | reverse complement strand
AGCCTGTACTTTAAACGTGCAAAAACCATTCTATCGTACAGCAACCGGCAGCCAGTTAAAGCCGGCAATTATTTTGTTTATGAACGTTTTAAACAATAGTGTGCAGGGAGCTAGCCGCCATTCTTTCCAGGGAAGCATACGGGTAAAAGACAGGTTGCTGAAACTGTTGCTGATACCTTTACTTGGTTGTTTTATCCCGGTGTTTTCGGGACTGCTGAACTATACAACACTCAGCGTTCCTGCATTTCTTTTTTCACTGCTGTTTTTTGTTTTACTGACGATGGTTATCTGGCAGGGATCCGTAAAAATTGTTTCTTACCTGCGTTCCCGTAAATGGCTTCCCGGTGATGCGTTTGGTCGGCTGTTTCTTTTCTTGGCTGCTACTGTACTCTATGGTGTGGCTTCGGTTTTTTTCATGGCGGTTTTATGGCAGTTGTTGGTGCTGAAACAAATTGCGGCGCCGGCAATTTTTATAGCAATTGCCATTACGGCTTTGGTAACGGCCTTGCTAAGCTTGGTGTACGAAGCCGTGTTTTTGCGGGCAGAAGTTGACCTGAATGCCAAAGTAATGCAGCAACTGGAAATGGAACGCCTGCAGGCGGAAGCAGCCACCTTGCGCAATGATCTTGATCCGCATTTTTTGTTCAACTGTCTCAATACACTCTCTTACCTCGTTCGCAACGATGGTGAGCAGGCGTATACATTTATTCACAAGCTTTCAAATGTTTTTAAATACCTGCTCATCAGCAAGCAAAAACAGTTTGTGCCGTTGAAAGAAGAACTGGCGTTTTTAGAAGATTACTATTACCTGCTGCAGGTACGTTTTGATGAAGCCATTCGCATTGAGCAGGACACAACAGGTGCGCTGCCCGAAGAGGTAACCGTGCCGGGAACCTTGCAGGTGCTGGTTGAAAACGCCATCAAGCGCAACTTCTTTTCCGAGAAAGAGCCGCTGGTTATTTCCATTGCGTTGAACAACCAGTTCATAACCGTTTCCAACCCGGTAGGTGCAAGGCAGAAGAAGCAGCAAACCACCAAAGGCGCTGCCATTGCTGATCTACGATCACAGTACCGCACCTTGCTGAACCAGGAATTGCTGACGCTGGAAACCCCGCAGCAATACCTGGTGAAAGTGCCGCGTATTAAAAAGCCGGCCGCTTAAGTTTAGCTGGTTAAGGGATGATGTGCAGTCTGCAGCAATCAATAACGCAGCAAAACAGTTTTCTTCTTCCATACCAATGCCCGAATGCTTTGTTCCGAACCGCAAATTTCAACGGGCATCTTGCTTACTAACGAATACATCTCATCAGCATTCCAACCAAATACTTCCATTCATTTCTGCCGGCAGGCAATACTCCAATTCGTCGTGGTCCTCATCTTGTATTGCAAGCAATATGTTTGGTAATATAAAATGCGTGTGCAATTAACAGGCGTTCAAACATTGTTTTCTATCGATTCGTTGTTTCCATACATAGTAAGGTTTGTCGGAAGAAACAGACAGCAGCAAAAGCCTAAAAAAGCTGTTCAGAATCAACTTCAGCCTACCACTCATCCCACCAAAAAAGTTTGTTTAGAGATTCTTAACACAACAAATACGAAAGTGATCGTATGTCTTATTCGCCTTCTTGCAGGATTCATCCGCGAAATTTATCGATTCATTCCAATGCATGAAAAATCCTTCTCAAGCAAAGGTTTTCTGCCACTGCCGCTGGTCTTCAAAATGCTTTTTTACGCTTGTCAGCCAGTCTAATTTTCCATCATGAATCCTTCACCAACTAAATTTTAATGTATGAAAAAAATTGTTCTTGCAGTAGCCTTTGCTTGCGTTTCTGCTTTTGCTTTTGCAGCCCCGCCCGTTAGCGAAAAAGTCCTCAAAATATTCCAGTCTGTTTTTCCTGATGTGCAAAATGCCCGTTGGTATGAAAACGAAACACATTACGAAGTGTACTTCGAAAAGATGGACATGAAGTGCCGCATCCGTTACGATCTTGACGGAAAAGTAATGAGCACCATCCGTTATTATGAAGAAAAAGAATTGCCGCCGTTTCTGCGTTTGAAAATCACCCAAAAGTATCCCGGCAAGCAAATCTTTGGCGTTACCGAGATGAGCTCTGAAAACGAATTGACTTACCACGTGGTTTTACAAGACAAAAAGCATTGGTACAACATTACAGCCGATGCAACAGGCCAAATCTCGCAAACCGACAAGTTTAAAAAAGCGGAGAATTGATGCCAGATGTGCAAGAGGATTGAAAAAGCAGCGCCGTAACGCTGCTTTTTTATTTGCCTCAGGCAATTCGGTCAACATTTTTTATAGATCGGGAGTGAAAAAGAATGATTGAATTTGATTGCCGCGGTTTGTTGGCCGAAGGGTTGAATTTTTAATGTGTGTAAAACTGCCTTAGGTACCGTTCAACTTTAAATCAACCAAAATGAAAAGTGTTTTTTTACTGCCCTGCTTTTGCTTTTTTCTTTCCTCCTGCAAACAAGACAGCGTGTTTGGTGATATTGAACCCAACACCAGCCGCGTAGTGGCCGAGTTTACCGATGCAGTTGCCGGTACTTCGGTAACAAAAGATTTTTCGCAGGGAACAATTGAAATTGATTTAACCGAACTGCGGTTAAGCTCACGTTCAGTAATGGAGGGAAACGTTACCGTAAAAGTAATTTCCAACCCGGCCGTAGTGGCTGCTTACAATGATGCCAATGGTACACGCTACGCCGCCGCCGGCGCTGCCAGCTTTGCACTTACAAATGATTACACCCTTGGTCCAGACCAACGCAAAGCAATGGTGAAAGCCGTCATCCGCCCCTCAGCTTTTTTAGACCAGCCTTATGCCATCGGGCTTTCCATTGCGGAAATGAGCAACGGCGAGATTAGCCCGGTTGCTAAAAATGTAATGGTCTTTCTTTCCATCAAAAATGATTACGATGGTATCTACCGGTTGAAAGGTTATTCGGAAATCCCGGGTTCAACATTCACCGGCCATTTTTCGTTTGATTGCGATGAAGAATTGGAAGTAATTACATCGGGAAATAGTTCCGTTTACCTGTCCCCATCGCAACCCGCTTACAGTTCCGGAAGTTTTGTCTACATCACCAACATGCTGCCTGATATTACCTTGGATAAAACAACCAACAAAGTAACGGCGGTAACAGGCCGCACTGGCAGCCTTGGCATCATCTATCCGTTTGATGCGGCGTACAACAGCCGTTACGATCCTGCCACAAAAACACTGTATGTAAAGTTTGGCGTAGAGCCTGGAGGTTCAGGGCGATTTATTATTGACACGCTAACGTTTTGCAAACCGCGATAGGCGGCGAATCATTTCAACAGAAGCGGGATTGATACTTTAAAAAAGCTGTCTGTTTTCTGCAACAGCAGGTCTTTCCCTAAAATCAGCCGGCAACGGTCCCGCAGGTTGGAAAGGCCAATCTTGCTGCTGGGCGTTTCGTAGCTTTTTGCAAAAATGTTGTTCTGCACCGAAACAAAACCGTCTTCCTGCTGCACCACTATTGTCAGCGGTGCTTTCTCGGAAAACGCATTGTGCTTAATGGCGTTTTCAATCAGTATCTGAATGGAGATGGGAAGAATGAACGTGTTGTCGGTTTCGGTGAAACCGGAAAAACTGATCTGCACTTCGTTGGAATGCCTGATCTCCTGCAGATAAGCATAGTCCCTCGCAAATTCAAGTTCGTCGGCCACCGACACCAAGTTTTTGTTGCTGTTGAAAATAATGTAGCGGTGCACATTGGCTAGCTTGGTAGAAAACAGTTTTGCTTTATCGCTGTTCTCATCAATCAAAAAAACAAGGGTGTTAAACGAGTTAAAAATGAAGTGCGGGTCGATCTGCTGTTTCAGCACTTCCAGCTCTTTTACCTGTTGTTGTTTGATGGACTGCCCGATGCGTTTTTCTTTTTCAATATTCAGTTGGTATTGCTTTCGGTAACGAATAAAAAAGGAAAGACTGGTTTCAATAAACGTCACCAGCAGGCTTAGTTTGAATGTCAGTAAAAAGTCGAAAGTGTAAGGAAGAAGAAAGCCGTACAAAATGCAAAACGATGCCAGGTTGACAAGCAGGCTTTTGACGTAAAGAAGAACAGCTTGCGTGCTGCTGGTAAACAGCTTTTGACTGCCGGCAAAGGCCTGAATAAGCAGGGCAATAAACAGCACAAAAAAAAGCAGGAAAACTTCAACGGATGTATAAAGCCGGTTGTCGAACAGCAACACCGCTACAGAGCTGAGGAGGGTGCCGATGGTTAAAAAGAAGATATTTTCTTTCAGCAGCGTTGAGGGAAATAACACAGGGCTTGCCATTGTGCAGAATTGCCATCAAGATAGGGAGTTTACCCAAGAAATAGCGCCGCCGCTACAGAAAACTAGCCGGGCGGAAAGAAGCCGCTAGCGCATCATCCCATTTGCCCGCTTGTATAAAAGGCAGGTGGTTCGTTTGAATTATTTACCAGATTTACGCTAAGAATAATCGGTTCAACACACCATGCTAAAAACGAGCCTGCTTTTCTTGTGCTGTGTGCTACAGCTGCTTGTCCATGGGCAGCGGTATGCGTTTAAAAACTACACCACGCATGATGGTCTGGTACAAACCGATATTACCGATATCAAGCAGGATAAAAAAGGCAATATCTGGATTGGCACCAACGGCGGCATCTCCATTTTTGATGGAAAAAAGTTTACCAACTACGATGACCACGACCTGTTGCAAAGCCTGCGCATCAATGCGCTTCTCTGCGACGAAAAAGGCACCATGTGGATTGCCACCCGCAACGGCTTGCTGAAATACGACCATGATTTCGAGGTGGCCTTCAAACCCAATCCATCGCACAACAATTTTGTTACCTGCTTAACCAGCAATTCGCAAAACCTGCTGCTGTTTGTGTGTAATGGAGAAGTGTTCCAGGTAAACAATGGAAGCATCAAAAAATACCCGCTGAAAGACCTCCGCAAAAACATCATGTTTGTGGCCTTCGACCGCGACGATAACCTGTGGATGGTGACGGATGATTTAACCATTTATAGAAAAACAGGCCAGCAAATTACCCGCATCCGCACACCGTTTACCGAATCGGAACGGCAAAGCGGTTTGGGCATGATTCGTATTTTAGGCAAAGAAGGACCAGTGCCTTATTTCGTTACCAACTTCAGCACCTATTGGGTGAAAGATGACAGCCTGCATTATTTTGTTGAACAGCAACCGCAATACAGAAAGGCCCGCATTGGCGCAGCCGTTTACATTCTGGAGCAAGACGATTCAACCATGTGGGTTGGTGGCACAGTAGGCTTGTCGAAACTTACCGGCAACCGTTTCAACCGCTTCACCAAAGACAACGGTTTTTGCAACAATTCCGTAAGCTGTCTTTTTACCGACAGGGAAAATAATTTATGGGTGGGTTGCACCTACAATGGTGTTTACAAACTAAGCAACGAAGCCCTGTTTCACCTGCAGCCCGACGATGAGTCAATTGACCTGCGGCACGTTTCAGCCATGGCGCCGCTATCAGCCAATACGGCGCTGCTGGCAACCTGGGGCAAAGGGCTTTATTTTTTCAACGGCGATTCTGTTTCCCCTATTCTTTTTCCGCACCCGTTCATCCGGTACATTACCGGACTGTTGTCGTTTAATGGACGCACCTATATCAGTTGGTTTGGCAATGGCGTTTGGGAAATGAACAACCAAACTTTTGCCATGCGAATGCTGCCTGCCTTCAGCAAAGAAGCGGTGGGACAA
This sequence comes from Flavisolibacter sp., assembly GCA_035510335.1. GTDB lineage: Bacteria > Bacteroidota > Bacteroidia > Chitinophagales > Chitinophagaceae > Flavisolibacter. The sequence goes on along the minus strand of DATKHJ010000382.1, from coordinate 2,665 downwards.
CTCTGCAAAATAGCAGGTGGTTTTTTAGTGACCACATTACGCGGAATGTGTTATGTAACCGATGAAAATTTTGCCATAAAACGCTCCGTGCAACTACCGGACTCGTACACCATTACGGTTCTTAAAGACAAAATTTACCAGGTAAGCCCGTTTGGACAGGTAAACCAGTTGGATGATCAACTGCGGGTAACCAGGCAAAACCTGTTTCCTGAAATATCCTCTCGTGTTACGCAGCTTACCTGCTACCGCGATCAATTTCTTGTGGGCACTTTTGGACAGGGCTTGTTCCTGTACGATGCGGGAGGTAAACTGCTTCGTCGGCTGGATAAAAAGAGCGGATTAAACACCAACATTGTTACCAGTTTGCTGGTAGATGGACCGCGGCTTTTTATTGGCTCTAACCTGGGAATGATAAGAGCCGACCTGCCTGATTTTAAAAACATTAAAACCTTCCAAGAAAGCGAAGGTATGTTTAACTGGGAATGCCGGAACGAGGGTTTGCAAAAGCTTTCCAACGGTGCCATTCTTATTGCCACCACCAACGGTCCTTATGTTTATTACCCTGCAGAAGACCAGGCTACCCAGCACACCTCTGCCGTGCTTAGCGTGGCCTGTTTTAACTATGGTGACGACGTTAAAAACAGGCTTCATTTTTCTGCGTTGCAAAACAAGATTTCGCTATCCGAACCAATTGCCTTTCATCACAACCAGGTAGCCATTACACTCAAAGGCGTGTCGCAACGAAATCCCGGCGGTATTGTTTATCACTACCAGTTAGAAGGAAAAGATTCGGCGTGGAGCAACACCCGCAACCCGGTCATAAAATTCAACAACCTGTTGCCCGGTAACTACCAGTTTAAAGCGTTTGCCCGTGTTGGCGATTATACATCACCGCCCATTACCCTAAACTTTACCATTAAAAAACCACTCAGCGGAGAACTCTGGTTCCAGGTGCTGCTCATCGTTTTTCTGTCGGTGATGTGCTTTCTTTTGTTGATGGTGGGTAACCGCATTTACCAGAAATACATCCAGGCCCGTATGATGAACAAACTGGAAACAGAAGTCAGCGCCAAACAACGGTTAACAACCGCTTCGCTGTCGTTTGCGCAGCAGCACTACAAAGGCTTAACGGATGTATTGCCGGCCGCTTCAAAAGAAAAGCAGATGGAAGAGTTAATGCCGGTGTTTCTGAAAGATGTAGCAAAGCGCATTGAATGGCTCTGGAAAAAAGATATGATTACAACGCAGGAGTTTCACCAATACTTTGATGAATTGCTGGCCGAGTACAAGCCCGGTAGCAAAGTGTACCACACGGTAGCGGCAGAAGAAAGCCTGTTGCCAATGAAGGCCGCCTTCCCGCTGTTACAGGTGTTCTCGCTTTATCTTTTTGTGGGTCTGTACGAAAATGGCGTTGCGGTGTTCAGTCTTAATTCAGAGAACAAAAGCAACGGGCAACTGCTGTTGCGTTTTTATAAAATGAACCGCGATCATGCTGCGGCGCGGCTATCCAATTATCATTTTTTGAAAGATGCGATTGAACAGCAGCGCAGCGCCAACGTTACCATCGACATCATTGAAAACCTGGAATACGGCAACCTGCTGATTGCAGAATTAAACCTGAAAAACGAAAACCAACTATGACAGTCTTATTAGCCGAGGACGAACAAATAGCCGCCAAACATCTCATTAACCTGTTAGATGAAATTGGCTTTCAGTACGATCACCTGGACCATGTGCGGAGCGTGGAAGAAATGAAAGGATGGCTTACAGCCAATCCCGAACCGGACTTAATGCTGCTGGATATTCAGCTGAAGGACGGTGAGTCGCTGGAAGTGTTCGACGATCTGAAAATTACTACGCCGGTTATTTTTATTACGGCTTATGATGAATACGCCATCAAGGCATTTAAAGCCAACAGCCTGAATTATTTGCTGAAGCCGCTGGACAAAGAAGAGTTGCGCAAAGCGCTGAACAAATATTCGGAGATCATCCAGTTTTATCACCAGAATCCTTTGCAGGCAAAGCATGAAAAAAAAGAACGCATCGTGGTGAAGAAAGGCGCTTCGCGGTTGTCCATTCCAATAAGTTCAGTTGCGTTTTTTTATGCAGAAATGAAGCTGACGTTTGCCGTTGATTTTGAAGGCAACCGCTTTTTGCTGGATTATAACCTGAGCCAGATTGAGCAACAGGTGGATGAAAAAATGTTCTTCCGGGTGAGCCGCCAGGTGATTGCCAACATCAATGCCATCAAAGAGTTTAAATCCATCGAGTTCTCAAAAATTGAACTTTACCTGTCAAAGAACAATTACATTAAAGACGCCATCATCATCAGCCAGTTTACTGCGCCTGATTTTAAAAAATGGATTCACAACCTGTAAATGTTTGATCTAATCGTATAAGCAACTGTCTCAGCAAAGCTTTGCTACGAGTTGGAGTTATTATTTAAATAAATTATTCATCATTTTTTATAACTAAGGTTTTTACCGGCTGTTGCTAAACAGCAGTTACCTGTACCACTCTGTCTTGCGCTTTTTAGAATCCCTTAACAGATGAACGGCTTTGTCTTTCTCAAAGGGTTTCACAAAAAAGCTTTTATCACCAAACCAAACAGAGTATGAAAAGAATCTTCGCTTTTCTGACAGGCTTTCTCTTTTCGCTTTCCCTG
>DATKHJ010000381.1:0-18444 GCA_035510335.1 Flavisolibacter sp. | reverse complement strand
CTCTTCTTGGAATACGGTTGCCATTTGCACCCGGTGCGGCTGTAAGTTCCGGGTAACCCGTTCTTCTCCATTCAGCCCAGGCTTCGTAACCATGCAGAAACAGGTGCACCCAGCGTTGTGTTGCAATTTGTTTAATGGCGTTTGCCGGATCGTACACAATTTTCGGCTGCGCCAAAAATGCGCCTACACCTGTTGTGCTTCCGGTCCATTGTGCGATGGAGGCGGTTATGGCCGCTTCATAGGCCGTTTTTGCCGTCGCATCGCCGCCGGTTATCCAGCCCAGTTTTGCGGCTTCTGCCCGGGCAAAAAGTGCCTGCGCATAGGTAACCAGGTACACCGGTGAGTTTTGCGAACGAAGGTTGGTGCCCAGTAGCGAAACAGTATTCGGGGTTACCGTTGTCGTTAACCCGTAAGGCTGTCCAACATAATTTCCAGCACTGTTTTTATCTGCAAATACAGGCAGTCGTGGGTCGCTGCTCGATTGCATGGTATCTACTAACGGTTTGCTTACGGAATACCAAAGGCGGCCCATCCGCACCATTTGTGAATACCAGAAGTTTTCATTGTTTGCATCTGACAGGTGCAGGTAGGCAAAATTGTCCGTGTTGGCCGTCATTATGCCTTTGTTGAGTGCCGCATTAAATTCGCTAGCACCTTTGGTAGCATCCACTTTCGACAAACGCAATGCCATCAACATGCGAATAGTATTGCCAAGTTTTTTCCACTTCGTCATGTCGCCATTATACATGATGTCGTTTTTGATAGCTGTGCCGGTACCTGTTGTAATGGCTGCATCGGCTTCATCAAGCAGCTTGAACAAGCTGTTATAAATATCCTGCTGCCGATCATACTTCGGCGTGAAATTGTTTGGACCTTTTAATGCATCGGAGTAAGGAATATCTCCCCAGCGATCGGTTAAAAACCAAAAGATATATGCCTTTAAAATTTTCGCCACGGCCATCTGGTTTGCAACCGGGCCTTCGTTGGCATCCAACGGAGAGTTCAACACCGTTTCCAAATCCATCAGCGGACCGGTGTACCAGCCATAAAAATTAAAGTTGATGGTGGTGTAGCGTGAGTTATCGGGAAACGTGGTGTTTGATAAATGCTGCGGGTAATGTACGCCGTATGGCGACGAACTGATATCGGGCAACCACCTTTCCGCATTGGCAATAAGCTGTGTGCCGGATGCTTTTGACGGCCTGTTGGGATCAATGTTCATGCTGCCATCAAACTTCTTGCAACTGCCCAGCACCACAACAGCGGCCATCAGACTGAGATATAAGTGAGTTATTTTTTTCATGATTTAGACAGATTAAAGTGAGAGATTTAAACTAACGCCATAAGAACGCACCGTCTGGAATTCACCTTTCTCCAGCCAGCTGATTGAACCGCTTCCGGAAGAGAGTTCAGATGGCTCCAGTCCTTTCGGTGCTTTTTGCCAGATCATGAGTGGGTTGCGGGCAATGGCGGCAATTTTTGCTCCCTTGAATGGTGTTTTGCGCAGGAGGTTTGTACCGAAATTAAAACCAAGGCTTACTTCTCTCAGTTTGATGTAAGAAGCATCGTATAGCCATTCTTCATAAATACGTGTACCGATGGTGTTGCGGAAGTAAGAACGGGCATCCACATAGGCCGTTACTTCTTGTCCTGATGGATTAATGCCGGTTACTTTTACGCCACCACCATTTGCAATGGCATCTCTTACGTTCATTCCTTTGTCGTTCATAACAGCCGTTTCCGCTGCTTGTCCCGATTTTACCGCTAACATCTTCGACCAGCTAAAGAACTTGCCACCCGACTGGAAATCGATCATAGCTGCCAGGTCAAAGTTTCCGATTTTGAAGTTATTGAGGAAACCTCCGGTATAGTCAGGCAACACGCTTCCAAAATTATAGTTGGTTTGGTGCAGCGGAAGGTTGCTGGCATCCAACATAATCTTTCCCGACTTCGGATCACGGAGATAAGCCTGGCCAACAAGGCTACCAAATGGCTTGTTTACTTCCGCCGTTAAAAAGATAGAGACGCTGGAATATGTATTGGCGTCTAACTGGTAAACATTGATGCCCGGGTAAAGTTCTTTTACCATGCTTCTGTTACGGGCAACATTCAGGGTGCTGTTCCAGCTAAAGAACTTTGTCTGCACCGGTGTTCCTGTAAGCGACAACTCAATTCCTTTGTTCTCAATTAAACCTGCATTTACAACCGTGGAAGAGAAACCACTTGCACCGGAAACATCAAGGGAAATGATCTGGTCTTCGTTGCGCTGATGATAGTAAGTAAAGTCAAGCCCAATCCTGTTTCTCAGGAAACGAAGATCAATGCCTGCTTCAAACGACTTTCCAAAAGAAGGTTTGATGTTTGGATTTCTAAGGTCGTTCGGAACGGTGATGGGATTGATGCCAGGAGCCGGCGGCACACCTGTATAAACGGTGCCTAAAACAAACCCGTTGTTTGTTTGGTAAGGTGCCAGGTCTCCGCCTGCAACCGCATAACCTGCTCTTACTTTACCGAACGATAGCGGTGACCATTTCAGCAGGTCACTGAAAACAATGCTGCCTGAGATGGAAGGGTAAGAGTATGAATTATTATTTACCGGCAGTGCAGACGATACATCATTTCGCAAGGAGAGGTCCAGGAAATAAATCTCTTTGAAACCGAGTGATGCTGTACCGTAAACACTCCTGATTTCTTTTTTGCGAATAAAGGAAGAAATGTTTGGACGATCCTTTGATGCAGAAAGATTATAGAAACCCGGGCTTGAAAGTCCGCCAACGGTTGCACCGCTGATTGAGGTAAAATCAACCGTGTACCTGTTTGCACCGAGGTTTGCGTTCAATGAAAAATCGCCAAACCGTTTGGTGTACTGTCCAAGAAACTCATAGTTGTACTCCTGGCTTTGGTATTTGGATGTGGAAAAACCTTCATCCAGCCGTCCGCCCAATGCTTCTTTGTGGGTAACATTTTGTGTGTACAAATCTGCCCTTAAGAAAGCACTCAGCTTTAAACCTGGCAGCACGTTGTAAGTAAGGTTAACATCGCCAAACAGCCGGTCCCGGCTATCTTCATTTATGCTTTCAAATGCATCAAAGTAAGGATTGTTCCAGTCGCTTGGACGATTGTTGGTAATGGTTCCTGTGGCTGTATTCGGATTCACGTTCCAATGCTGGATGGTTCCATCGGCATAACGGTAATTCCGTAACCGTTTCATATCAATGTTGCGCTGAAACCACTGCACATGGCCGGTAGCCGTGCCCTGGTAACCTTGCGAAGGACGGGTGGCGCTGTTGTTGGCAAAATTGACATTGGTACCCACCGTAAGTTTACTGGTGATATCCAGCGATGCATTCAGGCCAAGATTATGACGACGCAGGGAGCTGTTTGGAATAACGCCTTTTACATAGCCATTGGTATAACTCAGCCGGTAATTGGAGTTTTCGTTACCACCTGTTACCGAAATATTGTTGTTGATGTTGTGTCCTGTTTCGAAAAAGTCTTTTACGTTGTTGGGTTGCGGTACAAAAGGCGTTAGTTGCCCAAATGCCGGATCCTGCGGATAAAAACTATAGATCATACGCACCGGCGTACCGTCCATTTTCGGCCCCCAGCTTTCATCGTTCCCGTTGGTGTATTTCTGTCCGTTTGGCAAGGTTAAAAACGTCTGGTTGTTACCCACGCCATAGATATCCTGCAGTGGCATAAAATTGCCAACCCGCTCCATTGAAAAGGCCGAACTGTATTGCACGTCTACTTTCTTAGGGCCTCTTTTTCCTTTGCGGGTGGTAATAATGATAACGCCGTATTGGCCACGCAAACCGTATAATGCAGAAGCAGCTGGTCCTTTCAACACATTCACCGACTCAATATCATCGGGGTTAATGTCCTGACCAATGTTGCCCAAATCAGCACCATTTCCTGTAGAAGCAGAAAAGTTTGCATTCGAGATAGGAGTTCCGTCCACAACAATCAAAGGTTGATCGTTGCCATTCAGTGAGTTTGCACCACGGATCTTTATTTTTTGTGTACCGCCCAGGCTTGCACCCGATGCACCTACTACCTGCACACCGGCAATTTTACCAGCAAGCGAACCCAGTACGTTTTGCTCTTTTGTAAGCGTCAGGTTTTCACCTTTTACCTGTTGCGTAGCATACCCGATGGCTCTTTCGCTGCGCCTGATGCCAAGCGCCGTTACCACCACCTCTGACATTTGCCCCGTAGAGTTTAAGCTTAAGTTGTAGTTGTTACTGTTGCCTACAACCAGTTCCTGCGCCTGGCGGCCTGCATACGTAAAAACAAGTACAGGCGAAGGACCGGTTACGCCAATAGCAAAAGTGCCTTTGTCATTGGTAACGGTACCAATTGTAGTTCCTTTTTGCGTAACCGAAACATTTCCTAAGGGCTGGCCATTTTCGTCGGTTACCGTACCGGTAATTTGCCGCGACTGGCTAAAGAGAAGGAGCGGAATGGCGAGAACCATCCATGCCAACAGCAGAGATTTCTTCATAATAGTGGTTTTTGATTTATAAAAGCTTATAGCTGACAGTGATAATGTTTCCGTTGGGGAAGTGGATTGCAGAGGCCTACAGCTAATAGCGCAAAAATTACAGAGAAAACAAACATGATGTGAAAGCAATCCAAAAAAAATCATCTCTTTATTAAACAGCAAAGCCGGTGGAAATGCTGCATGGCCCGGGTTGCTCTTTTCAATTGCAGCAACCTTGGTACAGGATGAATTCACCCGCCGCTTACCTTTGCCTTCTCTTAGGACATTTTTTTCACCCGTAAAATCAAAAACTGAATCGTTATGGCATTCACATTACCCGCATTACCATATGCACCGGAAGCACTGGAACCACACATTGACGCACAGACTATGCAGATCCACCACGGCAAACACCACCAGGCCTACGTGGACAACCTGAATAAAGCCATTGCCGGCACCGAACACGAAAACAAAAGCCTGGAAGAACTGGTAAAGAACGCCGGCTCAATCTCTCCAGCCGTTCGCAACAACGGTGGTGGCCACTGGAACCACTCCTTCTTTTGGGAAATTCTTGGCCCCAACGCTGGCGGACAGCCAACAGGCGCACTGGCCGATGCGATCAACAGCACTTTTGGATCGCTTGACGGACTGAAAGAAAAAGTAAACGCTGCCGGCGCTACCCGCTTCGGAAGCGGCTGGGCATGGCTGATTGTTAAAGACGGCAAACTGGAAGTCACCTCTACTCCTAACCAGGACAATCCATTGATGGAAGTGGCCGAAGTAAAAGGCACACCAATTCTGGGTATTGATGTGTGGGAACACGCTTATTACCTGAAGTACCAAAACAAACGTCCGGACTATTTAGCGGCCGTTTGGAACGTGATTAACTGGAACAAAGTGAGTGAGCATTTTCAAAATGCAAGCAAATAAAAAAGAAAGCCCTCTTTGCAGAGGGCTTTTTCATTCGTTCTTATTCTTCAATCTTTCCCCGCTCGTTGTCTTCCCGCTCCTTCTGGTACACCATCAGGTAAATCTTCCACTCAGGAAACTCGTACTGCAACGATAACTCCACTTTTACCTTGGGCAAATAGGTGGCGTTGGGCAAAAGCCTGAACACCGTGCTGCTGAACTTTTTGCTTTCGTCCGGCTTGTCGTACTCACCCGCCAATGAATAATCGTAGTCGCGGTTAAGCTTTAAGTTCATGCCTTTTAACTGCGAGAAAAAAGACTTGTACTTTTTGGCGGCTTCTTCAAATTCTTCGGTGGTAAACATGTGCGCCTGCCAGCTATACACCGGCTCTTTGCCGGAATATTGCACAATAATGTTTCGCTCAGCCGATTTAAAGGCCAGCAGCGACTCGTACTCCACTGTTTGCGGATTGTTGGCAATGACCTCGCCTTTTAACGAAGCAAAGGCCTTGGGAAAATCGTTGATGACTTTTTCCAGTGCGTTCCGAACATCGGGATTACCGCTGCCCGGCAATTTTAATTGGGCTGTAGAAGCAAGTGTAAAGGCGCAAAAAAACAGGGAAAGCAGCGTTTGTCGGGTTTTACATTTCATAGAAGGGATTATTTACAGTATTCGCCGACAAAATAGAGAAAGACTTTCTTATTTCCATAAAAATGGCTAAGTTTATCCACCCAATATCCACAAAAAATGAAAACAAACTAACAAATGAAAAACAGAAGCATTGAGTACCAAAAGCAGGCTGCAAAAATTTATAGTTCGTCTTACAAGCCGTCCTATAATGTTGTTCGTTTTATGAAGTCCATTCTTGGAGCATTACTCTATGGATCTTCTACCATTCACAACAACGATCCTGCAAAGAAAAGAGTCATCCGATAAAAAAATCCCCCGGTTTGCCCGGGGGATTTTTTTGTCTGCTCGTTTTGTTAGTTTAACCGAATCCCTCTTTGTCCGCCCATTGGTGCCGGGGCACTCTTTCCTCCCATACGGTTAATGTTCAGCGTAAAAGTGAGCATGAAATAACGCTTCAGCACCGTGTTCTGCACATCTTCAATATAGTTGCGGTAGGCATTGCGGTAAACGCTGGTGTTCTGGTTTAAAAGATCATACACCGATGCCCTGATCTCTCCTTTTTTGTTTTTAAACAGCCGCTTGGCAATACTGGCATTCCAGATGGCGTAGTTCTGGTTAAAGCCCTGCGACAGGCCTGTGTTGAAGGTGTAGTCGAAATCGGTAGAGAAGATGAAATCTTTCGGCAGCTGGTAGTTTACATCGGCGCTGTACACATGCGTGAAGTACGATGCATTGTTTTGCGTTTGCAAACTGTTGCGCACCTGGTTGTAATTAATGCTGGCGGTTATGCTAAGGTCAAGTTTCTCCTTGTGGTTAAAGTTCAGCCGCAGGTCTTCGCCAAGGGAAAGGTTGCGGTTGAAATTTTTCAGGTTGTCAACCACGTTCACATCCTGGTTGTAGCCTACACGGGTTGTGGCGTTAAAGTTCCCGCCCATTAATTTACGGATAGGGAAACCGACGTTGATGTTACCATTCACATTAAAAACGCCGTTTACATTTACCGGCCTTGTAAGCTGTTCACCGGTGCGGCGGTCGGTTGTAACAGAATTGGAAATGCGGTTTTGCGTAGCCGAATACATGACCGAAGCAAACAGGTTGCGGAACCGGAGTATATCGAAGAAGTTATACGTCAACATCAGGTTGTGTGTAAACTCCTGCTTCAGCGCCGCGTTACCGATGTAAGTGTACGGAAAGTTGTCGTAATTCTTAATCTCCTGCAATTGCGATGTGGTGGGCTGGGCCGTACGTCCGCGATAATTAATCCGCAGGCTGCGGCTACGCTGGAAATTATAATTAAACGAAGCCATCGGGAAAAAATTAGTGGCTTTTTGTACCAGCGTGCTGCCTTTTGAAATGTTATCGCTTTCCAGGGTGGTTTGCTGCACGGCAAAACCAAGTTGGTAATTGTATTTCTTTTTTACAATGCGCAGGTTGGCACCAAAACGGTCGTACAGGTTTTGGTTTTCAAACTCGTTGGTCAGCGAGTCAACCAACTTGTTGTATTTGCCATCAATACCCCGGTCGTAGGTTTTGCGGTCGGAGGTTGAGCGGCTGTCGTTGCGGCCATAATTAAATTCTAAAATCTTATCGCGGGCAATGGGTTCGGTGTACGACAATGAAATGCCGTAGCTGTTGTTGCTGTTTGCAGTTTTGTTCATGAAATCCGCATTCTGCTGATTCGAAACAATCCGGTTGTAACCTTCACGGTTGTTATCGCTTAGGGTGTTGGAGAGGTTAAGCGACAGCGTTCTTCCCGCCTTGCGAAACTTTCTTCGCCACAGCAAATTGTTTGTCCATGTATAGCCTTCGCCAAGGTTATCGGTGATTCTGCGGCCCCTGTTAATCTCTTTATCGTTAATGCGGTTCAGCAGCGAATCGTTGCTGTACGATTGCGAGTTTTGAAAATTAATATTGGGTGTGAAGATGAGCGAGTTGAACGAATCGATGGAGTAAACCATGTTGAAGTTAGCCCGGTGGTTATCGTTACGGCTGCGCAGATAGGTTTGGTTATCGTTGTAGTTGGTAACCGAATCGTTCAGAAATGTTTGCCGAAACGTATTGCGCTGGTTTTGTGTTTCGGTGCTGTTGAAAAAATAACTTCCGTTCACATCAAAATACTGGTTCCAGGTATCGCGGTAGTTAAGCCCGGCCTGCGACGATTTGGTGATGCCACCACCGGTAGTACCCAGGTTAAAACCGCCGGCCGCTGCACCTCCTCCCATCGCCAGTCCACGGCCACCACCACCACCGCCCATGCCACTAATTGAAATAGCGCCACCACCACCCATCATACCACCACCGCCTCCGCTGCCCATTCCCATAGCGCCACCGCCCACCGTTATCCCGGTGCCACCGCCAAACATGCCCATCATGTCGGTAAGCGAGTAGCCCACATTGTTGGTGTTGTTCGATTTGGCAATAACATTCGCCTGCATGGCGCCTTTAAAATAGTTGGCGGTAATGCCGGCATCGTATCGTTCATCAGTGCCATAGCTTCCGTACACTTTTCCAAAAACGCCTTTCTTCTTATCCTTTTTCAATTTCAGGTTAATGGCTTTCGAACGGCTGCCGTCATCAATGCCGTTGAACTTTGCTTGTTCGCTCATGTCGTCGTACACTTCCACGCGGTCCACCATTTCGGCGGTTAAGTTCTTTGTAGCCAGCTTTGGATCGTTGTTAAAAAACTCTTTTCCATCCACATACACTTTCTGCACATTTTCGCCTTGCGCTTTCACCGTTCCATCCCGTTCAACCTGTACACCAGGAAGTTTTTTCAGCAGGTCTTCTACCGTGGCATTCGGCTTTGTTTTAAACGCATCTGCCTTGTAAGAAATAGTGTCGCCGTTCACTTTCACCGGCGCTTCGGTAATCACTACTTCATCCAGGTATTTATCGGCACGCTGCAGTTTTATCTCTCCCAAATCTTCCGTTGCATGATTTGCGCTGATGGCAAATTTGCGCTTGAACGAACGCAGGCCCACAAAAGAAGAAACCACCACGTACTCGCCGGCATTCAGGTTTTTAATTTCAAAAAAACCGTTGTTGTTGGTTAGTGTGAAAGAGATGAGCGAAGAATCGGGTAAGCTCATAACAGAAACCGTTGCATCGCTTAAGGGTGTGCCTGAAACGGAATCCTGCAAGGTACCTTTTACCGTACCGGAAACTTTTTGGGCGGACGACCAAAGGCCAAAACAGAGGATAGTCAAAAGGAATAGAGATACCTTCTTCATAAGCGTTTTTGATTGTGGGGTACGAAGATATTCGGACAAAACGTGAACAGTCGTTAAATTAGGTTAAGCGTATGATGAACGGCGTTGGCGGGCGATGAATGGAGCCTTAGATATTTTGCGGCGTTTTATACTTGCACCTGAAACAGAACCAAACAAAAAAGATGAGTACCAGAACACTTTACAACCAATGGTCGGCCACATACGACGAAGTAGAAAACAAAACAAGAGACCTGGAAAAACTGGCCGGGCAGGAAGTATTAAAAAACATTGCGTACACCACCGTGGTGGAACTTGGTTGCGGCACCGGCAAGAACACGAGCTGGCTAAGCGCAAAAGCAAAACAACATCTGGCGGTTGATCTATCGGAAGAAATGATGGCGAAGGCCAAAGAAAAAGTAACGGCAAAACATGTACAATTTGTGCAGGCCGATATTACAAAGCCCTGGACGTTTCTGGCTGAAAAGCCCGAACTTATTACTTGCAGCCTGATACTGGAGCACATTGAAAACCTTCCCTTTATTTTTCAGCAGGCAAGTGAAGCGTTGGTGCAAGGCGGTTACTTTTATTTATGTGAACTGCATCCGTACAAACAATACACCGGCAGCAAAGCAAGGTTTGAAACGGAGGAAGGCCTGCAGGTGCTGGAATGTTTTGTGCATCATGTATCGGATTATTTTGAAGCGGCAACAGGCAACGGTTTTCATTGCATAGCCCTGAACGAATGGTTTGACGGCGACGACAAAAGCCAGCCACCGCGGCTGATTTCTTTTCTCTTTCAAAAGAAACAAGCTATGTTTTGAAAGGAAAATACTGAAGAAAACTCCACGGTCCGCCATCGTAACGCCACAGGTCGAAACCGGTACCAATGGCTTCAAAAGGCTGAAAAGAATTCATTAAAACACTAAGCGTTTGTTGGGCAACGGCTGGCGACACTTTGTTTTGCACGGTAATGTGCGGCCAGAGTTTTTGTTTGTCCTGCGGCGTTAACCACTGCTGCCATTTTATTTGCAGCTCTTTGTGCAAACGAACCAGGTGGGCAGACTCAATCTTGTACGCCACACCTTTTCCAATACTAACAACGGCCACTGTTTGCAGTCGTATTTGTTGCTGCTGTTGCGCAAGTTCTGCCAGGTCTTCAACAATGCGGCTTTCACCTGCAGGCAGGTGGTGAAACAGCGTTAAGTGCGCAGAAAGAAAATTGCGTTCCGGCGGAAAATACGTTTGCCGCAGCGTGTTGAAGAAGGTGAATGCTTCTTCGGACAGACGCAGCGTAAGTATCAAAGGCGGCAAAGAATCCATAAAAAACAAACACCTAATCACCGCTATTGTTTGTTATAGCGGTGCAGTGTAATTTAAAACAGGGAATCTCGTTTTCCTCCACAAATCACTGCTTATGTCGTTTACAAAAGTTTGGATTCATGCCGTATGGGCCACCAAAAACCGGGCGCCGGTACTGGGAAAAGAGCAAAGGCATCTGCTGTTCAATCACATAAAAGACTATGCCCGTGGCAAAGAGATTTTTATTCTTTGCATCAACGGTCATGCCGATCATGTACACTGTTTGTTCTCCTTACATGTAGAAATCTCCCTGGCAAAAACAATGCAGTTACTCAAGGGTGAGTCGGCGCATTGGGCGAATCAACAAAAACTGGTTCTTCCAAAGCTTGAATGGGCGGATGAATATTTTGCGGCTTCCGTAAGTGAATCTGTGCTGGAAAATGTGAAAGCCTATATCAACAACCAGGAGGAGCATCACCGGAAAATGACGTTTGCAGAAGAGTACGCGATGTTCATGGAAAAAACAGGGATGAAGAAGTGATGACTTTAGTACTGCCTGCTTATGCAAAGCACCTCCATTTTCACTGTAGTGAAAAGATAGATATCAAGCCTTGTTTCTAACCCCAGCCTTCAGGCTGGGGATTACAGCAGCAATCTTTTGATGGGGCTTTAGCCCCAGATAACAATTGATAGTGTAGGGCTAAAGCCCAGTGAGAGTGTGAGTGTACTTGTCCCCAGCCTGAAGGCTGGGGTTAGAAAAGCTGGATAGCGCAAAGCAAAGCTATGTAATGGGAAGCCCTCTCTAAAGGTTTTTGAGAAAGCCTTCTAACTAAACAAATACTCCACATCTTCCCGCGACAACGCTTTTACAAACGATGTATCATCCGCAATCAGGTCTTTTGCAAGAGCCCTTTTCTTTTCCTGCAACTGCATGATCTTGTCTTCAATTGTATCCTTGCAAATCATGCGGTACGCAAAAATGTTTTTTGTTTGGCCTATGCGGTGCGTACGGTCAATGGCCTGCTGCTCTACAGCGGGGTTCCACCACGGGTCAACAATGTACACGTAATCGGCCGCCGTTAAGTTTAAACCCACGCCACCGGCTTTCAGCGAAATAAGAAACACTCTTGTTTCATCATCGTTCTGGAAAGCCTGGATCGCTTTTTCGCGGTCGGGAGCCGATGTGCTTCCATCAAAGTATTCGTACTTAATGCCCAGTTCATCAAGCTTTGCACGAATCAACGCCAGCATGCCAAGAAACTGCGAGAACACAAGTGCTTTGTGATCGCCAATATTTTCGGTGATTTCTCTTGCCAGTTCATCCAGTTTAATGGAATGGTTCGGGAACTTTTCTTCTTCGTTCAGGATGGCCGGCGAATCACAAATTTGCCGCAACTTCATCAGACCCTGCAAAATGGTGAGCTGCGATTTTTGAATACCCTGCTCTTCGATGGTGCCCATAATTTTTGCACGGAAATCATTGCGGTAGGCATCGTAAATGCGGCGCTGTTCATCTTCCATTTCGCAGAAAAGAACCATCTCGGTTTTATCCGGAAGGTCTTTTGCCACCTGCTCTTTGGTGCGGCGAAGAATGAAGGGATACAATATTTTTTTCAGGTGCTCTTTTTGTTCCCGTTCGCCAAACTTGTCAATGGGAATGGCAAACTCTTGCCGGAAGAATTCCACGGAACCCAGCATGCCGGGATTGAGAAAATTCATCTGCGCATAAATATCAAACGTATTGTTCTGCAGTGGCGTACCACTCATGCACAAACGGTTCTTTGCATTCAGCAAGGCAGCCGCTTTTGTTACTTTGCTGGATGGGTTTTTAATGGCTTGCGATTCATCGAGAATCACATAGTCAAGCTTCATTTGTGTAAAGAGTTTGATATCGCTGCGAAGCGTTCCGTACGTGGTAATGATCACATGATGCTTTAGCAAATCGGGCAACTGCCTGCTGCGCAGCGAGCCGTGATGAATGTAATACTCCAGCGACGGCGTGAACTTCTTAATCTCATTCTCCCAGTTATAAATCAGCGTTGTTGGACAAACCACCAGCGCTTTCATGTCGCCATCATTGGTTTCGTAATAATGCTGCAGAAACGACAGCGCCTGCACGGTTTTACCCAAACCCATGTCATCGGCCAAAATGCCGCCCCACGACACTTCACGCAGGTAGTTGAGCCATTGAAAACCCGCTACCTGGTAAGGACGAAGAATAGGCTGCAGCCTTTCCGGTGCAGGCACTTCTTTGATCTTGTCAAACTCGCGGATGCGGCTGTATTTTTCTTCGAGCTGAATGGTGAGTTCTTCTGCATTGCGATTTTCGTACAATTCATCAATCACACTCAGGTGATAACGCGACAACTTGAGCTTGTCTGTACGGCCTTCGCCAACGCGAAACAACAGGGAATATTTTTTCAGCCATTCTTCCGGCAGAATACCCAGTGTACCATCGTTCAACTGCACAAACTGCTGCTTGTTGGCTAATGCTTTTTTTACTTCGGCAACACTTACTTTCTGATCACCAAACAGGATGTCAACTTTTGCATCAAACCAGTCGGTGTGAGACGAAATGTAAATGTGTGTTTGCGGCTTGGCCGTATTGAAGCGGAAGTTTTTCAGCGACTCGAAACCATACACCGGGACCTTTGCTTCCTTCATGGCATCCACAAAAAGGAAGAACCAGTTGTTCTTTAATACTTCCGCACCTTTTAACGCCAGCGACGCTCCTTCATCAAACGGAACAAAATTGGAGTGCAGAATTTCAAGCTTGTGCAGAAACGCTTTCTCCGCTTCGCGGTTGCGGTGCACAACCACTACCTTATCGCCTTGCGGAATCACCAGTTCGCCTTTGTCGGCGCCTTTTGTATCAAAACCTTTGTAGCTGTAAATGGGCTGAAATACGAGATACTCGCCTTTTTCCTGCAGAAACAATTTTGTTTCCGGTTCGCCATCTTTCACTTCGTCAATCAGGCTGCGGTCGAAATCAACTTTGTAATCTTTTGTCAGCGGCATTACTTTTTTCAGCAAAGCCTGCGGCCATGCTTCGGCGCTTATTTTTTCATTGCCGCCAGCAATGCTTTCGGCCAGTTCAACCGCTTCTTTATTGTCCCAAACATAAAGCTGGTAGTTGTATAAATAAATGAGCGACGACTCTACTTCGTTTTCTTCCACCGCATGCGCCACGCCGTCCGTCATTACATAACTTTCAATCTCGTATTTTTTGCCAGCCCTAGAAACATTGAAGCTTGGTACAAGATAATTGTTGCTGATTTCTACTTTCTGCAGGTGTGCCGTTTTAAACGTTTTTCCATTGAGCAAAACAAACACCGGTGAATCGGCAAAATCGGAAAACAGTTTTTTTAATTTAGGCAACAGGTACTCGGCAATCAGTGCTTTTGTTTCTGCGGGTAGATCATCTTCTTCGTGGTGAATAATGTTTTCCCAAAAACCAGCAAACGGTGAGTTGCGGCTTACGTATTTGTTGATCTCTGCGTCCTGCAATTTGCGAATGAGTTGCAGCAGGTTTTTATCATCATCACTGTAGCTTTCTGTTTCTACATATTTCGTCAGCTCCAGCTTTTGCACGCTGCCAGCAAATGTTCCTTCTTCGTCCATCTCGCCTTCAATCAAATCAATAGCAAAGCCGGGATATGCTTTTTTGTTGAAGTTGTAAACAATGCCCAGGCGTTTGGCAATGACAGGCGCTTTTTCTTTCGGCTCTTCTTCAGCCACTTCTACTTTTTCAAAACGGGGCATGGAAAGCGGCGCTGGTGTAACAATGCGCTTGATGTTACGGTCAAGCACACGCAGGTAAGGTTTGCCGTCTTTGTAGCTGAATTCAAACTTGCCTTTCAGGTCATCGTTGAGTGAATAACCATAGGCTTCCAGCAACTTGTTTTTTTCCTTGTCCCAGTTACGGATGGTTTCAAAATAATGCTGCCCTTTTGTTTGCAGCAGGTGCAGAAACACAATCACTTTTGGCAGGTTCAGCAAATGCTCCGAGTCGTCGTAATCGGAACTGGTATCGAAGTTTCGTTCTTCGTTGCGGCGAATGATGACGGAATAATCGTGGCCGCCAATATTCACCTTTGCCTTCACCATTTCATCCTTCGCTTCTTCAATAACCGGTTTTTGCTTTTGCAGGTATTTCTCTGCTTCATTCAAAACATCATGGCTGGAAAGAAGCTGGATGGTCTTCAGTTCAATGGCTTTCATTTTTGCCACTGTATGCCGCTGGTCGTAGGTCACATCATCGGCCGTTAACTGGCCTTTGTCAATCATTTCCTGCAGGCGAATGAGTGCGGCCGCTTCGTGACGGCAAATGTCGCCAAGGTTGTACGGACAGGCGCAACGCAGCGAAAGCGTTTTCGGGTCGCGGTAATTCTGTATGTAAACTTTGTAGAAGGTGGAGTAGCCATCATCTTTCACCCGAAACACGGCGGAGCCAAACAGGTCGTCGTGTTCTACCAGTTCCACAAAACCAATTGCGTGAATTTTTTTTCCGCGGCGGATTACTTCATCACTGCCGTGGGTATAAACGTATTTAAGTAGGTGCGGTAAAGCCAAGCGATTACAGATTTATGATTTGCGATTTCAGATTGGTGATGGCAACAACGCACCATTCACCATTGACCATTCACAAAAGGCCAATCGGCAAAAGTAAACGAAACTATTCCGTAAAACCTGACAAAAACGGATATTTTACCGTTAAAAAAGAGCCCATCAATCCCCCAAGGGGAAAGTTGCGAAACACAGTAGGCCAGCTTCAGCGGGTTGCTTTTCTTTTTTGATCTTTCGGCTAGCACAGGTGGCTTTCACGCAGCGGCGCAGCGGCGCAACGAACTTCCTCTGCGCCTAACTCTTCTTCTCCTCTTCTCAGCGATAAAAACAAAAGACTCATCCAAGTGAATGATTGAGTCCTTAAAGTATTGTTAGATGCCTGTTATTTTCCTTTTGCGGGATTGAGGGGACTCACCACCAGCTTCCCATCCATATACTCGGGCAGAACGTTCGCCAGGTCGGGGGTAAGGCAATGGCGGATGTCTTTTTCCAATCCAAAATTGGTAAGACGGTGATAGTGCGATGCATCGTTCGCCTTCATGAACTCGTACATGTCATCTTTAGAAAGATTGTACAGGTTTTCGGCAATGTGCGAGGTATCGCAGTTGATGCTGAAATGTTCTTTTACCCTTGAAATAACGGCACCTGCAAACATCGTGTCTTCAAAATTGGGCTTGTCTTTCCAGGCAGCACAACCAAGAATGACATTCTTTTTCATGGTAATCAAATGATCGCAAACAGCCGACAGGTTTAAGAAGGCACCGGTGATGATTTCGGTAGCGCCTTTGGCCAGTGCCATGTGCAAAAGCTTGGTGCCGTTGGTAGTGGTAAGCACCAGGATTTTTCCCTTGATAAATTCTTCGGGGTACTCAAACGACGAGTTGCCGTATTGCAGTCCCGGCGCTATTTGCCCATCGCGTTCGCCAGCCGTAATGCACTCAATTTGCGTGCCCAGTTGAATGCATCTTTCCACGCTGTCAACCGGAATAATTTCCTTGGCACCGTTGTGAAGCGCCGTGGCAATGGTTGATGTTGCCCGCAGCACATCAATCACCACCACAATGGTGTTCTTTACATCGTAGAGGTGCAAAAGAGCCGGAGAAAGACAAGTATAGAGCGTTGGTTTAGTCATTGTTTTGATATTGTTTTTACAGATGATTTTCTGCCATTCGTTTAATCTCGCTGTTGCGTTGCAACAGCAATTGCGTCATGTATTTTTTTAGAAAGACGGCGTTCACCAATTTTCCCATTATTCCAAAAGGACTTTCAAAGGAGAATTTGTCAACCATCAGTGTTCCCTTGTTCTGCGGATGAAAATAATGTTCGTGTCGCATCATTTTAAAATCACCTTCCAGCATTTCATCGGCAAAGAATGTGGGTGATGTCATTTCTGTAATTGTCACCTTTAATTTTCGGGTGCGAAATAAATGCTTTGCCTGCCAGGTTACGGTATCTCCCTTCTTCATCAATCCTTTTGTTACACCGGCCACTGCTTCTTCATTGTGATGCTTCATCGATGATTTGTGCAGATCAACACTTCTGCTCATATCAAATACTGTTTCTACCGGTGCTTCAATGAAGGTTTGCAAATGAATAACAGGCATCAGGCGAACGGCATTTTTACCACTTTCGCCTGTAACAGTTTGTCCCGAACCTTGATAAAAATGGCAGAATCAATGCTGGAATGATCCAATTGTACGTAGCCCATGCCAATGGCTTTGCCAAGACTCGGCGATTGCGTACCGGAGGTCACATAGCCAATGGCTGTACCATCTTTGTCGCAAATTTCGTAGTGGTGGCGCGGAATGCCTTTGTCCACCATTTCAAAACCAACCAGCTTGCGTTTGATGCCTTCTTCTTTTTGCTGCTGTAAAACCTCTTTTGCCGTAAAGTTTTCCTTCGCCAGTTTGGTAATCCAGCCAAGACCGGCTTCCAGCGGCGAGGTGGTATCGTCAATGTCGTTTCCGTAAAGTGCAAAACCCATTTCCAGGCGCAGCGTATCTCTTGCCGCCAGGCCAATTGGCTTTAAGCCCTGCGGCGTACCCACTTCAAAAATGGCGTTCCATATTTTTTCTGCGTTGTCGTCTTTGTTCTCAAAATAAATTTCCACGCCGCCGGCACCGGTGTAACCCGTGGCGCTTACCAGCACGTTTTTTACGCCGGCAAATTCGCCTTTTACAAACGTGTAATACTTCAGGTTCATGATGTCCATGTCGGTAAGCGACTGCAAAATTTTTGTGGCGTTCGGTCCTTGCACCGCCAGCAAACAGGTATCGTCGGAAATGTTGTGCATCTCCACACCCTTTTCGTTGAATTGCTGTATCCAATTCCAATCTTTTTCAATGTTGCTGGCATTTACCACCAGCATGTAAACCTTATTCTCTTCAATGCAATAAACCAACAGGTCATCTACAATACCTCCTTGCTCGTTGGGCAGGCAGCTATATTGTGCTTTACCGGCTGTTAGCTTGGAGGCATCGTTTGATGTTACCCGCTGTATCAGGTCCAAAGCGCCTTCGCCTTTCAGAATAAATTCACCCATGTGGCTCACATCAAACACGCCGGCAGCCTTGCGAACGGTGTGGTGTTCATCGTTAATACCGGTGTAAGAGATCGGCATATTGTATCCGGCAAACTCGGCCATCTTGGCGCCAGCCGCAATATGCTTTTGAGTGAAAGGTGTATTCTTCATGCAAAAAATTTAGGGTGCAAAAATAACCGCTGATTGACAGGATTGGTTAAGGATGGAAAGGATTTTATCGTGAAAGCGCAAGATGCTACTTAAAAATCACCTTCAGTAGAAAGGAAAACTGATTAAAAGCGGATGAGTAACTTCTCACCAAAGAATCCTTTTTTATCCATTTAAAATCCTATTCATCCGCGGTTAAAAAAGCCCCCAATTGCTTGGGGGCTCCGAGCTGAAACCGCAGACGCGGTACCAACTTCAACCTTGCTTAAAATATGGTGGGCACAAAAGGCACCGGCATAGGTGTGGGAAGATCGCCGCCGATGGTTCTTTTTTGCGTGGTTTCCGTGGTGGGCAACGTTACGGGCTGCTCCGGCTCTTCTCTCTTTTCTTCCCTTACAGGTTTGCGGGTGTTTTCGGTCGGAATGGAATCTGTTGCGTTCTCAGGATTGTTTTGTTTTTCCACTTCCGGAATACCTACTTCTTTGAGCTTGCCATCGGTGGTCATGTAATAATCGGTATCGGGCTTCCAGTCGTAATACCAGTTGTTGTTCCATTCAATATCCCAGTTGCGGCGGTTCCAGTTTCTGCGGCGATTGCGGTTATCGTTTTCGCTTATGCGGATGTCGTAAAAATTCAGCTTGTCGGCCACCGACTGGTC
>DATKHJ010000380.1:0-3309 GCA_035510335.1 Flavisolibacter sp. | reverse complement strand
CCTGGTGTTGGGAGTTTTGTTGCTGGTGGTTTCTTACTTCTATCAGAAATTTAGAGAACAGTTGTTTGGAAAGCCCCCTCAATCCCCCACGGGGGAAGTGGCAGAGCACAGCAGGCCAGCTTAAGCAAGTTGCTTCTCCTTTCAATCCTTCTTTTGCGCAGTTTGGGTTTCACGCAAAGGTGCAGCGGCGCAGCGAATGCTCTCTTCGCAAACTCCATTCTCTTCTCCGCGGTAAATAAAAAAGACCCAATCAAGTTATGATTGAGTCTTTAAAGTATCGTCGAATCTATTTAATTACAAACCACCAACCAAAAACCATAAACCGCTTATTGCGCCAGCGAAATCCGCACCTGCACACCAGCCCTTGTGTTGGTTACCGGGGCTGTGGTGGCAATCTTTGGAATAATGCGGTTTTGCTCGAAATAAAACTTCAGGTTAATACGGTTGTTCACTACGTAGTCGATGCTTGGTGCAATTCGTACTACTTTTTGTCCCGATGTTCCAAACGCCGTGTTTTGATCGAGTTTACTGTTGGCAGTGGCATCGTCACGCAAACTGAAATCCATGCGCAGCGTTACATCATTGTCCAGCGCTTTTGCATTTTTTCCAATCCGCAGTTTGCTCAGGAAAGGCAGGCCTTTTCTGCGCCAGTCAGCGCCAAATGTAATTTCCGTTGAACGGTTTTCTGCCAGTTGATAATCCACCAAACTCAAACTCAGCGTTCTTGTTTTGCGGTATTCAAAACGTGCCGAAAGCTGGTTGGTAAACGTCATGTCACCGGCAATCAACGGGCTGAATTGTTCACTGATGGTTACGTTGGGAACAAGGAAGTAAGGAATGAAATTTTTGTTGGTATCAATGAACGAAGGATAACCCACACGGAACGGATCCTGGAAGAGCAGCGCCGTGGTAAAGCTGTTCATGCTTAGCGTGCTGCTGTAGCCATGACGCAAGGTAAAATTGGTAAAGATTTTATCCATTCCCGGCAGGCGTGTCAAACCATTGTAAGTAATATTCCAGTTTGGTTTGGGCAGAATGCGGGAGAACGGGTTCGACCGAAGGTTCGGGTTCGAGTTCTTCACCAGTTGAATGCTTGTTGGATCTTTTTTGGTGTAGGCTGCCAGGAAGGCCGGTATCAGCACATCCTGCGCATAACGGTTGTAACCAACTATATAACCATCCGCCGTTGTTGCATTAGGGTTCGCATAAATGTTGTCTTTCCCCAACCGCTGCGACAACAACAACCGGTTTGCTTCAAACTGCTTGAATACTTCTGACACTTCGTTCGGATCGAACTTGGTGAACAAGGTTTGGTAAGAAATGTAAGAAACGCTAAAGCTTCCTGTTGCATACGGATTGAAGCGGCGCACCCCTGCAAAACCCGATGTGTCTTTTTGCAGTTCAGAATAATCTTTCGTAAAGGTTTTGTTCAGCGTAATGTCAATGTTCAGATCACGGATCGGCGAAATCTGCGCCGTTACATTAATCGTTTGGCTGTAGCGTTGCTGAATCAATGCATTAAACAACGAGTCTCTTGAAAGAATCCCTTTCGCGGCTAAGGTATTAATGTCGGTTGTATCAGGCTGGTAACCGAAAGCATACTTCCAACCCGGGTTGCCACTGCGCGGATTAACACCCAACACCCGTGTGCTGTCCATGTAACCCGGCAACAGCGTGCCCATGTCTTCGGTGTACTGAATGCCAATTCTTTTTACAGACGTCAGCATCCGCAGGAAGAATTTCGGTACCGGCGCAATGTAAATCGGTTCACCCGGCCCACGTTTCTTTTTGGCCGTGGTATCGTTCTTTGGTTGCGGCGGCGGCTTGGGTGCCGATGCATCGCTGTTCACGGCCTGCAAAAAGCGCCATTTGTTGTACAGCCGGTCAAAGTCTAAATCAGCCGTGGCATTTCTTGTCTGGCCAACGTTCAAGGTATTTCCTAACTCGCGGGCCAATAACGAACCAGCCAGCCAGTCGTAACGTACCGTGTACGAAGCCCGCATTTGCGTCCAGTCGAGTAGCGGGAACTTCGCTGTAGGCAAGGTATAAGAAGCTGTGATGTCGTGGTGATAATGCGTGTTGCGTCCGCCCTTCCAGAAATTATTCTTCACCGAATCTTTCTTCGCTTTTGTATCCAGGCGG
The DNA here is from genome assembly GCA_035510335.1 of Flavisolibacter sp. Taxonomy (GTDB): domain Bacteria; phylum Bacteroidota; class Bacteroidia; order Chitinophagales; family Chitinophagaceae; genus Flavisolibacter. The sequence continues at coordinate 1,167 of DATKHJ010000380.1, read as the reverse complement.
CCATAAGGCTCGTCAACCCGTGCATTGTTCACCGCGTTAAAATCAAGCGTGATGGAACGGGTAAGATCCCAACGTACTGAATAGTAACGGTCAAACAAGAAGTACTTGTCAAAATTCTCCGGAAGCTTTGCCGGTGCACCCACGTTGCGGTTGCGCAGCACGCCGTAGTGGCGTAACACATCGGCCCGAACAGAAACCAGCGAAGGTTTGAGGTTGAAGTTAAAATCGCGGATCAGCGCAAACCAGGGAGATTTCGATTTAATCACGTTCTTCAACGGTTCAATAAACGAAGGCTGCGTTTGAAAGTTATAACCGATTGCCGCACGGGTACGTTTCACATCATCGTATTCAATGATGGGGTTTGTACGCCGGTCATGCGTGTAGTTGTAATTAATGTCAATGTTGGAGATATCCCACACCTTTGGCTTTTCGCCAAACGGCTTGGTGCGTTTCACCGATGTAAAGTTCAGCGTTTTGATGGTGCGTTCATCCACGGCATCTGCGCGGATAGAATCGCGTTTGTCATTGGCCGCTGCATCCAGCTTGTCTTTCAATTTAATATCCAGGTCGTACGGATCGTACTCCGGGTTAGAAATGGTTTTGCTTACGCCGGCATAAACCGGGACTTGCAACGCCAGGCTTTTTGGCATTAGTTTGCCCAAGTCAAGATTGGCGGTGATGTCGTATTGTGCAAAGTCTTCGCGGCTGCGTTCGTTCACCCGTTGCTCCAGCGTTCCAAAACCAACAGTGCGTTTGCTTCCGGAAAAACTAATGTCGCCAAGATCGGCCATGCGCAGGTTCACCCGGCCAACTGCTGCCCATCCGCCTTTTTCATCCAGTTGCGAAAGCCGCAGTTCGTTAAACCAAAGTTCGGTGCAAACCACTTCTCGTTTGGCGTTCTCTACACCCAGGAACATGCCGCGTACTTCACCCAGGTTAGGGTTACCAATAATGGCAAACTGCTTTCCTTCGATGAGTTCCGAATAATAGGTAGAAGGCGACTGCCCGGCGCCGTTGCGGCGAATTTTTAAATCGGTCAAAATCTTGAGATCAAAGTCAAGATTGTTTTCGGCAGGCCAGATGGCAAGCGAATCCGAAGAACCCCACGGCGTTACTTTTAAAGGTATCCTGATCTCGTAATAGTTTGTTGTATAGTCGTTACCAATC
>DATKHJ010000379.1:0-2207 GCA_035510335.1 Flavisolibacter sp. | reverse complement strand
GCCTTACCTTCTCCACATCGGCGCCTTCACCCGATGTGCCGGAAGAATAAGAAAGCATGGCAATGCGGGGCTCAATGCCAAAGGTCATGCTGCTTTCCGCAGAAGAAATGGCAATCTCCGCCAGTTGCTCCGCAGTAGGATCGGGGTTCACGGCGCAATCGCCAAAAACCTTTACACGATCGGGCAGGCACATAAAAAACACCGAAGAAACAACAGAAATTCCCGGCTTGGTTTTCACAAACTGCAGGGCCGGACGAATGGTGTGCTGCGTGGTATGCAGCGCACCGGAAACCATGCCATCTGCATGGCCTTTGTAAACCATCATGGTGCCGTAGTAAGACACATCGGCCATGAGGTCGCGGGCCATTTCCAGCGAAACATTTTTGGTCTTGCGCAGCTCGTACAGCGTTTCAACATACTCGTTAAAGAGCGGCGATTCAACCGGGTTGACGACCTGCAGGCGCTGCGGGTTAATGTTCAGCGCAAGCCGCTTAATAGAAGCCGCCACCTGTATGGGGTCGCCCAATATGGTCAGGTCAACAATCTCCTGGTTTAACAGGCGGGCCGCCGCTTTCAGCACACGGTCGTCGTTGCCTTCGGGCAGCACAATGTGTTTGCGCTGGCTTTTGGCACGTTTGGTAATCTGGTATTGAAACATGTGCGGCGTAAGGCCTTCCGATTCGTAAGTGATCAATTTTTCGTCCAGCGACTTTACATCAACGTATTTGTTAAATGTGTCAATGGCCAGCCGGATCTTCTGTTTATTATCAGCCGTAATGCGGGAGCGAATGGTGCTGATGCGGGCCGTGGTTTCAAAGGTGCCGGCGTTGACCGAAACAATTGGCACAACGGTCAGCAGTCCTTCAATGAGGCGCTGCACCGGCTTATCCAGTTCGCCGCTGGCGGTAAGCACAATGCCAGCAACGTTGGGGTAGTTGGTGGAAAGATTGGCCTGCAGTGCGCTGATGACAATATCGCCGCGGTCGGCAGGTGTAACAATCACCACGTTCTCTTTGATATGATTCAGAAACTGCGGCACCTGCATGGCACCGGTCACGAAATTGTCCACCTGGTTAGAAAGCCGTTCTTCGCCCAGCACCATCTTGCCCCCCAGGTGGGCAACAATTTCTTTCATGGTAGGAGCATCCAGGTTCTTGTCTTCCGGTATAACGGAAAGCACAACGACCGTGGGCAGTTGAGTGCTCAGCAGTTCTCTTATCGAATCTACCTGATCGGGAGCTGCTTTATTTACAATCATGCCAATCACCTGTAGATCGCGGCCCTCAAAACTCCGCCAGGTAGTAATAGCGGAATTGAGCACCTGCGGTACCGTTTTGCCGTCGCCGGACACCACGATGATCACCGGTGCGTTGACGTTTTTTGCAATGGAGATATTGGCATCCAGTTCAAACGAGGCGCCTTCGCCTAAAAAGTCGCTGCCGTCAATTACAATGAAGTCATGCGTTTCTTCCAGCTTCTTTATCTTATGAATGACCGTGTCAATCAGTTCGCCCTGGTTTTCCATTTCAAACAGCTTCAGTGCCTGCTGCCTTGTAAACGCATAGCTGTCTTCGTACGACAGCGGCAAGGAAAAATAACTGCTGATGGTATTGATGTGTACGTCTTTCTTTTCGGTTGGATCGGGGTTGATGATGGGTTTGAAGTAGCCCACTTTTTGCGCCTTTCCCAGCAACATATTGACCAGTCCCAGCGACACCAATGATTTTCCGCTGTAGGGTTCGGCCGAAGCAATAAACACATTTTTTGTCATAGGTATTCCATTGTAAAATCGGTGCAAAATTGGTTCTTTCCCATAACCGGAAGCCTAACTTCCGTGGTTCCGCACATGATCTTTGTCAGCAGTTACTGCAAAGGCCATTCCTTACCTGTAGCGACCAGCAATTTTTGTAACGTTAGCGATGAATTGCTCAGTGAAAAATAGGGAAGGAGAGTTTTCTGGTAAAGCAAACATGTGAAGCACGGAAATGATGCCTGCAGACGACCGGCTATTTCTTAATCGATCAAACCCCGCTTGATGGCTTCTTTCACAAGCGAAGCGGTATTTTTTGCGCCCAGCTTTTGCGAGAGGTTGAGGCGGTGCGTTTCCACCGTGCGCAGGCTGATAAAAAGCTGGTCGGCTATTTCCTGGTTGCTCATTCCTTCTGCCACCAGTTTCAATATTTCCTTTTCCCGTTTGGTCAGCGGAA
>DATKHJ010000378.1:0-2268 GCA_035510335.1 Flavisolibacter sp. | reverse complement strand
TTTGGGCTGAATTTCAGTGACGAAAAACGTAAAGGCATCTTCCAGCTCTTTGTTTTCAGTGTCGCAGGTCATGCGAATCTGCCGCCAGGCGGCGTCTTCGCCCACTACGGCTTCCAGTTCGCTCATGTCTTTCAGCCACTGTTCCAATGCCTGTTTCGAATCCAGCGGCCGCTCCAGTAATTCTTTGAAATAAGGTTCCAGTGCATTCCAGTCCGTTACCTTAAAATCTTTTGGAAGGTAGCTGCGCGGAATGCTGCTGATATTGGCTGTGTACTGCATGATTGTATTTGGATTAAGGATGATAAAAATTGGCAGTTAGCAGTTGGCAATTTGCAATAGAGATGCCAACTGCTAACTGAAAACTGCCAACTTAGGAAGGAGGTTCAAGCTTATGCTTCGCCTTCAGCGTTATCGTCGGTCTTTTTCTTTCTTGTTCTCGTGGTTTTTGTCTTGGCCACTTCCGGTACATCGTCCTTGGCTACATCCAGCACTACTTTTTCGCCGGCTTCGTCTAAGGTTTCGGCCACATTTGTCTTGCGGCTTTTTTTAGCAGGCGCTTTCTTTTCCTCTGTGGCTGTTGTTTCCTCGGCCTTATTCTCAACTTCCGTTTCTTCTTCTTGCGGTGCTTCGGCAGGTGTGAAATCAACGTTGTGCTTTTGCAGGGCACTCATCCAGTTCACCATTTTTTTCATATCGCTGGTGTACACTCGTTCAAAGTCCATTTCGGGATATACTTTTTCAAAGTAACCTTTCAATGCTTTGGAATCTTTCACGTCGGGCTGTGCTTCGCTGCTATTTTTCATAGCTGTGAAAACGTCGGACAAAGAAACGTTTTCGCCGCTTGTATAAATTTCAATACTCTCCAGGTGCGACAAGTTGTGTACACGGCTGGACACAAATTTTGTACTTCCATCTTCCAGTGAACGCACAATGGCGCCATCACTTTTGCTGCTTAAGATTTCGTACAATCCCGGCATGCCGGTTACGGCAACAATTCTGCTATACTCCATAGAAAAAATATTTGGGGCTGCAAGATAAGCAAATCCCCCTGTCTCCCTGAAGGGGGATTTTAGCCTTAATTAACCTCGGGTCTTAGGCCGGTGGCATCATTTTTACGCACTTTTGCAGGTCAGATTAATCAGTAATTATGTTTAGAAGAGGTTTTGCCCTGTTGATGGCCGTACTCATCGGACAGGCTTTGTATGCACAATTGAGTATTAGAGGAACGGTAAAAGACCAGCAGGCACAAGCACCGCTCAGCGGCGCCAGTGTTCGCTTGCAAAGCGTAACAAACACCGCTCTTTCCCGAAGCGTGTTAAGCGATTCGGCAGGACGGTTTGTCTTTGGCAATCTTACTCCCGACAGTTTCCAGGTAACCATTTCGTTTGTTGGCTTTAAAGATGTTGTTCGCGGCGTGCGGCTTACCACGGCAAGCGTCAATACCGATTCTACCGGTGCAAACGATGTTGACATGAATATTGCCCTTGTTCCCAGTTCGTCAAATGACCTGGCCACAGTTGTAATCAGCACTTCCATTGCACCGGCTACGCAAAAAGGCGATACGCTTCAGATTAACGCCAGCCAGTTTAAAGTAAATCCCGATGCCACGGCCGAAGACCTGGCAAGGAAAGTTCCGGGCATTACCATTGAAAACGGACAGGTAAAAGCCCAAGGTGAAAACGTACAAAAAGTGACCATTGACGGCCGCGAATTATTTGGCGACGACGCGACAGCAGCCTTGCGCAACCTGCCGGCAGAAATCATAGACAAGATCCAGATTTTTGACCGCCTGAGCGACCAGGCACAATTAAGTGGTGTGGATGATGGCAATACGCAAAAAGGAATCAACATTGTTACCAAGGCCAACATGCGCAACGGGCAGTTTGGCCGTGTGTTCGTAGGCTACGGTACCGACGAACGCTACTCGGCCGGTGGTAACGCTACCATCTTAAAAGACAATCGCCGCATTTCCATTGTGGGCAATTTCAACAACATTAACCAGCAAAACTTCTCGCAGCAAGACCTGCTTGGCGTAACCAGCAGTGGTGGCCGTGGTGGTGGCGGTGGATTTCGTGGCGGTGGCGGCGGACCCGGTGGTGGTGGCCGTGGTGGTGGAAGCTTTGGAGGTGGTTTTGGTGGCGGCGGAAACTTTCAAGTGGGGAACCAGCAAGGGATTAACCGGACCAATTCTCTTGGTATTAATTTCTCCGACATGTGGGGCAAGAAGCTAACCGTTACCGGGAGTTACCTGTTCAACAACACAAGCAA
>DATKHJ010000377.1:0-3924 GCA_035510335.1 Flavisolibacter sp. | reverse complement strand
GCGGTTAATGCCGCTAACGTTGGTAAGCTTTTCCCTGTTACCGCCGTTCACCGGCATGCGGTAGAACTGGTAATCGCCGGGATGCGGTTCGTTGGACGTAAAGTAAATCGTCTTTTTATCTTTCGACAGCTGCACGCTGCTTACTTCAAAATTGCCGCTGGTGAGAGGCGTTTTGGTGCCGGTGTTTACATCGGCTTTGTACAGGTGCGAATAACCGGTGGCTTCGCTTTGGTAAAGAATGGTGTTCTCGTCAAGCCACATCGGCAGCATAAAAATGCCGGGACCGGCAATCCATGCTTCGTCGCGTTGCCGATCGATGTTTTTCAACGTGGCTGTTGCCGCGTCAAGCAGCATTATCCAGCGGTCTTTGTTATCGCCGGAGCGAACTTCCACCACCGCTTTTGTTCCGCTTTCGTTCCACACCGGTCCGCGAACGCTAACCGAACGGGCAGCCGCTTTTCTTCTTGTAGTGTCTTTAACAGGATAATCTTTTGCATAATCGGGGGCATCGTTAATGCCTGGAATAGCATCGGTCTTTACCAACAGCACCGTATCTTTTTCACGATCAAAAATGTAAAACTCGCTGGCTGATTGCGCTGCTCCCACTTTTGTGCGGCCATTGATATCAGTTGTAAAGCCGGACTCTGTTACATAGTTTGGAATGATGGTGTTTTTTGTTCCCATTGCCTGGCGCATTAAGCGGTAGGCAACAAACCGTCCATCGGGAGAAACCACCGTACCGAAAACATTTTTGTCTTCGGTATAAATAGAGCGCAGCTCTCTGGCTCTTGTGCGCTTGTTGTAGGCTTCGGCCGAATCACGCTTGGCTTTTCGCTCCTGCAACACTTCCGACATTCTTATCGCATCCTGCTGCAGCCATTTTTCCTGCGTGTTCAGTGCCGCTTCTCTTCCTGAATTGCCGCGAACAAAATTGGTAAGTTGTTCCGTGGCGCCGGTGGCAATGTCCCATGCATACACGTTCTGCGCACGGTTAAATGCAATCTTGCTGTTGTTTGCAATAAACTGCGGATTCGATTCCCCATCCACCGTTTGTGTAATGCGGCGCTCCCGCTTTTGCGCATCCACATAGTACAGGTCGCCGTTCTTTACATAGGCATAAGCTGTTTTTGTTGTGTTGTACACAATGCTGTTGAAAGAAGGCGTCTCCTGCCGCATTTCCACCGTTGCTTTTTTGGGCGTTTTATCGGTAAGGGTAATGTAGTAGAGGGAGTCGCTCATCTTCTTTTCGGGGTTCCACGAAAAGAAAAGATAGCGGCCATCGGCACTCCAGTAAGGGTTAGACGGTGAAGCGCCAATCCATTTCTGGTCACGCATGATCTTGTCAACCGTCAGCGGTGCCAGGTTGGTTTGCGCAGAAAGAATTGAGCTTGCAAGAAGCAGGCAAAAACTAAAGCAATATCGCATTTTCATAAATCTGAAAAAGAATTGGTGAAGGGATTAAAAATACAGAAACTGGCTACACCAACGGCCTCAGGGATAAAGCAGTTTGTACATTTCTCGCCAGATTGATTTATAGATGGCTGAAAGAAAGGGTTGTTGAAGAAAATGGACGTATTGTGAGCGGATGGATTCACGCAGGAAAGCAAAGTAAAATTTATGTTGCGCCTGCATCCTTTTTTTACCTCTCATCCATTGAACTTATACACACTAATAACTTTTTAATTTCGTTAGCACTGTATCGGAACCCTTTTTGTTGCATTACCAGTGAAACTTTATACACGTGAAAAAAGAATTGTGGCAATTAGATGTTGATAAACTCAGGATGCTTCACCGCGAAGAGGAGCGGCAGCTGGAAGAAAAGCTGCTGGCCGGTGTTACCTGGGAGGAACTGGCGGAAGAACGCAAACGCATTGGCGAGTTGTCCACCATTATCTACAAAAAACTAAATCCTGCTCATTTCATTCACCCGGCGGCAAATGACTCACGTCCAACCGCGCCTTAGGCGGTTGTCTGCATATCGCTAACCAAGAACTCCGGCACCACGTCCGATTCCATGATCAGCAAATAATATTTCTCTTTCAAATGGCGCTTAATGCCACCCAGGTAGCCAGGAATGGGCACCTGCTCTTTCTCTAAAGGAACGGCCTCAATCAGGTCATTGCCGATGTACATCATTAAATGCATAGGTAAGCGGATTGAACGCGGGGGCAAGGTAGAGAAAAGCGGCCCCGTGCACAAGGTTGAAATTGCGTTTTTTTTGCCTGCGTAATTCAGGAAGAAGGCCACGGAAAACTACGCGGCCAAAGGCTTCAGGGTTTTTCCGGCCTTCCCGCAACTTGGCATAACCGAACCATTACATTTGCACAAATTCATTCCGAATATGAGACGTATTGTACTGTTTCCCCTTCTCCTTCTTTTCCTGCTTGGCTCGGCACAGCAACAGGTGCACCAGTCGCCTAAGGTTTACCAGGCCACGCCGGAACGCATCAACAACCTGGTGCACACAAAGCTTGATGCCCGGTTTGACTATGCCAAACAACAACTGATTGGCAAGGTGTGGATCACCCTCAAGCCCCATTTTTATCCAACCGATTCGTTGCTGCTCGATGCAAAAGGCATGGACATTAAAGAAGTAGCTGTTGTAAAAGGCGGTCGCAACACTAAGTTGAAATACAACTACGATGGTTTGTTCCTGAACATTGACCTAGACAAAACTTACCGTAACAACGAAAGCTACACCATCTATATCGACTACGTTGCCAAGCCAAACGAGTTCCAGGCAAAAGGCAGTGCTGCCATTACCGATGCAAAAGGTTTATACTTCATCAACCCGTTGGGCGAAGACAAAGAAAAACCCACGCAAATATGGACGCAGGGTGAAACCGAAGCCACGTCGGTTTATGTGCCAACGATTGATCGTCCGGGACAAAAAACAACACAGGAATTTATTCTTACCGTGCCCTCGAAATATGTTTCGCTGAGCAACGGTAAACTAATCTCGCAAAAGAAAAATACCGACGGCACCCGCACCGATCATTGGAAGATGGACCTGCCGCATGCACCTTATCTTTTCTTTATTGGCGTTGGTGATTATGCCGTGGTGAAAGACACCTACAAAGGCAAGGAAGTAAGCTATTATGTAGAGAAAGAATACGCACCGGTGGCCCGCCGCATTTTTGGTAACACGCCGGCTATGATGGCTTATTTTTCCCGCATTACCGGGGTAGAATATCCCTGGGTGAAATATGCCCAGATGGTAGCCCGCGACTATGTGAGCGGCGCCATGGAAAACACCACCGCTACGCTGCACGGCGAAACGGCACAGCAGGATGCAAGGGAGTTAACCGATGGTAACCGTTGGGAAGAAGTGATTGCGCATGAACTGTTTCACCAATGGTTTGGCGATTATGTAACGGCGGAAAGCTGGAGCAACCTGACCGTGAATGAATCCTTTGCAACGCTGGGTTCGCAGCTATGGAACGAATACTATTACGGCAAAGATGCCGGCGATGAAGAACGCTACAATTCGGCCAACGGCTACCTGAGAAGCCGCAGCGAAAGCAAAGACCTTGTTCGGTTTAACTACAACGATAAAGAAGACATGTTTGATGCGGTGAGCTACAACAAAGGCGGCGCTATTCTGCAAATGCTGCGCAGGTTTGTTGGCGACAGCGCTTTCTTTAAATCGCTGAATGTTTACCTCACTACCAACAAGTTTAAAGCAGCGGAAGCCCACCAGTTGCGCCTGGCTTTTGAAGAAGTAACCGGCAAAGACCTCAACTGGTTCTTTAACCAATGGTTCTTTAACAGCGGGCACCCAGAGTTGAACATTACCTACAGTTACGACAACGCATCCAAAAGAGCCATGGCCATTGTAGAACAAAAGCAGGCCGGCGATAAAATCTTTACACTGCCGGTTGCGGTTGATGTGTGGACGGGTTCTACCCCAACACGCTATAATGT
>DATKHJ010000376.1:0-4770 GCA_035510335.1 Flavisolibacter sp. | reverse complement strand
GATGAAACGCTTTACACTAACTGCTTTATTCTTATTATTCATTTGCCAAATCTCAATCTGTCAAATGGGAATTGGCACCACACCAGATAGTTCTGCTATGCTGGATGTTTATAGTGATACTAAAGGGTTTTTGCCGCCACGAATTTCTTTAACCGCAACAAACCGCCCAGATCCGGTATCTAAACCTGCAATCGGTTTATTAATATACAATACTGCTATAGCAGGACCTGATTCGGCAAGAGTATTGCCTGGTTATTATTATTGGGAGGGTAGCAAATGGTTAGCTCTTTCAAAAAAAGGGGGAATGCGTGGAGAGATGCTTTATTGGACAGGTGAGAAATGGACAACTATCCCTGTCGGTGCAAATGGCTCCGTTCTTACCCTGTGTGATGGAATCCCTAAATGGGGACCCTGTACTGACTCAATCGTTATTGGTAGTGGACCCAATAGCGGACAAAGCATATATGTAGCTTTTAACGACGCAGATCCGATTTGGGCCAGCAGCAATGTATACAGCAATACAAATGTTGCGCAGGAGTTACCATCAGCAACTTCTCCTTCCGGAAATGGAATTGGTACTGTTACCTCCCGATCATTTATCTCTTTTGATCTCAGTTCCCTGCCACCAAACGCCGAAATTGTTTCGGCAAAACTTTCACTCTATGGTTTGCCCTCGTATAACACGATTCCACAAGGCAATCAGGGTGCTAATAATTTACTGATTCAGCGGGTAACTGAGAACTGGAATCAAACGACAATAACATGGAATAATCAGCCTGCTACTACTACAGCAGGTCAGGTTGAACTACCACAAACAGGTGCCAGTTTTAATTATGATGTGACCAATATTGACGTAACGCAACTTGTGAAAGATATGCGAACGCTAACTCCCGATAAAACTGCTGGCTTCTGCTTGCGGCTAAAAACTGAAGCTTTGTGGAGATCAGTCGTGTTTGCAAGTATGCGTCATGCTAATCCAGCCAAACGTCCTGCCCTTAAGATTATTTATAAGTGAAAACCCAAGAAGATCATATTCAAAAGCAGCCCGATGGCTGCTTTTTTATTAAGGTGAAATACACTTTTTCTTTTTGTTATACCACCATTACACGAAATTTACGTCTTTCGAAAGCTAAGGTATAACCCGTTAAGATTCTAATATGAAGACGATTTTTCTTTCGCTGTTTCTCCTTTTTGCAATTAACATGTTCGCTCAACCCGATCGCTGGCAACAGCGGGTGAAGTACACCATGAACATTGACATGGATGTGCAAACCAACCAGTACAAAGGAAAACAAACCATCAACTATTGGAACAATTCACCAGATACATTAACCAAAGTGTTTTTTCATTTGTACTGGAATGCGTTTCAGCCCGGGAGTATGATGGACGAACGTAGCAGAAGGCAAGGCACTGTGCAGGTGCAGCGTGGCAATAGCCGTGTGCCCGATTGGGATACCCGGGTAAGAGACCGCATCATCAACCTGAAGCCGGAAGAAATCGGCTATCAAAAAGTGGCATCCATTAAAATGAATGGCCGTGAGCAGAAAACAAAACTCCACGAAACCATTTTGGAAGTTATTCTTGACAAACCCATTCTCCCCAAAACACAAGTGTCATTTGATATGCAATGGGATGCGCAAGTTCCCTTGCAGATCCGTCGCAGCGGAAGAGACAATCCTTCTACCAACGTTCGTTATACTATGACGCAGTGGTACCCCAAAATTGCCGAATACGATTACGAAGGCTGGCATCCCACACCTTATGTAGGCCGCGAGTTCCATGGTGTTTGGGGCGACTATGATGTGACCATCAACATCAATAAAAACTACATCATTGGCGGCTCTGGTTACCTCCAAAATGCTGCACAGGTAGGCTATGGGTACGAAGAACAAGGAACAAAGGTTGTTCGTCCCGCCGGTGACAAATTAACCTGGAAATTTTCTGCGCCCAATGTGCATGATTTCGCCTGGGCAGCCGATCCTGACTTTGTCCATCTTTCTAAAAAGATTCGTCCCGATTTAACCCTGCATGTGCTGTATGATAAAACGGATAAACGGGTGGCGGACTGGGAGCAGATCATTCCAAAAATGGAAAAGATTATTCCGTTTGTAGAGAAGAAATTTGGCGCCTACGCTTACAAACAATATTCATGGATTCATGGCGGCGATGGTGGTATGGAGTACCCGATGGCAACAATGGTGAGCGGCCCTGGCGATGGTGTAACTGTACATGAATTCTTGCACAGTTGGTACCAGGGAATGCTGGCTACAAACGAATCACTTTATCCCTGGATGGATGAAGGATTCACCACCTTTGCAGAAAATGAAGCGATTGCTTTCCTGAAAGATTCGAAAGAGAATCCACACGAAGGAGATTACAATGCTTATTTCGGCTTAGTTAGATCAGGACTGGAAGAACCAATGACAACACATGCCGACCATTACAATACCAATGTTGCTTATGGAACGGCGTCTTACTCTAAAGGAGCAGTCTTCCTGGCGCAGTTAGGCTACATTGTCGGCGATGCAATCCGTGATAAAATCATGCTGGAATATTATCGCCAGTGGCGATTCAAACATCCCAACGTAAATGATTTTATGCGGGTGGCCGAAAAAGTAAGCGGACTGAAACTCGATTGGTACAAAGAATATTGGGTAAACAGCACAAAAACCATTGATTACAGCATTGACAGCCTTTGGGAAGCAGGCGGTGCAACCAATATTCGACTGGCAAAAATTGGCGTTATGCCAATGCCTATTGACGTGAAGATTACTTTCAAAGATGGCAGCAGTGAGTGGCATTATGTGCCGGCCTACCAGATGTTTGGCGAAAAGCCTGCAGAGCCGGAGCAAACGGCCCGTAAGGTGTATGCGCCCTGGCGCTGGACAAGCCCCAGTTTCAGCATTGCGACTACCAAAAGGCTCACTGACATTCGTTCGGTGGAAATTGATCCTTCTTCCCGCCTTGCGGATGTGAATCCAAGAAACAACCGGCTGGAACTTAGTTTCTGATAAATCGTTCAATTAAATTCTAAAAAGCACCCGGTACCGGGTGCTTTTGTTTTAACAACATTAACAAAACGCTTCTTTTGTTCATTAAGCTTAAGCTGTTTCTTTAGTCTAAGATGAAGACGAAAAAATGGTAGCGCAACTTTTGCTGATATTTGTCTCGTCTGATAAGGAAAGAATATGAAAAAGATATTTACGAATAAGTTTGGAGTAGCCATTGCATTAGCCGTTTTGTCATTGCCTGCGCTGGCGCAGAAAAAGCTAACGGAAGGTTCTGTTCTCTATGATATTACCATCAGCACGGGTTCAGACAAGCCGCAGAATGCCGATTACCTGAATGGTGCAACCAGTGTGGTTTACATCAAGGGTGGAAAAACCCGTACGGAAATGGTGAGCTCGTTGGGAACGCAAACAACCATTATCAATCAAACTCCGGCCAAAAAGGAGATTACCGTTTTAAAAGAATATGGTGAGCAAAAGTATATGATTACCTATACTCCTGCGGATTGGATGGATGCAAACAAAAAGTACGAGAACGTAACCTTTACTTACGATAATGCTGCTACCAAGAACATTCAAGGCTTTACGGCAAAAAAAGCTATTGGCACACTGCCTGACGGCTCAACCTTCACGGTTTGGTACACACCTGATATTACGGTAGAGGGAAAAGACTTTCAGTACTTAAACCGCAACCTTCCCGGATTGGCATTGGAGTACGAAACAACAATGGGAAATCTTAAAGTAACCTATACGGCTTCAAAAGTGAGCTTTGCACCTGTGCCTGCAGCAAAATTCGACCTGCCGAAATCAGGTTTCAGGGTAATGACTTATACGGAAAGTAAGGGAGGGAGATAATTAGTATTTCTGCGGAGCGAAGGTAAACTTGATCTTACCCATCAGCGGCATTTTCTTCAGTGGCAATACATAAGCCGCATTGCCTTTGTGATAAGTAACCACAGGGTTCAGCATAATAAAGTTTTTCTTCTCGGGTGCGCTGAAGAAATTGTTGCCCTTGTAATTATAATTGGATCGAAGCGAAAAATTTTTTGAACTGTAAGGAAGCAAAACGGAAGCGTTATCCTTTTTGGCTTTTTTGCCACTATCGTCGCCCAAAGTAGCAAAAGCGCAAACCGATGCAGAAATCAGCATCAGCGTAGCGATTTTTCTCTTTAAAAAGCGGCCAGTTATTTTGGACGATAGGTTCATTATTCGGCAAAGATAATATTAATTATTAACATTCTTTCAACCTCAAGCCATTTTCTTTACAATTACATTAACGACTGGCGTGGAATTTTGTTGTTTAACTAGTAGTTTTTTGTTGGATTCACCTTAATTTGTTAGCGAGGAGAGCATTTTATGAAGTCAGACCCACACGAAGACAGAGAGAGCATAGATGAACTACTGAAAATCTACAATAACCTCCGCAATGGGAGCAGCGGTTTTATTGAAGAAGAAGCGTTTGAAAAAATTATTGAATATTACGATGAACGGGAAGAACTGAGCAAGGCCATGGAAGCCGCGGATACCGCCTTGGAATATTTCCCGTTTTCTTCTGTTTTGCTGATAAAAAAAGCGGATCTGCTGCTGGCTACCCGCAAATATTACCGGGCCTTGGAAATTTTAGAAAAGGCCGAACTATTTGATTCTAAAGACATTAATCTTTACATACTTAAGACGGAAGTTTACCTGGCGCTTGACCAGCAGGAAAAAGCCGTCGAGCTTTTGGAAGCCGCCATTCACGATTTTGACGACGAAGAAAAGG
>DATKHJ010000375.1:0-6495 GCA_035510335.1 Flavisolibacter sp. | reverse complement strand
GCATTATAGGTTGCGGCAATGTAACGGAAGTTAAGAGCGGACCGGCATTTCAAAAAGTGCCGCAGTCGCACCTTGCAGCGGTGATGCGCCGTAGCGAAGACAAAGTGAAAGATTACGCAGAAAGACACGGCGTAAAAACATGGTACACCAATGCGGACGACCTGATAAACGACCCCGCCGTTAATGCTGTTTATGTTGCCACGCCACCCGATTCACATGAAGAATATGCCATTAAAGCAATGCAGGCAGGCAAGCCTGTTTACCTCGAAAAGCCAATGGCCATTCATACCGACGCGGCGCAACGCATTGTTGCCATAGCAAAAGAAACCGGCGTCAAACTTAGCATTGCGCATTATCGCCGCCAGCAACCCTTGTTTTTAAAAATCAAATCGCTGCTTGATGAAAAAGCGATTGGCGATGTACGCTTTGTGAACATGCAATTTTTTCGTCCAGATAAAAGCGAAACGATAGCACAAACAGAAGTTCCTTGGCGACTCAACCCGCAGGTTTCGGGTGGTGGCTTGTTTTACGACCTGGCACCGCACCAGCTTGACCTGATGCTGTACTTTTTCGGCAAGCCGGAAGCTGTTAGCGGCATATCACGCAACAGTGCCGGGCTTTACGCGGCGGATGATACCACCTGCGGACAAATCGTTTTCAACAAGGGAATTGTTTTCAACGGCGCCTGGTGTTTTGCCGTGCCGGTGAAAAAAGATTGTTGTGAGATTATTGGAACAAAGGGCACGATTCGTTTCAGCGTGTTTGATCACCAGCCGGTAGAACTGACGGTTAACGATAAAGTTGAACAGTTGTCTTTTGAACCGCTGCAACACGTACAGCAACCGATGATTCAGAAAGTGGTGGAATATTTCTTAGATGCTTCGCCCAACCCCTGCAGCGGCGAAGAAGGTATGAAAGTGATGCGAATGATGGACGCCATGACGAATTATGCAGCTGGTTAAAATAGGTTACACAAGATGAGTTTGCAGTTAAAACTTAGCAGTTTGCAATAAACAGAACAATGTTTCTTTAAAAAGAACCACATCCAACCTATGTTGCCAACGGCCAACTTCTAACTGCAAACTTGTATCATCAGTTCTCACTTCTCACGTCTGACGTCTGACCTCTCACTTCCGACTTCCGACTTCCTCCCTCCTACCTCATTCCTCCTCCTACTTCCGCAAATGAAATGCCTTTGGCCTTACAAAAGCCCGCAACCCAACATGCGACAAGGTGCTGCCAAAACCCGAATTTTTTCTTCCACTCCAGGGCACCGCAGCGCTAACCCGGTCGCAGCAGTTCCAGTAACCGGTGCCGGTGTCGAGTTGCTTTAAAATGTCTTCTGCCCGCTCCTGGCTGCAACTGTACACCGATGCTGTTAAGCCGTAGTCCGAGTCTTGCATTAAGCTGACAGCTTCGTTATCATCTTTCACTTTCATTATGCCAATCAGCGGACCAAAGCTTTCTTCTTTCATCACCTGCATGTTATGCGTTACATCGGTCAAAACGGTTGGACTGAAATAATAACCGCTACGGGCAATCTTCTTTCCGCCGGCCAGCAGTTTTGCACCTTTGGCAACCGCATCATCTACCTGTTGCTGCAAATAATCCAGCTGCGCTTTCCTGCTCAGCGGACCAATATAAACACCTTCTTCCGTTGGTGCACCTGTTGTAAACGATGCAACTTCGGCTACAAATTCGGCAATGTATTTTTCGTAAATGTTTTCGTGCACATAAATGCGTTCCACTGCGCAGCAGCTTTGCCCGTTGTTGTAAAAAGCCCCATCGGCAGTAGCGGCGGCAACGGCCTTAATGTCTTTCACATCATCGGCAACATACAGCGGATCTTTCCCGCCCAACTCGCACTGGCAGGGAACCATTTTTGGTGCTACACGCTGGTAAATGTATTGGCCTGTTTTGTACGACCCGGTGAAGAAATAACCATCCAGCGGCAAATCAAGAAGGTATTCACCTACATCACCGCTGCCAATCACAAGCTGGAAAACATCATCGGGCACACCGGCTTCTTTCAACAACTTTTCTATTTGCAAACCGGTTAGCGTTGCGTACTCAGAAGGTTTGTACAACACCGCGTTCCCACCCAATAGCGCCGGCACAAAAACGTTTACGCCAACGAGGTAAGGATAGTTCCATGCAGAAATATTGCAAACAACACCCAGTGGTTCATACCGTATTTTTTCCTGCAGGCCTTCTTCATCGGTCATCATTTCATCGGCCAGGTATTTGGCGGCATTTTCGGTGAGCCATTTAATGCGGTTGCAGGCGCCGTTCACTTCGTTGCGTGACTGCTGCAAGGGCTTGCCCACTTCACTGGTTAAGGTGGCCGCAAGCACTTCCAGGTTGTTTTGCAGCAGCGCAGAAAAGTGTTGCAAAACAGCTACCCGCTCTTCCACCGTTTTTTTCTCCCAGGCTTTTTGTCCTTTTTTTAGCTGCGCTGATTTTTCAGCGACAGATTGCTGCGTGTCCTCGTTAAGTGTTGCGATGATTTCTTCTGTGGCAGGATTAACAACCACCAATGTCTTCCCACCTGTTCTTCTTATTTCTGCCAGAAAATATTCCTTGATGTTTTGCGAAAAAGGATCCTGCTCTTTTTCCGCCATTCGTTCGGGATGCCATTGAACACCTATCATAAATGGTTTGTCTGCCTTCTCCTTGAATTCAATGGCTTCAATAAAGCCATCGTCTTCCGCAACAGCGCTTACCCAAAGGTTTTCACCAATAGCAGCAGGGTCCAGCGCCTGGTGATGGGCACTGTTGATCTGCGATTCCGCCACGCCTGTTATTTGCTGCAGCAGCGTATTGGGTTTCACCTGCACGGCATGCAGTTTATCCTGCTCGCCTTCTTTGCGGTGAACCGCATTTGCACTGTCCAGGTCCTGCAACAGCTTGCCGCCGTTCAATACATTGACCAGTTGCATGCCCCTGCAAATAGCCAGCAGCGGCAGACGGTGCAACTGTGCATAGTGGTAGATCTTTTTTTCAAACGCATCACGTTCAGGCTGAAACTCGCCTGGCTGGTTGGCGTACGATTCATTGCCGCCATAAAGCGAAGGATGAATGTCAACGCCACCGGTCAGCACAAAACCATCGCAGCGGGCAAAATCTTCCGTATTGGCCTTTTCAAACGATAATTCAAGCAGTTCAAGATCACAGGACAGGTCTTCTTTGGTAAACCAGTTCCAGTAAAAATGAAAATTGGTGCGGGAAAAACTAATCCCGATTCGCTTGCGCTGTTTCATGTTTTGAAATTAGTTGATGGCGTTAGAACGCCTTTTGATAGAGTTGCAGAAAATCTTCCCGGGTCACCGGCTTAGGATTGTTGGGATGTGCAAAATCGGCAATGGCCAAATCTGCCAGAGGCTCAAGATGTTCTTCCTTCACGCCAATCTCCTGCAGCTTGTGCGGTATGTTGATGCGGGAGTTCAGCCCGAACAGGTACTGCACCACCGCTTCGCCGCTTTCGTCTTTTAATTCAAGCGTTCGGGCAATGCGCCGGAACTTCTCTTCGCAACCGCTGATGTTAAACTCCATTCCGTATGGAATGTTTACGGCGTTTGCCAGACCATGGTGCGTATCCAGCAAAGCCGATAGCGGGTGCGCCAGCGAATGCACAACACCCAGCCCTTTTTGAAAAGCAATGGCACCCATCATGGAACCCAGCAACATTTTACTTCGTGCTTCCACATCGGGATTGTTCACGGCCTTGTCAAGCGATTGGTGAATGAGATGAATCCCTTCCAGCGCAATGCCTTCGCAAATGGGGTGATGCATTTTTGCGAGGAAGGCTTCCATGTTGTGTGTCAGTGCATCCATACCGGTAGCGGCCGTTACAAACGGCGGCAGGTCCACCGTAAGCAGCGGATCGGCAAACACAATTTTTGCAAGAAGCTTTGGCGAGAAAAGAATTTTCTTCTGGTGCGTTTCATCATCGGCAATGATGGCGCTGCGGCCAACTTCGCTGCCGGTACCGGCGGTGGTTGGAATGGTAATAAAATGCGGTACGTCGTTGGTCACATACACATCGCCGCCAACCAGGTCATCGTATTTGAACAGGTCTTCGCGGTGGTTCACCCGCAAACAAATAGCCCTTGCCACATCCAGCGCTACGCCGCCGCCAATGCCTACAATGCAGTCACGCTGCGTTGCATCCCAAACATCGGTGCCTTTGTACACATCTGACTTGACCGGGTTTTTGTGCAGGTCGTGAAAGACTTCCGGCGAAAGACCTTTTGCAGTTAAATCATGAATGATCTTTTTAAAAAAAGGCAGTTGCGCCACAACCGGGTCTGTCACTACCAGCGGACGTTGCAGGTTGTGCTTTTTCAGGTAATCACCTAATTCGTTGCTGGCGCCAACACCAAAGCGAATGGTTGTAGGAAAATTGTATTGAACGATGGTTTCAAAATTCATTTTATAATAAGATTGTAAGCTACGTTATATACTTAGTAGTGCTTCGTGTTCTCTGTGTTCTTAAAAAAGTTACACAAAGGGCACTGAGAAAACACGAAGAACACAATGAATTATACGGCCGCCTCACCTCTAGATAATTTCAAAATAACGTTTGTACTCCCAATCGGTAACGGCTTTTAAATGCTGCTTCCACTCCCACTCCCTTGTTTGCACAAAATGCTCAACAAAGGTTTCGCCAAAGAGTTCTTTTGCCGCCGCCGAGCCCTTCATGTTTGCGGTAGCTTCTTCCAGTGTTTTGGGCAGCGTTCCGTTTGTGTAATCGCGGTAGCCATTGCCAACCGTTGCCGGTTGTTTTAATGCCAGCTTCTGCTTTATGCCGTACAGTCCTGCCGCCAGGCAACCCGCCATGGCCAGGTAAGGATTTACATCCGCGCCAACAACCCTTGTCTCCAACCGGCACGATTTAGCATTGCCCGGCAACACCCGCAAGGCCACCGTGCGGTTATCCAGCCCCCAGGTGAGTGTTGTAGGAGCCCAGGCCCCTTCCACTAATCGTTTGTAGCTGTTGATAGTGGGTGCAAACATGGGCAGAATCTGCGGCAGGCAATGCAGCTGACCGGCAATGTATTGCTTCGCCGTTTCGCTGATCTTTCCCTCCCCTTTCTCATCGAAAAAAACATTGCTATCGTTTCGCCACAGGCTTTGGTGCACATGGCCGCCGCAGCCTGGAAGGTTCTCGTTGATCTTTGCCATAAACGTGGCCATGATGCCGTGGTGGTACGCAATTTCTTTCACCGCTGTTTTAAACAGCACGGCCCTGTCGGCGGCTTCTAAAATTCCTGAGTAGGCAATGGCCGCTTCGTACGTACCCGGACCGGTTTCTGTATGCAAACCTTCCAGCGGCACGCCAAAGTTTTTAAGCAACTCAAACAGGTCGGAGAAGAAGGGATTTTTTAAGGTGCTGCGCAGAACCGAATAACCAAACATGCCCGGCGTAAGCGGTGTTAGGTTTCTGAATTGTTTGTCGGCCGCCGACTGCGGCGTTTCCGCAAAATTGAACCATTCAAATTCCTGCGAGAAGGCCGTCGTGTAACCAAGTGCTTCGGCATCAGCCAAAACTTTCTTCAGCAACTGGCGCGGACAAACCGGCGAAGGCTTTTCTTCTGCATCCAGGAAATCGCCAAGAAAAAAAGGCACATCGGCCTCCCAGGGAATTTTTCGAAACGTTGCCAAATCAATCTGCGCCGGGCAATCGGGGTAACCGGTTTGCCAGCCGGTGTAGCGGGCATTGTCGTAAGCCACATCGGCCGCATCCCAGCCAAACACCACGTCGCAAAAACCGGTGGTACCTTCGCATACCGATAGAAACTTTTCCGCCGAAATGTATTTGCCCCGTAGCACGCCGTCAATATCGGCAAAGGCAATCTTTACTTTGCCCGAAGGGTGCTCTTTCACATACCGAATGATCTCGCTTTTATTCATCGCCATTCTTTGGGTTATAAATTAAACATTCTTGGTGTAGCGTGAAGCAGAAAAAATTTTGAAGAGCCCGAAACTGCCGCCTACAAGCAGGAAATAAACAGCCGCCAGCACCGGGTTAAAAATGCACATGGCAATGAGGGAAACCGATGCAATGACCAGCGCCGTAACCGGCAGCAACGGGTAGAACGGCACTTTAAACGGCCGCACCATTTCTGGTTCTGCCCTTCGCAGTTTTAGCACGGCTATCATCGATAGCACATACAAACTCAAGGCACCAAAAACGGCGATGGTAATAATCTCGCCGGTTTTCCCGGTGAGCAACACCGCAATGCCAATGCTCATGTTTACCAGCAAGGCATTGGCCGGCGTTTGAAACTTCGGATGAATCTTTCCTAAAAATTGCGGCGCAAACTTTACCCTCCCAAATTCCAGCGTGGAGCGGCCTGCGGCCAGGATCAATCCATGAAACGAAGCAATCAACCCAAACAAGCCAACCGTAATTAACAGGTGATAAAACACATCGCCGCTGCCCACCACTTTTTCCAGCGCAAGCGGCAGGGGCGAGTCGGAGCCGTTCACCGT
>DATKHJ010000374.1:0-5813 GCA_035510335.1 Flavisolibacter sp. | reverse complement strand
CTTTGTTGGCTTTTTGTTTTGCTTCGTCAATGATTTCCTGCTGCAGTCCCAGCGCTTGGGAGTGGGCTTCCTGCTTCATGGTTTCAATCAACTGCGATTTTGCTTCTTCGGCCGTGAGGTTGGCAATTTTTTCCAGGCGGCGGGTGTGTTCTTCCTGGTGTTTTTCCAGTTCGGTTTGTTTTACCTTGATCACATCCATCTGGCGGGTCAGGTTGTCTTTAATGGCCGCGTTTTCTTTTATCTGGCGCTCAAGCTGTTCTGTTTTCTGGTTAATGGTTTGTTCTTTCTGGCGCAGGCGGTTTTCACCTTCGCCCATTTTGCGGTTGCGTTCCAGAATTTCCTTGTCGTGTTCTGCCCGCAGTTGAACAAACTTTTCTTTGGCCGCCAGTTCTTTCTCTTTGCGAACGGTTTCGGCTCTTAATTCGGCCTCTTTAAGCAGGCTTTGCGCATGCAGTTCGGCCTCTTCTACTTTCTTTCTTGTGTCTTTGGCGAAGATGAATTTACCGGCGATGATGCCCACTACAAGGGCCACAACGGCAACAATCAGAGTCACTATGCTGAGTTCCATGAATCGATAGTTTTATTGTTTTATTTGGGTATAACTGTCTCATTCCGACCGTTTAGTCAGGTCAGCGAAGATAGAGAAAGCAGGTTTATTTTAATCATTTGGCAGAGGTTGGCAGGTGGAAAGGGAATTGCAGGGAAAGAAGCATGGCAGACCTTCAAGTTGAGCACCACCCTTTCGCGGTTTTTATTCCGCCCAAAATGAAATGCCTAATCCTGGGAAGTTTCCCGGGCAAGGAGCAAAGCCGCGGAGGATTGACTGATGATGCCTGGTTTTACGGCGCACCGCTGAACCAGTTGTGGCGAATTTTGGAAAAAACGTACAGCCGCGAACTGAAAAGCAAGGAAGCAAAACAAAAGCTGTTTCGGGAGGCGGGCATTGGCATGACCGATATTTTTAAATCGGTGATTCGTAAACAGGGAAGCAACCTGGATGAGAACTTAGAAATTGTGGAGTATAATAAAGAGGAGATTGCAAGGGTGTTGAAAGAATTTCGTCCGGAAGTGTTGTGCACCAGCCGCTTTGTGGAGAAGGAATTTAAAAAGATGTTCCCGGCTTATCCGGTGGATATACTGCCCTCGCCTTCGCCGCGGTATTTTAAGCTGACGATTGAGCAGAAGGCGGAGATTTATAGGAAGAAGTTGCCAGCTTTGTAAGACCTATGAGGTTTTCAAAACCTTATGGGTCTGTTTATTTATCTGCTTCAAGATACCAAGCAATAACAGAATTCATCTCGTAATTGAGATCACCTCTGCGTTGGTAAGACTCATAAAATAGATGATGCTCTGACTGGGGTTTACGTCCGAAGTCTACATGTTTCTCAAATAGACTGTGCCAATAGTTGGCCTCTTTTATCTGTTCTTCAGTTAATTGAAGCACCGCAAATACTCTTGGACGAATTGCTTGGGTATAATCGGTTATTGTTTCGGCCAAGCAATCTTGTTCTTCATAACGTACCATGCCTGAAAGCATTCCATCATAAAAATCCATGTACCAGAGAACTTGAATTTCATCAGCAGAAATTTTCTTTACAAGATTTTTATAAAGATTGAATTCCGATTTGAATTGTAAAAATGTTACAGAAGCACTCATACAAAATAACGTTCATGCATGGAAATCCTTCAGCATTAAGATTTATCTCTATCCAGCACCCCATCAATCATCTTCTCCAACGTTTGCAACCGGCTGCTCACATTGTCCAAATTCACCTGGTTCGAAATTGCTGCGTTCTGCTCCGTTGCAAACCACACCAGCACCATGGCAATGTAATCCTGCAGGTCTTTTCCTGCAAACGCCGTTTTAAATTCAATAATCTTGTCATTGATCGTCTTCACTGTTTTCCGCACCACTTCTTCATCCTTTGGCTGAATGCGTACGCGGTAGGTTCTGTCGCCGATGACTAAGTTGAGGGGAATGAGTTCTTCCATAATGGTGAGTGGTGAATAGTGAATGGTGAGTTGTGAGTTGTGAATGATGGCATCTGTTATTCACCATTGACCACTCACCACTCACGATCATCATTCGCTTAAATACGCAATTGCCTTATCAATCTCTTTGATATACTGGTTCAACCGGCGCTCAAAGGTTTTTTTGTCCTTTTCCGACATCTCGCCGGCGGCTAACTTCAAAATAGAAATCTGCTGTTGCAATTCTTCTACTTTGCCCTGCGTGGCGCCTTCACGGGTTCTTGCTTCTTCCAGTTCATCCCGCAATTTTTCATTCTCTTTTTCCAGGCGGTTGTATTGCCGCAGCAACTGCTGCAGCTTTTCGTACAGAACGGTAAACTGCTGGTCAACAACACTCATTATTTTCTGATTTCAGCACCTAAATTTTTTTCCAATGTTGTCATGATCTTGCCCATCAACGAATCAATCTCTTTATCGGTCAGCGTTTTTTCTTCGTCAAGAAAAGTAAAGTTCACCGCCAGCGATTTTTTGTCCGTACCCAGTTTTTCGCTTTCAAAAATGTCGAAGAGCTTCATGTCCTGTAATTGCGCCAACCGAAGCTTTTTGATCTGCTCCTGGATGTCGCCGTACTGCATGCTTTTCGGTACCACCATCGCCAGGTCACGTTCAACAGAAGGGTATTTTGCAATTTCTTTGAAGACAATGCGGCTGCCGGCTTTTTGCATCAGCACATCCCAATAGAAATCAGCGAAGAGAACTTGCTGCTTGATATCGAATTTGGTGGCGAGTGATTTTTTTACAATGCCGATCTCTCCAATTTTCTCTCGTCCAATCAAAATATTCAATGAAACATCCAGGTCGCTGTTATCGCCTTTTTCCAGCGCAGCGCCTTTGATGTTCAGCGTTTGCAACAACGATTGTGTGACACCTTTTAAATAGTAAACATCCGTTGCCGTGCCTTTGCCTTTCCAGTTGTTATCAGATAACTGCCCGGTGGCATAGAGGCACAAATGATTTTTCTCAGCATAGTCGCCAACGCCATTGCTGCTGTAGGTTTTGCCAAATTCAAAAAAACGCAGGTTGTTATTCTTGCGGTTGATGTTGAACGAAACGACTTCCAGTGCTGTGTGCAACATGGACGGACGCAGCATGTTCAACTCACTGCTCAAATTGTTCAGCAGTTTGACAGAAGTTACCAGTTCTTCTTCGGTAAAATAAGCCGCGTTGGTGATAGAGTTGGTCAGAATTTCCGTGAAGCCTGCACCGGTCAAAACACTTGATGCTTTTTCTTTCAGCGCGTCGGCTTTGTAATCTTCTTCCACCGAAGGTGTAATGGTAATGGAAGTTGGGATTTCAATATTGTCCAAACCATCAATGCGCAAAATCTCTTCCACAATATCGGCAGGCATCGAAACATCAGGCTTGTGATAAGGCACCTGCAAGGTCAATCCATTCTCGTCTTCTTTTGACACCACAAACTGCAGGCTTTCCAATATGGCCCGCACCGCAGCCGGCGGATACAGTTTGCCGCTCAATTTTTTTAAGAAAGCATACGTCAGCGTAACTGCTTTCTTTGGTTCTTGTGAAGGATATACATCCACTACGTCAGACGCAATAAAGCCGCCGGCAAGTTCTTTAATCAACATGGCAGCACGCTTGGCGACATTCACCGTATTTGAAATATCAATGCCTTTTTCAAAACGGGTAGCCGCATCGGTACGCAAGCCATGGCGGAACGATGTTTTGCGAATGAAGGTGGGATTGAACCAGGCGCTTTCCAAGAAAATATTTTTCGTGGCCTCCGTTACACCACTGTGCAATCCACCAAACACGCCGGCAATACACATGGGCGAAGATGCATCGCAAATCATCAGGTCTTCTGCGTTCAGCTTGCGTTCTTTTTCATCCAGTGTAACGAACGGTGTTCCTTCCGGCAGCGTTTTTACCACAACGGTTTTGTCTTTGATGGCATCGTAGTCAAACGCATGCAGCGGCTGGCCGGTTTCGTGCTGAATATAATTGGTAATGTCAACAATGTTGTTGATGGGACGAACACCAACGGCCTTCAAACGTTCCTGCAACCACTTTGGCGATTGGCCAACGGTAACGCCGGAAATGCACACGCCGGAATAACGACGGCAGGCTTCTTCGGCTTCAACAATCACATTGATATCCAACAATGATTGGTCAACTTTAAAATCCGTCTGCGGCAACACAGGTTTTGCGTCAATGCCATCGTGGTGCGTGAGGTAAGCGCAAACATCCCGTGCTACACCCCAATGGCTCATGGCATCCATGCGGTTTGGCGTAAGACCAATTTCATAAATGACATCGCTGTAAGGCTTAAAATAATCTACGGCCGGTGTGCCGGGTGTAACATCTTCGGGCAACACCATAATGCCGGCATGCGAAGTGCCCAGGCCAATTTCATCTTCGGCGCAAATCATGCCGTGACTTTCTTCGCCACGGATTTTGGCCACTTTCATCGTCAGCGGGTCACCGGTGCTTGGATAGATAGTTGTGCCTACGGTTGCCACCACTACTTTTTGTCCGGCTGCTACGTTGGGAGCGCCGCAAACAATATTTAATACGTTATCGCCAACATTTACTTTTGTCAGGCGCAGTTTATCGGCGTTGGGATGTTGCTGCACATCCAGTACTTCGCCAAGCACTAAGCCTTTCAATCCGCCCTTTACTTCTTCGAAAGTTTCCATCTTTTCTACTTCCAGTCCAACAGAGGTTAAAATGTGCGAAAGCCTTTCGGGATCAAGCTTTACCGGGAGATATTCACTAAGCCAATTATAGGAAATGGTCATTGTCAGGTGTTGTTTAAGAGGGGGCAAATATAACGATTGCAGGGATGGGGATTTTGGAAGCAGAAGCAGGAATATCGATTGAGCACCGGTTGCGTCGCACACTTGTACGGTTAGGAATTCTACTGAGCTTTTAGGAGCACGAAGAACACAAAGGTTTGCACGAAGAGCACAAAGCGTTGTGGCCGTTGTGGGTCTTCGTGTCCTTCGTGACCCAACATCTTTAACGATCGAGAAACGTAGCTCAATGGTATCACTGCCACCTGGCCCGTAAAATTTATCAACACCTGCTTTTCGGCGACTCATTTTACCCTTTGCTGCCCGCAGGAGCCATCGCCATTTCATCGGCAAAGCCGCTTCCAAACGGCCCAGGTACACTCTGTCTTCTGGTCAAACTTTCCAAAAAAATCTTCCGGAATCTTTTCCACGGCAAGTTGTTCACAACCGGTGGAAACTTGCGTAAAAAAAGGGACTTTTGTGGAAAGAACCAGTGATGATAGTGAATAACTGCGGGGATCCTGTTAGTAAGTATTGGCCTAACCTGTGGATTAATATACATGTTACCGATTTGTTACGCCGGATTTCTTCCCCCTTATATTCGTTCACTGACTTACGGACAAGGATAACAGACCCCACTCAATATACTTTTTTAAGGCTGCCAACCACCCCGAAGTCATTGATTCTTTATCAATGCAAATAGAGCTGTATGGACATACCGAATCTGAACAGAGATAAGAAAAGAGGACGCAAAGCACCGTTGGATTTAAGCACCATGGTTTACGGAAAAGTGCCGCCGCAGGCCCGCGACCTGGAAGAAGCTGTACTGGGTGCCATTATGCTGGAGAAAGGCGCTTTCGATACGGTGGCGGAAATTCTGAAATCGGAATGTTTTTACGTGGATGCGCACCAGCGCATTTTCCGCGCCATGAAAAGCCTGTCGGGCAAAAGTCAGCCCATTGATATGCTGACCGTAGTGGAAGAACTCCGCTCGAACGAAGAGCTGGATGTGGTGGGCGGTCCGTACTACAT
>DATKHJ010000373.1:0-50606 GCA_035510335.1 Flavisolibacter sp. | reverse complement strand
GATGAAAAAGGCGGTGATGGTCATGGTGAGAAGAAGGCGTTTGATGCCAACAAAGTGATTTTTGGCCACGTAATGGACGGTCACGAGTTTCACTTCGTATCATGGGAAGGAAGCGATGGTAAGCAGCACCATGCGACTATTCCGCTGCCAATTATTCTTTTTGAGCCGGGCAGAGGATTTTCCATGTTCAGTTCTTCCAAGTTCCATCACGGCGAAGATGCCTACAACGGCTACCGTATTATTACGGCACATTATAAAGAACAACTGAAGGCGCAAGGCGTTAGCGATGCAGAAATTCGCCTGTTGAGCGATGAGCAGATTGTTGCAGTTGATAACAACGGCAACGTTCTTCCAAATGTGAAAGTGTACGATTTCTCCCTTACACGAAACGTGGTGCAAATGTTCATTGCCCTGGCCGTGCTGGTTTGGCTGATGACATCCATTGCAAAACGTTACCGCAACGGCCAGGGTGTTACCACAGCGCCAAAAGGCTGGCAAAACGCTGTTGAGCCGGTCATCCAGTTTGTTCGGGACGAAGTGGCAAAACCAAACATCGGTCATGCCTACCGCAAGTACATGCCACTGTTGTTAACCATCTTCTTTTTTATTCTTATCAACAACATTTTTGGGTTAATTCCGGGTGCGGCCAACGTAACAGGTAACATTGCCTTTACAGCCATTCTGGGTTTGATCTCCTTCCTGGTTATCACCTTCAGCGGTAACAAGCACTACTGGGGACACATCTTTAACCCGCCGGTACCTTTTGGTATCAAGTTTATTATGATCCCGGTGGAGATCCTGTCCATCTTTACCAAGCCCTTTGCCCTCATCATTCGTTTGTTTGCCAACATGCTGGCGGGCCACATCATTATCATCTGTTTAGTTTCCCTGATCTTCATATTTGGTAACATGAGTGCCGGCGCCGGAATTGGTTTCTCACCAATTTCCATTGCATTTGCGGTATTTATTTATGTGATTGAAGTGCTGGTAGCATTTATCCAGGCCTTCATCTTTACCAACTTGACGGCGGTGTTCATTGGTCAGGCTACCGAAGATCATCATCAGCACGAAGGCGATGCCCACCATGGCAACCCGCCAACAGAGCCGGTGATCATTTAAGATTTGTGATAGCAGATTTTAGATTGAACCACTCAAATCTGAAATCTCAAATCGCCAATCTGCAATAGAACGTCTTTTTTTAACCATTATAAAGTACAAACATGGATTTATTATTCACAATGTTGCAAGCTGCTGATGCCGTTTTAGATAACGCCGGTGGTGCAATTGGCGCAGGTTTAGCCGCCATTGGTGCTGGTATCGGTATCGGTCAGATTGGTCGTGGTGCAGTAGAATCTATTGCCCGTCAGCCAGAAGCTTCTAACGACATCCGTGCAAACATGATCCTGACAGCAGCCTTCATCGAGGGTGTTGCCCTGTTTGCGGTAATTGCCGGTATCCTGGCGATGTTCGTTTAAAAAAACAAAACTGCACCTCAAGCACAGGGCGGCGGGTGCAGTTTTAATTTGACAATTAGCCAATGTGCTAATGTGATAATGAAGGAAGCGGTGAGCAATCCTCATTATCAAATTTTCGGATTATCAAATTATCACATTAATTATATGAGATTACTTACTCCCGAATTAGGCTTGTTATTCTGGACATTGCTGGCCTTTTTGATTGTTTTCTTCGTGCTTCGCAAGTTTGCGTGGGGACCCATCCTGCAATCACTGGATCAACGTGAAAAAACCATTGCTGATTCACTGGAAACGGCCGACCGTGTTAAGCGTGAAATGGCGCAGCTGAAAAGCGAGAACGAAGACCTGATGGCGAAAGCCCGTGAAGAAAGAAGCCTGATGCTGAAAGAAGCCCGCGATACAAAAGACCGCATTATTAACGAGGCAAAAGAGCAGGCGAAGGTGGAAGCCAACAAGATCATTTCCGAAGCGCAGCAGCAGATCAATGCCCAAAAAATGGCGGCGCTGACAGAAGTGAAAAACCAGGTTGGTAAACTGGTGGTAGAAGTAACTGAAAAAGTATTGCGCCGCGAACTGTCGGGCAAAGAAGCCCAGGAAGCGCATATTGCCGGACTGGTAGATGATGTAAAATTAAACTAAGCCTCAAGCAATCAGCTACAAGCTGCAAGACTTTCGTTCTGCCCTGCTTGTAGCCTGCAGCTAACAGCTAAAAGCTATATAAGATGTTGAACCCAAGAGTTGCCTCCCGATACGCAAAATCGCTGCTTGACCTGGCTGCCGAAAAAGGACAGGTAGAGCCGGTGTACAGCGATATGCTTTACCTGCAACAGCTAACAAAAGAAAGCCGCGACTTTTTGAATCTTCTGCGCAGCCCCGTGATTAAGGCCGACGTAAAAACAAGGACGATCAATGCTGTAACGGCAGGAAAGATCACTGACCTTACAACTGCTTTTATCCAGTTAATGACGGCCAAAGCCCGTGAAGCGGTGTTGCCGGAAATCATCACCTCTTTTGTAAACCAGTACAAAGAGCGCAAAGGCATTAAAACGGTCAAGCTTACAACGGCAATCCCGGTAAGCCAATCGGTGAAGAGTGAGATTGTAGCGCAGGTAAAGAAAACACCCGGCTACGAGAACATCGAATTACAGGAAGTGGTTGACCCGGCCATCATTGGTGGTTTTGTTTTGCAGGCCGATGACAAGCTTGTTGATGCCAGCATTGCCTATGATCTGAAGCACATTGCCCGCCAGTTTGAGAACAACGACTTTATTTACAAGGTGCGGTAGAAGAAGGCGGCACACAGATATTTGACCTAACGAAAAAGCCGGATTTAAATGTCCGGCTTTTTCTATTTGATGCCTGTTTTCAAGGGGAGCAACAACCCGAGAAAGGTTATTCAATAATTGTTTCATAAATACCCTTTTAAAGGACAGAATTCTTTCTGTCCTTTTTTGTTTCATAGCCTTATTGACCTACTTTTGCGCCTCGAAACAGGGGTTTCCCCGGTTTAACTTTCTAAATCAGTTATATGCCAGAAATAAAACCAGATGAAATTAGCGCCATACTGCGCCAGCAGTTGAGCGGCTTTAACGCCGGTGCCGACCTGGAAGAGGTTGGAACCGTTTTGCAAATGGGCGATGGAATTGCCCGTGTTTACGGTTTAGGTAATGTACGGGCCGGTGAACTGGTAGAATTTGAGAACGGTGTTCAAGGTATTGCCCTGAACCTGGAAGAAGACAACGTGGGTGCGGTATTGATGGGTGAGATGGGGACGTTGCAGGAAGGTTCGAAAGTGCGCCGTACCGGACAGATTGCCTCTATTAAAGTAGGCGAAGGAATGGTAGGCCGCGTGGTAAACACCCTTGGTGAGCCAATTGATGGTAAAGGACCAATTGCAGGCGAACGTTACGAAATGCCACTGGAGCGGAAAGCCCCGGGTGTTATCTACCGTGAGCCGGTAAAAGAGCCGCTGCAAACCGGTATCAAAGCCATTGATGCGATGATCCCCGTTGGTCGTGGTCAGCGGGAGCTGGTAATTGGTGACCGCCAGACTGGTAAAACTGCCATCTGCCTCGATACCATCATCAACCAAAAAGAATTTTTCGAAGCAGGCAAGCCTGTATATTGTATTTACGTAGCTATCGGACAAAAAGCATCTACCATTGCAGGTGTAATGAAAACCCTGCAGGATGCCGGCGCCATGGCTTACACAACCATCGTTGCGGCTTCTGCTTCTGATCCGGCTCCATTGCAGTTCTACGCTCCGTTTGCCGGTGCTGCTATTGGTGAGTTCTTCCGTGATACGGGTCGTCCGGCCCTGATCATTTATGATGATCTTTCCAAACAAGCCGTGGCTTACCGCGAGGTGTCCCTGTTGCTTCGCCGTCCTCCTGGACGTGAGGCTTATCCGGGTGACGTATTCTACCTGCACAGCCGCTTGCTGGAAAGAGCTGCGAAAGTGATTGCCAATGACCAAGTAGCCAGCCAAATGAACGATTTACCAGAGAGCATTCGTCACCTGGTAAAAGGTGGTGGTTCGTTAACAGCCCTGCCAATTATTGAAACGCAGGCTGGTGACGTATCGGCTTACATTCCAACAAACGTAATTTCTATCACCGACGGTCAGATCTTCCTCGAATCAAACCTGTTCAACGCAGGTATCCGTCCAGCTATTAACGTAGGTATCTCTGTAAGCCGCGTGGGTGGTAACGCACAGATCAAATCGATGAAGAAAGTAGCCGGTACGCTGAAGCTTGACCAGGCGCTGTACCGCGAGCTGGAAGCCTTCTCGAAATTTGGTGGTGACCTGGATGCTGCAACAAAGAACGTAATTGACAAAGGTGCCCGTAACGTGGAGATCCTGAAACAGCCACAATACTCACCAGTACCTGTAGAAAAGCAAGTTGCCATCATTTACCTGGGTACACAAGGTTTGATGCGTGAGGTGCCGGTAAACAGGGTGAAGGAGTTTGAAGAGCAATTCCTGATGGAAATGGAAAGCAAACTGCCTGATGTACTGGCCCAGTTCAAAAAAGGTGCTTTGCCAGATGATGGCATTGCCAAAATGGTTGACCTGGCAAACGGCATCATTCCACAGTACAAGAAATAAGCGATGAATAAGTCGTAAGCTCTTGTTGCACATTAAGCAACAGGGTATGAAATAAAGAAGAAAGCGGTCGTAAGGCCGCTTTCTTCTTTTATAACATTTTCAGCCCCACCTTTTCTGCCGTAGTTTGTTTTGCAGAAGAAGAAAGGCCTATTCACAGCGTAAACCGCTGCAGCTTTTACGACAAGCCGGTAGCTTCTTTCCGTATTTCAGGCGAAGCTGTATTTCCGCAGAACTACCGCATTTTGAAAGGCAAGAGTAAAATAGCTTTAAGGATATAAAATCTACCTTATGAAAGCAAGCTATTTACTTCTCTCCGCCGTTTTGGTCACGGCATTTACCATTCCGTTTCGTTCCGCTAAAACTCAGGCAGCAGGCGCTGGCAGTAGTGTTACGGCAAAGAATGTCTCCGTTTCAGCACTGCGCACCCATTACAACAAACAGGGCATTACCGTAAGTTGGAGCACACCTTCAGCAGCGGATATTCTTGATTTTATTCTGCAGCGCACCTATGACAATCCCACCAGTTCATCGGCCTACTGGGAAAACCTTACGGCCATTCCTTGTGCTGCCATGCGGTCTTTTACGTACACGGATAAAGAGGTTTTCCCCGGAACAATTTCTTACCGCGTAGTGGCTTTACGAACCAATGGCCGCAGGGTACTTTCAGAAATTAGGGAAGTAAAAGTTGACAGCAGGAAGTAGTTTTTTAAAAATTATATGGAAAGAGAAATGGTGGCTTTAAAGTCACCTTTTCTCTTTTATTTTAGCTTGATAACCGGCCGAAGTTTGTAGCCATTGGCCTCTTCTTTCACCGAAAGTGCCGCGTCAAAATCAAGTACAAATGTGTTGAGGCTTTCGCCGAGTTTCTTGTCAATTTTGATTTTCAAGCCGCTTTCGTTTCCGCTAGGAATTGTCAGCACATGCAGCGAATCGTCTGCTTTTACAGAATTATTCTCTCCGAGTATAAACCGAATTTCCTTTAAAACGCCAATCGGCACATTGTCTGTGGCAATGGTATCGGTAACACCGTTTTGCAGCGCCAGCAGGTTGTAAACGCCGGCCTTGGTGATCAGGTTAATCCAGGCGCTGGTATCTTTTTCCATTTTTACCTGGATGCCTTTCAGGTCAATGTTCACTTCCTTCAAAGCCGCTGGCCGGTCGGTTAGTAAAATTTGTACCGGAACACGGTTGCCTTCTTTCTTACAGGAAAAGAAAAAAACAAGCGAACAAAGAAAGAGAAAGGTAGGAGAGGAGCGTTTGCACTTCATAGGTTTTCATTTGCAACAAACCTAAATAAAAGCAGCTTGCCATTGCGCAAGCTGCTAAAAAATAGTGAATAAGATTCTTGTATTTCTAGAAAATAAAAAGGCCGGGTAACCGGCCTTTTTTACTTTGATAGGCATTATTGTTTTACCATCTTCAACTGTTTTTTGTTTGTGCCTTGCCAAACTTCAATGTAATAGAGCCCTGGTTTGTAAGTAGCGCCAATAGTAATAACCTGGTTTACCACTTGTTTTGTACGTTGTTCAATAAGACGTCCTGAAATGTCTGTTACACGAATGGTTACAGGTTCGGTTACCGGACCCTCAATTTGAACACTGAAGTGCGTACGTGATGGATTTGGGTAGGCGCTAACGGCAAAAGCTTTTTTGCTTTCTTCAATAACACCATTTGCCACTGTGCGGCTTGTTATGGTAAAATTGCCGTGGTTATTCAGCGGGCAGCCAAGGTTATTCAGGTAATCAAGATAGCTGGCTAGGCCTGTCGGATTGTTCCAGTTGCCACCAGTGTAAGTGACGCCATTTACCGTTATACTAGCCAGTGAGGCGTTTCCGTCATTGAACATGGCTTGCACAGCAGCAATTATTTCGCTGGATGTATAAGGGAAATAGCCTGCGTTTGCATTCATTAGCGCAGCAACCGCTTGCTTGGCCACCTGTGCATATCCACCTCCTTTTAATTCAAGCGCATCCTGCATGGTAGTTACACCAAGAGTAATAACACCGCGGCCGTTGGTGATGCCAAATACGTTTGAAAACTTCGCAAGTCTCGACAAACCTCCAACTTCATTCCATGCTTTGTCTTTTGCATTTTTCCAGTAGCCATGGCTACAGCCGTAGTTGCCGCGATCTTCGCCGCAGTCGGCGGGTCCTACTTCAATAATAAGTGGCAGCCTTGTAATACCCAGGTTAGCGCCGCTTGGATCAATGATGTCGGTGTTAAACCAATCGTTCCATTTGCCAAGCGGGTCGTGATCGGGAGTGTTGGCATCGAACTGGTATTTGTTCATAATCAGCATCTGCGTAAAATCTTCGCCATTTGAAACATTACCTACGTAATTGTTTGGCTCTCCCAGGTTCCAGTTGCGAAAATCTTCGCAGTCGGGCTGGCCGTTCGACCAGACAAAAGTTCCTTCGATTTGTGCGTCGGACAAACCAATCCATGGATTGCGGGCATCGCCCCAGTTAGGATAGGTTGATTTGTCGCCTGGCGCAAGGATACTGTAATGAGGAGAAGTAACAGGCGGTGCAACAATGCCATATTTCGCTTGGTTGTAAGCGAGCATTAAGTCAGTTACACAATCATTTTCTGCCTCGTTAACAATGGCAGCAGCGTAAGCATCGTTAGGTCCTAAACTTGTTTTGGTACGAAAATCAGTTACGGTTGTTGCAATCTCAAGTCCTGTTACATAAGCTGTTGAAATGTAATACTCGTGGCCACCGCACCGGCCGAGAAAATCATAGCCAGAAGGTGAGTAAGTAGGCGGCTGCGCTTGTACAGTGCCAAAAGCAGCGAATGCGACGACGCCCAGTAAAAGTTTTAGACTTCTACCGCGGAAGTTGCGTACATGGTGTAGCATAATCATTCGTTTTTGGTTATGAATAAAAAGAAAAGCAGTGCTTGACGTTCACAGGGCTGGTAAAGAAGAAGGCTTAGTGCGATAAGATATCAGGTCAGTCTGCTGGAAAGGGTGGGCTATTCAAAGGAAGTGTACCTAAAGTTAGTATATAGATTTTTTGTTATAATATTTTCGGACCTCTTTTTAAAAAAAGAAGCAGCCCTTTTGGGCTGCTTCTTTCAATAGTGAGACAGGATTTTAAAGCTTGATTAGCTTCAGCGTTTCCTTTTTCGCACCTTGCGAAACTTCAACAATATAGTTTCCGCTCTTGAATTCGGAACCGAATTGAATGTTTTGGTTTGGTGTAGTGCGGAGGAACTTCACGGTTCTTCCCAAAGCATCTACTACATGGATCGTTACCGGTGCATTTTCTTTTGAGGTCAAACGCAGTTCAAACGATTCCGTGCTTGGGTTCGGGAAGACTTTCGCTGAGAAGTCAGCCAGTTCCAGGTTTGCCAGTTTTATTTCTGTAACGCCTGTTTTTGCCGCTAGTGTTGTTGGAGGTACAGTGGTTGACTCGGTTTCTTTGCTGTTGCCTGAAGTTGTTCGGGCATTCACATACGATCCTGTTCCGCAATTGGCTGGAGAGCCCACTTTAATATCATCCATAAACACGTAAAAGTTATTGCAATCTCCTCCATCCATTTCTCCACGAATGCGGTAACGGAAGTTAGCGTTATGGTAAGCCGCCGGAATGCTAATGGTGATGGTTGTTTTGCCATTTGCACGGTAGGCAGAATAAAGCTGTGCCGATGATTTCGACCATACTTCCTGCCAGCTGGAACCATTGTTGCTGGAGAAGTCGATTTCCAGTTTGGCTTTATAGTCGTTGGCGACAACCTTATAAGTCCACAACGTAAATGTCAGCTTCAGGTCTGATGGGCAGCAAGGAGCCGACAAGTCTACTTTTGGCGAAACTGCTTTCGTCCATCCAGAGCCGCAATAGGTTGTTTTATAATTCACCACTTTTAGTGCAAAGGCTGAAGGTGAGTAGTATGGAGTGATTACCGCCATAGTTGCCTGTGCATTTGAATTTACCGTCCACGTGCCAGATGTACCGGTAAAGGTTTTATTATAAAGCGACCTTGTAAGGTAAGAGTTGAACTTATTGGGGAATTGCTCTAAATGATTGGTAGTGTTGGTGCAAGCCAGCACTTTGAAACCCGCATCGATGCTGTTGTTGGTTTGTCCTGCCGCCAGTACTACAGAAACAGAACCATTTACCGGATCGCTGTCCAATAAATCATCCCCCTGATTAGAAGCTGTCGGCACAAATCCGGATGGGGTGCTAAAGTTAACGGTGTAGGTGCCGGCAGATAAACCGGTGAAACTGTAAAAACCGTTGGCATCTGTCACTTTCGTTTGTACAAAAGCATCAGGTGCTGTAAGCTTGACCGTAACATTTGAGAGACCGGGTTCACCTGCATCTTGTTTGCCGTTGCTGTTGACATCATTCCATACAAAGTTGCCAATGGCAGAAGGCGGCGTGCACTCGGCAGGTGATGTGATGTTGATATCATCAATGAACAGGTAGAAGTTGTTGTAATCATTCGCTTCCATTTCTCCGCGAATGCGGTAACGGAAGTTGGTTGTATGATAGCCTGCCGGAATTGGAATGCTGACAACGTTCTTGGCATTTGCGCCATATTGCGTATAAAGCTGCGCAGATGTTTTTGACCATACCTCTGTCCATGTAGTGCCGCCGTTGCTGGAGAAGTCAATTTCCAGTTTTGCTTTCTGGTCGTTGGCCACAACGGTGTATGTCCATAAGGTGAAATTGAGTTTCACTTCGGAGGGGCAGCAAGGTCCTGTAAGATTTAATTTTGGAGAGGTTGCTCTTGCCCATCCTTCACCGCAGCCAAATGTTTTAAAGTTTGTCACTTTTAACGCATTTGAGCTGGAAGGTAAATAGTAAGGAGTCGTTACAACCATTGTTGCATACGAGTTGGAACTTACACTCCAGTTGCCCGAGGAGCCTGCAAAACTTGCATTGTTAATGTTGCGAATAAACAGCGTGTTGAATTTGTTCGGGAAGGTTTCGGTCAGTACGTTAAAACCACTTCCGGTGCCTGTGCCGTCAACCACTACAGAAACAGTGGCGGTGCAGCCATTGGCATCGGTAACGGTAAATGTATGCGAGCCCGGTGTCAGGCCTGTTTTTGTTCCGGTGCCAGTGTAAGGCGCAGTACCGCCACTGGCTGAAATAACTACCGAACCAGTTGCACCATTACAGGCAGGCTTGGGTGCTGAGGCTTCTGCAACCAGCTTTTCCGGTTCGCCAATAACAACGGTTATCTCATCCTGGCAACCATTTGCATCTTTTACAATATAATTATAGGTGCCTGCAGCCAAGCCGGTGAATGTGCCGGTACCAGTATAGGGTGCTGTACCACCTGTAGCCGAAATAGTAACAGCGCCATTGTTTCCGCCGTTACATTTTACTTGGCTGTTAATAACCGACAATACATCAAGAGCACTTGCCGGTTGTTCAATTGAGAAGGTGATAGATTGTGTGTTGCCATTTGCGTCCTTTACAATCAGTGTATGCGAACCTTCTTCCAGGTCCTCAACCATAAAGGTGGTGGTATTAAATGGTGCCGATTCTTCGCCATCATCTATTTTGTAGGTAAAAGGTGCAAGGCCTGAAGTGATGGTAAAACTGGCAGTGCCATTATCTTCTCCGTAACAGGTAATATTGGTTTTGCTGGAGAGGCTTATCAACAGCTTCGGACACTCAAGCGGACCAACTTCAATGATAACCGGGAGTTTGCTTTCGGGCTGTCCCTCCAGCGGAATAATTCTTTCGTTAAACCAATCGTTCCACTTTCCAAGCGGGTCATGATTGGGGTTGCCATCTAGCTCATAAGGGTTCATAATGAGCATCTGCGTAAAGTCTTCTCCGTTGTTGCCTTCACCGGTAAAGTTATTGGGCTCGCCTGTGTTCCAGTTGCGGAAATCACCGCAATTGGGTTGGCCGTTAGTCCAAAAAAAATCGCCTTCCTGGCCAATATCACTCAGGCCAATCCAGGGGTTTCTTACATCCCACCAGGTGGGGAAGGTAGATTTGCCATTACCGCCGTATTTGGAGACGTTGTAAGCGATGATCGCATTCTGGATGAAATCATTTTCCGGCTTATCAAGAATAGCCGCGGCATAAACCTGGGTGCCGGGCCGCGAGGGTTCAGCGGCCAGAATTTTTGCTCTGGCATCTGTCACGGCAGTCGAAATTTGTGTGCCCAGGTAATGCGTTTCTGAGATGTAGTAATAATGTCCGTTGTAAGTTCCAAGCGCTGTGTAACCTGGAATGGTCGGCTGCGCCATTGCTGCTCCTGTAAAAAACAGAAGAGCAAAAAAAGCAGCAAGCCTCCGAAAGATACCAGCCTTTTTCAGGGGTAAATGAAAAGCCATAGTTTTTGGTTTTGCGTTATAAAAAAATGCGTATGCACAATGGTTGAGGAAAAGCTACTAGCTAATCCGCCGGTTATTTTTCAGGCTGTTAACGGTTGTTCAGAATAGGAGATCAGGCCGCGGTTCATTCAACAGGCAGCGCTGGTGGTTTTGCTCGAAACGGATCGAATGCATGCGTTATGCTTCAGCGTTCGTACTAGCTTTCGATTATTTGTCAGCAGCGTTTTGGTTATTCAAGCAGTTTGGATGCCAGCCGGAGCAATGATGTGGGAATTCAAAGGAAAGGTGCGACAAATATAGAAACATAAGTATAAGAAGCAAATAAGAAATGAAAATTTCCGGCAGAAATGATTGTGTCGGCTTTATCACCAGCAGACTGTTACTGATTACTCCGTTCCAGCCTACATTTGCGGCATGCAGGAATTAATCAATGCCGTTTCTCAACTGTACAAAAGCTGGAGCGGACAGGAACCTACCAGCGTGGATGTTATTCAGCAATCCGGTAGCGACCGCCGGTATTTCCGTTTGTATGATGCGGAAGGGAAGTCTGTTATTGGTACGCATGGGTTAAACGTACAGGAGAACGAAGCCTTTATTTATTTCTCCGGTCACTTTCACAAAAAGGGATTGCATGTTCCGGAAGTTATTGCCGTGAGCTACGATAAAACCGTTTACCTGCAGCAGGATTTTGGCGACACTTCGCTCATCTCTATCCTCGAAAAAGAAGGCTATGTGCCGCAGGTGTATGCGCTTTTTAAAGAAAGCCTTTACCAGTTGGCAAGGCTGCAGATAAAAGGCGACGAAGGGTTGAATTACAACAAGTGCCTTACCAACAAAGAGTTTGGCAAGCAGGCCATCATGGCCGACCTGCTGTATTTCAAATTCTATTTCCTAGATGCTTTGCGCAAGCCGTACGATAAGCAAAAGCTGATTGATGATTTTGAAGCGTTAAGCAATTACCTAACTCACACGGAGTACAAATATTTTATGTTCCGCGATTTTCAAAGCCGGAATATTCTTGTGACGGAAGACAAGCAGGTGCACTTCATCGACTACCAGGGCGGCATGAAAGGCGCACCACAATACGATGTGGCCAGTATGCTGTGGCAGGCAAGGGCCAATCTTCCGGACGAATGGAAAGACCGGCTGCTCGATGATTATATCAATGCCTTTGAAGAAATTGTTGGCGAAGGCGTTGACCGCGATGTTTTTCGCAGCCAGTACAACGGCTATGTGTTGATTCGATTGCTGCAGGTGCTGGGCGCCTATGGCTTTCGCGGATTGTTTGAGCGGAAAGCACATTTCTTAACCAGCATTCCGCAGGCTTTAAAAAATTTGAAATGGTTTGTAGAGAACAACAGTCTGGGCATTGTTGTGCCGGAGTTCCGGAAAGTGTTGCAGTTGTGTGTAGATGATGAAATCATTGAACGCTTTACACCTATTCAGGCAGATGAAGCAACGCCACTGACGGTTAAGGTTTGTTCGTTTTCGTACCGCAAAGGCATTCCGGAAGACAGCAGCATTCACGGTGGTGGTTTTGTGTTTGACTGCCGCGGTATAGACAACCCCGGAAGGCATGTGGAATACAAGGAAATTCATGGCCGCGATAAGCCGGTGATGGAATACCTCGAGCGGCAAACACGCATGCAGGATTACCTCAATTCGGTTTTCGATATTGTTGATATTTCGGTAGAAGAATACATCAAACGCGGTTTCGATCATCTTTCGGTAAACTTTGGCTGCACCGGCGGGCAACACCGCAGTGTGTATGCGGCCGATGCGCTGGCACGCCATCTTCGCAACAAGTACAAAGTAAAGATTGAGCTTTGCCACCGCGAACAGGAAGCCAAAGGCTGGAAAAATCCATTGAAAACAGCGGAACAAAAAGCAGCAGAGCAGGCAAGCGATGAAGTGAAACCGGCTTCCTGATTTTTTACGAGGGCTGGTGTTTCGGTTTGATGAATGTTGTAGATAATTTTCTCACCAAACTCAATACGTTCTTATGCCTTACAACGAAAAACTGGCGGCCCTGGTGCGTAAAGCACTGGCGCACCTGCCAAACGTAGAAGAAAAAAGAATGTTCAGCGGCCTTGCCTTTCTTGTCAACGACAAAATGTGCGTTAACGTAAGCGGCGATGAATTGATGTGTCGGTTTGATCCGGCCTTGCACGACAGTCTTTACCAGAAGAATGGATTTCGCACCATGATCATGAAAGGAAAAGAGTTGAAAGGTTATGGGTATGTGAACGAAGAAGTGCTGAAATCAGAAAAGGAATTTGCCTATTGGATTAACCTTTGTCTTGCGTTCAACAGCGTTGCCAAATCATCGAAGAAGACGCCGGCCAAGAAGAAAAAAACTGTACAATGAAAGCAATGATTTTTGCTGCAGGTTTGGGCACCCGCTTTAAACCCTGGACCGATAAACATCCCAAAGCATTGGCAATTGTCAATGGAAAGTCGTTGCTGCAACGCAATGTTGAATACCTGCAGCAATACGGCATTACCGATGTGGTGGTAAACGTGCATCATTTTGCCGACCAGATTGAAAATGCGGTTGAAAAAGCAGGCGGCTGGGGAAGCAACATCACCATCAGCGATGAAAGAGGCGAAGTGTTGGAAACAGGCGGCGGTCTTGTAAAAGCAAAATCGTTACTGCAGGGTGAAACTTTTCTTACCCTCAATGTTGATATCCTGACCGATGTAAACCTGAAGGCGATGCTGGTTTTTCACCAGCAGCAAGGCGCGGATGTTACGTTAGGCGTTACCGGTCGCACCACAAGCCGTTATCTTTTGTTTAATGAAAACAACCGGCTCTGCGGCTGGCGCAACGTTGCTACAGGGCAGGAACGCATTTCCATTCAGCAGGAACAATACCTGCAGAAAGCCTACAGCGGCCTTGCCATATTTGAACCGCACATTCTCGATGCCATTACACAAACCGGCAAGTTTTCGCTTATTGATGTTTATCTCTCTTTGGCGGCTTCGCATAAAATTGTTGGCTACGATCACAGCGAAAGCCGTGTGCTGGATGTAGGCAAGCCCGAAAGCGTGGCAATTGCCGAATCAATGTTTCCTTAAAAGAACTCAAAGGGGAGCGGCACAGGTTTTATGTGCGTTTCATTGCTGTATTTTCACCCTTCAAGAATTGAATACCAATGAAACGATCATCGCTTACCCTGCTGGCAGTTTTTGTTGCGCTGCTAACCGTTGCGCAAACGGCAACAACCACTTCAAAGTTTAATCCCAAAGCTCTCTGGGATTTACAATTTTATCCAAACAGCGGAAACGAATACCGTTCTGCCAACGGCGCTCCCGGACCTAAATACTGGCAAAACCGGGCCGACTATAAACTGGCGGTAACGCTTGATACCGCACAGCACAAAATTGCCGGCGATGTGGAGATTACTTATACCAACAACAGTCCCGACAACCTGAATTACCTCTGGCTTTACCTCGAGCAAAATATTTATCGTGCCGATTCCCGCAGCGCCAACACCGCAGCCGGAAGCAGTGGCCGTTACGCCAAT
Source organism: Flavisolibacter sp. (assembly GCA_035510335.1). Taxonomy (GTDB): domain Bacteria; phylum Bacteroidota; class Bacteroidia; order Chitinophagales; family Chitinophagaceae; genus Flavisolibacter. The sequence continues at coordinate 36,188 of DATKHJ010000373.1, read as the reverse complement.
GCCATGTTCACACAAGGCAATGTGATCAAAGCGATTTCAGTGGAAGTGGGCGGGAAAAAACTGACGCCGCAATATGTGATTACCGATACACGCATGCAGGTTTGGCTGCCACAAGCCTTGAAGGCTTCCGGCGAAAAAGCAAAGCTTTCCATCAGCTACGAGTTTGTGGTACCTGAGTATGGCACCGATCGCATGGGACGGTTGAAAACACGAAACGGCTGGGTTTATACCATTGCGCAATGGTACCCGAAAATGGCCGTGTACGACGACATACAGGGATGGAACACCAACCCGTATTTAGGACAGGGTGAATTCTATTCTACCTACGGCGATTTTGATTATTCCATTACCGCTCCGTCCAATTTAATTGTGGTAGGCTCCGGCGATTTACAAAATGAAAAGGATGTGTTGACAAGCACACAAATCTCCCGCTTGCAGCAAGCCCGCAGCAGCGATAAAACCGTAATGCTTCGCGGGGCAAACGAAGTGAACGATCCAAAGACAAGACCTTCCGGTAAAAACCTTACGTGGAAGTTTCGGCTGCAGAATGCAAGAGACATTGCCTGGGGTGCCTCCAAAGCATTTGTATGGGATGCAGCGCAGATTAATTTGCCCAGCGGAAAAAAAGCACTGGCCATGAGTGCCTACCCGGTGGAAAGCATTAAAAGCAACGGCTGGCAGCGCAGCACCGAGTTTGTAAAAGCGTCCATCGAACATTATTCCAACAAATGGCTGGAGTATCCTTACCCAACTGCTGTGAACGTGGCAGGCGTTGTTGGTGGGATGGAATATCCCGGCATTGTGTTTTGCAGCTACATGTCCGCCGGTGCCGATTTGTGGGGTGTTACCGATCACGAGTTTGGGCACATCTGGTTCCCGATGATTGTAGGCAGCAACGAACGCAAGTATGCGTGGATGGATGAAGGCTTCAACACCTTCATCAACGGCTTATCTACAAAAGCATTTAACAAAGGTGAGTTTGACGGCTTCTCGTACTTCAGCGGGGAAGAAATGCTGAAGTTCACCTTCAACGATAAAATGGACCCGTTGTGGACAGTAACTGATGCCGTGCAGGAAGTAAACCTCGGTGTGAATGCTTACGACAAGCCCGCCAAAATGCTGGATGCTTTACGGGATGTGGTGCTGGGACCGGAACGTTTTGATCGGGCCTTTCGGGAGTACATTAACAACTGGGCTTACAAGCACCCAACGCCGTGGGATTTTTTCCGCACCATGGAAAATGCCGCCGGCGAAGATTTGGGTTGGTTCTGGCGCGGATGGGTGTTCAACAATTACAAATTTGATGTAGCCCTGCGCAATGTAACGGCCACCAGCACAAGGGTAGAAGACGGTGTTGCCATTACCCTGCAAAACCTTGAACAAATGGCCATGCCCGTGCCCATCCAAATTAAAGAAGCAAACGGCAAAGTGCACAACCTGACTATCCCCGTTGAGTCGTGGATGCGTAGTGCGGAAGCGACGATCTTTGTTTATCCAACGAGTAAGATAACCGAGGTGATTCTCGATCCGGAGAAAAAACTACCGGACCTGAACAGGAAGAACAACAGTTGGAAACCGGGAACCTGATTCTTGAAATTATAAAACAGAAAAGCACCTGCTAAAAGGTGCTTTTCTGTTTTATGTCCTTAGCTAAAGTGTTGCTATGAAGCTTCTGTTGCGTCGCACTCTTGTACGCTTTGTAATTCTATTGAGCTTTTTGGGATCACGATGAACACGAAGGTTTGCGCAAAGAACACTACGCTTTGTGTTCGTTGTGCTTCGTAATGTTTTTTGTGATCCATCATCGTAAAACCCACCCCGGGCCTTTAACTACAAACATATGTTAGGCCGCCCCTCCAGGGAGGGGATGTGCTTGAAGGTTAGTGTTACAATGATTGCATTAAGGTCTCCATCCCCTCCCTGGAGGGGCGAGGTCGAGAAATGTTTTTGCTGTAAACAACCGGGGTGGGTTTACGCAAAACCGTACACAAACAATGATCGAAAAGTAGATGCTTAGCTCACTAGCGAGCAAAGCGTACAAGAGTGCGACGCAACAGAAGCTTCATAGCAACACTTTAGCTAAGGACATAAAACGCATTCTAAGCCACTGCAGCCAGCAATACTTCCAGTGTTTCTTCTTCCAGCACCAGGCGTTGCGGCTTGCCTTCTTTTACAGCCCATTTAATAAGGCGAAGGCAACCCTCTGCTATCTCTATCCCCGTAATGTCGCCATCGTTAAAGCAGCAGCAACCCGCATTGTAATACGTTGGTTTCATCTGCCGGAAGTCGTCGGTAACATGGTCGTATTCAAACTTTCGCTTCTGTATTTCCTGCTGAAGAGAGCCGAGTGCGGCGCTGTCGTTCGAGTGTTCGGCAATTTGGGCCTGCCGGTACAACCGTTCAATATGCGTCAGCGATTCAAACACCGGCTGGTGTGTATGACCGGTAATAAGCAAAAGATTTTTTTGTGCCGAGCTCCACTCATACATCAATTTATTATGCAAGGTTTTCAGGCTGGCATCGTAAGCAGGCGTGTTGGGGTTAATGCGGGTAAAAGCCTGCAGCGGCGCCCAAATGCGGGATACAAAGAACTTGCTGAACCAGTTGCCATCGCTGGCCTTATCGCCCTGGTGACCGTGTGTGCAAAAAATGCAAAGCGTTTGTTCGCCAATGGTTGTTTGCAGCACAATGCCATCGTAAATGGAAATGTCTGCATCAAAGATGGATTTGATTTGCAGGATTGTTATCGGATCGTTCTTCCAATCAAGATCGTGGTTGCCGATGGTTTTGAAAAACTTGTTTTTTGCAATGAATTGTTTGTACCGGTCAAAGCTTGGTTGCTGGTGTTTTAGCACGGCGGGAAGCAGGTTTTCCCACAACTCTTCACTATCACCCAGCGTCACCAGGTGGAAGTCTTCCTGCAAATAATAATCAAGTGCTGCCAGGTAGTTGGGTTCGCACAGCATAAAATCATCGGCGCCGTTCTTTGCACCTTTGTGCTGGTCGGAGAAGATGATGAACCGATCCTGCGGGCCGAAAGTAACCACAGGCCCTTTGCTTTTTTTTCCTTCTTTGATGCTTTGCAATAATTCGGTTAGCCCGTCAAACACCCGTTGCCTTTCCGGGCGGGAAGCGAATTTTTCCGATGCCCAGAGGACTGGCTTAAACAGGGCTTTCCGCAACCATTGCGCCATGCTGAAAAGCTTTTAAGCAACAGCAATCATGCTGATCTCCACATTCACAAACTTGGGAAGCGCAGAAACCTGTACAGTTTCCCTGGCAGGAAAATCACCGTTAAAATATTTGCCGTACACCTCGTTGATCTCGCTGAACTGGTTCATATCGGTAATGAAGATGGTGGTCTTTACCACGTTGTCGAAGCTCATGCCGGCTTCGGCCAGAATGTTTTTGAGGTTTTGCATCACCTGGTGTGTTTCATCCTGAACGTCGCGGTTCTTCATGTTGCCGGTAGCCGGGTCGATGCAGATTTGACCAGAGATGTAAAGCGTACCGTTAACAAGAACTGCCTGGTTGTAAGGGCCAATGGGTGCAGGGGCGTTTTGGGTGGTGATGATCTTCTTTTCCATACCACGAATTACACGAATTTTTAAACACAAAGGCCACGAAGAACACAAATTGCACGAATTAGGCGGAATTAATTCTGCTGTACAGTTGTGTATTTGTTCAATTCGTATGAATTCGTGTAATTCGTGTTATGCAGATTGTTGTTTTAGCTGATGCTTTGCAGAAAGAAGAATTGTTGAATGGCGCCACGGCTTCCAATGTGATTTGGGTAGAGGATGCGCAGGATTTTTTACAACACAAAGAGGCAGATGCGTTTATTGATTTGAAATTTATTGATGAGGAAGCTCACAAGTCAATCTTGCAGCAATTGTTACCAAAGCTGGTTGTTGTTAATAGTGTTGTTGATACTTTATCGGAACTGGCGCAGCCTTTTGTTCGCATCAACGGGTGGAGGACGTTTTTATCTTCTGCCATCATAGAAGCAGCAACGGCAGATGAGGAAGCTAAACAAAAGACGGAAACAGTATTTGCTGTGTTCAGTAGAAAGATTGAATGGCTTTCTGATGATCCCGGCTTTATTACGCCGAGGGTTGTAAGCATGATCATCAACGAAGCCTTTATTTCATTGAGCGAAAGCGTTAGTACAAAAGAAGAGATTAATACCGCCATGAAACTAGGAACGGCTTATCCTTACGGGCCTTTCGAATGGGCGGAGAAGATTGGTGAACAAAACATTGTAACACTGCTGCAGAAATTAAGTGCCTCGCAATCCCGTTATACGCCTGCTGAATTATTGGTGCAGGAAGCAGGGAAGGTTATTTGACTTCGCAGAGTTCTTCCCACCTTGTTGTGTAACGTGGTGTTTGAAAATCCTGCCGCATTTTCCAGTTGCGTTTTGTGCCGGAGGATGCAAACTTCACTACGTCTCCACGCATACTGAAATTGATGTTGTCGATTTGTTCCATCAAAAAGCGGCCAATATTTTTTTGTTCGTTGAACAAGTTGCCCTGGATAGAATCATCCGGCACAATATGGCCCAGCATGACGCCGGCTTTTTTGTATTTCTTGCCTTGTTGGTAAAGCTGTTCTGCCAATGCAACCGATGCTTTAATGAGCTCATTGGTTTGCGATGTAGGATAATCAAGAATGGTATGTGTACTGTACGTAGCGCCATGCCGGTAATTCGGAACGGCTTCTTCGGTCATTTCTTTTTCGTTGGTCACAACAAAAACATTGATCATGCCTGCAGCACTGTATTGCCGACGTAACTTCTCCGCCGCTCTTGCGGTGTAAGTAGCAACGGCCTCTTTTATGTCTGTGAGTTCTGTTACGGCTGATCCAAACATGCGGGTGGTGGCAATCATTTTTTTGTCTTTGTATTCATCCATCACAATTGCTTCTCTTCCTTGCAGTTCCTGTATCAATCGTACGCCTACCACTCCGCCTAAGTTTTTACGGGCCCATTCTTCCGGCATTTGCCGCAAATCCCAAGCGGTAAGAATGTTTAGCTTTTTCAGTTTTTCTGCCGAACGTCTGCCTACTCCCCATAACTCTCCCACGGGTGTTATGGCCAGCGCTCTGGCTATCTTTTCTTCTGTTTCCAGTATGGCAACGCAATTGGTTCGCTCTTTATTCTTCTTGGCAATATTGTTTGCCAGCTTTGCCAAAGTTTTTGTTGGCGCTACGCCTACAGATACAGCTACCCCTGTCCACTTCTCCACTGTATGCCGCATTTCCATAGCAAACTCACGTAATTTTTTTTGTGGAAGAAAAATCAATCTTACAAACGCTTCATCTACCGAATACACTTCTACGTTCTGTGCACCGGCAAGATATTTTAAGGTGTCCATTACACGGCGGCTCATGTCGCCGTATAAATTGTAGTTAGAGGAGAACAGGCCAACGTTGTGTTTTGCAATTAAATTATTCGCCAGGAAGTAAGGGCCGGCCATTTCTACGCCTAAGTTTTTTGCTTCATCGCTGCGGGAAATAATGCAACCGTCGTTATTGCTCAGGACAACAACTGGCCTGTCTATATGTTCCGGTTTAAATACCCGTTCACAGGAGCAATAAAATGAATTGCAATCAACAATGGCATACATGGTTATTCGTTGATTAAGTTGATCACCAATTTAATCATGAGATCTTTGGTGCCCGGATCGCTTTGTGCTATAAGAAGTGCTAATGCGACAAGTGCATTGTCATTAATTTTGGCTTCATTGCTTATTCGCAAAAGATGTTTGTTCAGATGCAGAAACCAAACAAATAGAAAGGCGCCGATGCGTTTGTTCCCATCAACGAAAGGGTGGTTCTTGATAACAAAGTAAAGTAGATGCGCAGCCTGCTCTTCGATGCTTGGATAAAGATATTCGCCGCTGAAAGTTTGTACTACGCTGGCGAGAATTCCTTCAAAAGCGTTTTCCCGCTGCCGCCCGAATAATTCAGAAGCTTCGCCTCTTGCAATCAATTCTGTTTTTAATTCTTTGATGGCGTTGATTGCTTCGCCATAATTGATTTCATGTGTAATCCCTTTGCCGGAGGGCTCGGCTTCCAAGGAATTCCTGTCGAACTGGTTTAACAAAATGAACGAACGGGTGTATGTGGAGATAATCTCCAGCAAACCCTGTGCTTCGTTGCCTGAAAGATTTTTTGTACCAAGTGTGGTTTTTAGAAATTCTACCGTTTGATGGAGTTCCTTAAATTTTTCACGTTGCTCTTGCAATCGTTTTTCATTAATTGTATAACCTTTTACTAAGTGATCTTTTAGCGTTTGCGTAGCCCAAATGCGGAATTGAGTGCCTCGCTGGGATTTAACTCTATAGCCAACAGATATAATTACATCAAGATTGTAATAATCAATCTCTCTTTCAACTTGTCGGTTACCTTCTTTTTGAACTGTCCGGAAATTCCGGACAGTTGACAATGGCGACAGTTCTTCTTCTTTAAATATATTTGCAATATGTTCGGAGACGGTTTTTTTAGACTTGTCAAACAACTCTGCCATTTGATTTTGACTTAGCCAGATCGACTCCGCTTCCAGATGTACTTCAAGTTGGCTCCGACCATCTTTTGTTTGATAAATTATAATCTCGCCCTTACTTTCCATAAAACCAATTTAAACATTATGAATAACATACGTCACCACACCCCAAAGGTTCCAACCTCTTTCACTGACATCTATGGCGGACAATTTTTTGTTGGCGGGCAGAAGCATTGTTTTGCTGTTAGCTATTTCCAATCTTCTTACCAACAGTTCACCATCTACTGCAGCAATGATAATCTTGCCATTCTTTGCTTCTAACGATCTGTCCACAATCAGCACATCACCGGCATGAATGCCAGCGCCAATCATGGCATCGCTGTTCATGCGCATGAAAAAAGTAGCAGGCTTGTTCTTAATGAGTTGTTCGTTTAAGTCAATGCCGCGTTCTGCATAATCATCGGCCGCCGCGCCAAAGCCGGTAGCATTGGCGGTTTGTATGTTTTGCTGCGTAAAATCTTTCGAACCATTGTAAGCTGCGTAATAAAAGTTTTCCCCATTCATGGTACTTGGTTTTGTTATGCTAAATTAGTTAGTAATTTCATGCTAATAAAATTAGCTTATCAACATTTGCTGATTTGATTACCTGTAAACCAAAAACCAATAAAATGAACTTGCAGTTAAGTTTATTTCCTCATGATAGGAATAATGAGATAGATGAGTGCTTGCTGATCGTTTCTCCTGATGTAAAAGTTGCCAACAGTGTACTTGAATTGAAGAAAGGGACCCGTTTTCTTTGCGGGGAGGAAGGAATCATTTCCAGGCCACATATTACCATTGCAAGAGTTTATATCAGCAGAAGAGCAGAATACTATATTCTTTCCTTGCTGCAAACAATTTGCAGTAGACATCAAAAGTTTATAGTTGAACTTGAAGGCTTTTCAAGTTTTGAACATCCCAACTCTACTTGTACAATTTATATTAAGGTTAAAGAGCATCAGCCTTTTTTGGATCTGGCCAAAGACTTGAAAGCTTTAAGAAGAGATCTCAAAAAGCTTGGTTGCCGAATTGATTGCGTAGTAAATAATCCACACTTAAGTCTGATAAGAGGCCTGCCATTCACCAATTACAAAGCCGCAATGCCTATTTATGGCGACAGCACCTTTCGGGACTCTTTTGTTGCAGAAGAGATTTTGTTGTCAAAGAGATGGACGCCAAACTATGGCTCACACCGCGTAGCATTTCCACTTTCTCCACTCAACTAAATATAACCAACATGCAAAAGCACATCGTCAGCATTCCGGGTTATCGTGTATATGAATACCTGCTAGTTATGCAGCCACACGAAGAATTAAGAAATCAGATTCTGCGTCTTAAAAAAGAGTTCGCAGAGAAATACAAAGCGCCGCTGGCTTTTCATACAAAGCCACACATTGCGCTGGTTAATTTTCAGTCGTACCAAATGACGCAGGAGCGCATTGTTAACCGCATTGGAACAATAGCCATGGGCATTGAACCTTTCAAGATTGAATTAAATGGATTTGGCTCTTTTCCTTCACACACTATTTATGCAAACGTAACAACTAAAGTGCCCATTCAAAATGTTGTGAAGGAATTAAAATCGGCTACACAGCTTATGGCCCTGAGTAAGGAAAATAAGCCACATTTTATGGAAGAATCACATTTCACAATCTGTCATAAGCTAAAGCCCTGGCAATTTGAGCAAGGCTGGGCTGAGTATTCGCATCGTCATTTTAGCGGACGTTTTATTGCCGACAGTTTCATCCTGCTTCGCCGTGCTGTTGATGAAATGAAATACGAGGCCATCATGCGTTTTGAATTCCAAGGATTAACGGTTAACACAAAACAGGGAAGTTTATTTGTGTAGCCAGCAGCATTGCTGCTATGAAGCTTCTCTTGCGTCGCACTCTTGTGCGTTCAATAACCCTATTCACCAACACCAAACCAGCAAACCATGAAAGAGCAGAACGCAGAGCCGGAAAAGATAGATACGTATAAACACGGCCGTGGTGCACAATACAACACCAAAAACAAATTCATAACACAGGGAGTAACAAGAGAGCACATTGAAGGCATTGATGAATGGATAGACGGTGATGTGAAAACACAATACATAGAAGTTTTTCCAAAAACCATCGTCAACAAAGTAGAAAGTGCTGATGTAGGCATGATGTACAGCATGAACCCTTACCAGGGTTGCGAACACGGCTGCATTTATTGTTATGCAAGAAATTCGTTTGAGTACTGGGGCTACAGTGCCGGATTGGATTTTGAAAGTAAAATATTGGTGAAGAAAAATGCGCCGGAATTATTGCGCAAATTTCTGATGCATCCAAAATGGGATGCAACACCAATTATGCTAAGCGGCAATACAGACTGCTACCAACCCGCCGAACAAAAATTTCGCATCACAAGAAAGTTGCTTGAAGTGTGCAACGAGTTCAATCAGCCCGTTGGCATCTTAACCAAAAACGCCTGGATCATTAAAGACAAAGACATACTGGAGCAGATGGCAGCAAAGAAGATTTTATCGGCTATGGTTTCCATTACCTCGTTTGATGATCATGTGCGGCGTGTAATGGAACCGCGTACCGTTACAGCCAAACAGCGACTGAAAGTGATTGAAGAGTTAAGTAATGCCGGTGTTCGGATGGGTATAATGATGGGTCCTATGATACCAGGATTAAACGAACACGAAATGCAACGCATCATGAAGTCGGCGCGGGATGCCGGTGCAACGTTTACGGCGTATACGTTCATTCGTTTAAATGGCGCCATAAAGGATTTGTTTAGAGATTGGTTGTACAAAAACTTTCCGGACCGTGCTGAGAAAGTCTGGCATTTGATTGAGTCTGCCCATGATGGAAAAGTGTCCGACAGTCAGTGGGGAAGGCGCATGCGCGGCGAAGGTGCCATTGCGCAGATCGTAGCGCAGCAATACAAAAAATATGGAAAGTTGTACGGCATGAACGCGGAAGAATGGAGTTTGGATAAGGGCCAATTCAGAAGGCCAGGAGAGCAAGGAAAATTGTTTTAAATAAAAGCATCAATATGAATTTGATTATTCGGCCAGAGCAGAGAAAGAAGACTAGTTTAAATTTTATCGCACTCATTCCAGATAGAGAATTACGAATAAAAGCAAATGCAATCAAGAAGGACTTCAAAAGGTTTGAAAGTAGTAAAGCAACTAATGTTTATACCCATATTACACTAAAAGCTCCTTTTAAAGTTTCAGGTATAGATAGAGACAGCCTATTGAGTTGGTTCTACAAAATTCGTCTTCAGCAAACTCCCTTTCATGTATACCTAAATGGTTTTGCAGCATTTCATAATAAGTACAACCCTGTTATTTATATAAATCCAATGCCGAATAGAGAGCTGATAAAAATGCAAAGAGAGCTGATGATCGACTTTCATAATATTCTACCAGCTAAAGTTCATCCAATAGATAGAAGCTTTAAGCCACACATGACAGTTGCTTATCGGGACCTTACCCCGGAAAATTTTGCAAGAGCATGGAAAGAGTATAAGGACAAGCATTTTTATGATGTTTTCGATGTTCATTCAATTTACTTATTGGAACACGATTGGCAAAGCTGGAACATAATCGCTACGCACAAACCGGGCTAATTCATGGAATCAAAGCAAGAGATATTGAATGGCCTCAAAAAGCAAATTCTTTTGCTCGAGGGATTTAAAGAGCCCGTGGTGGCAGAGCAAACAAAGCTGGGTCGCATAAACGAGGCCTTTGCCAATAAGGCCTTCCCGTTTGCTGCGCTGCATGAGTTTTTTTATTACCGCCCGGAAGAAGCCGCGGCTTCTTCCGCTTTTATTGCTGGCCTGTTGTCATCGTGTGTTTCAAAAGAAAGCAGCATTGTTTGGGTGGGCTCATCGCAGAAAATATTTCCACCCGCACTAAAATGGTTTGGCCTTTCGCCGCACCAGGTTTTGTTTCTGAACATAAAAAAAGAAAGGGATGTTTTGTGGGCCATCCAGGAAGCATTGAAATGTTCGTCATTGGCTGCGGTTGTGGGTGAGCTTCCGGAAATCAACCTTACCACCAGCCGCCGTTTTCAATTGGCGATTGAAGAAACCGGCGTTGGCTGCTTTATGCTTCGGGCCGCCCCAAAAAATTTATTGACAACGGCTGTTTCCCGCTGGCATGTGCAACCGCTGCAATCTAAAGTAGAAGAGGGCTTTCCCGGTATTGGTCACCCACGCTGGCAGGTAAAACTTTTAAAAGCCCGCAATGGTAAACCTGAGGCCTGGAACATAGAATGGTTTAGCGGCAGCTTTCGGTATGTTACCAAACTCGCTGTCATGCACAAAGCGGCGCAAAAACAAACCGGTTAATATGCCCCGATTCGTATCCATCTGGTTTCCTTATCTCACTACCGACTGGCATGCCCGCAAGCAATCGGCTTTGCGGGAAAAAGCATTTGTGTTAAAAGCCACCGTTCGCAACAGAGTAGTTGTTATGGCGGCCAATCCTCTTGCAAAAGCGCAAGGCATTCACCGGGCCATGGTGCTGGCCGATGCCAAAGCATTGTATCCTTCTTTGCACGTGATGGATGATAAGCCGGCATTAGCAGCACAGTTGCTCGACCGCATTGCCGAATGGTGTATTCGTTTTACACCTATCGCGGCGGCTGATTATCCTGATGGTGTCATCCTTGATGCATCGGGTTGCACGCATCTCTGGGGTGGCGAAGCAGCCTACCTGGATGATATCACCAATCGGTTAACCAACAGAGGATATACCGTTCGTGCAGCCATGGCCGATACCATCGGTTGTGCCTGGGCAACTGCACGCTATGGAAAGGGAACGATCATTGAAGCCGGGGGCCAGCGCCAGGCTTTACAACCCTTGCCGGTTGCTTCGCTTCGGCTTGCCGAGGAAACAATAATTCTTTTAAACAAGCTTGGTTTGCGGCAGGTAAAAGATGTCATTAACCTTTCGCAAAAATCTTTGCGCCGCCGTTTTGGAATGCCGCTTTTGCAACGGTTGCAACAAGCGATAGGTGAAGAAGATGAAGTCATCATACCTGTTTATCCTGTAGAACCGTACCAGGAACGTTTGCCCTGTATGGAGCCTATCAAAACAAAAGAAGGAATCGAAATAGCACTGCAACATTTGTTGACAATCTTATGCTCTCGTTTGTATAAAGAAGGCAAAGGTTTACGCAAAGCATTCTTTCGGGCTTATAGGGCAGATGGCGGAACATCAGGCATTGAGATTAGCACCAATCAACCTACGCAAAATACTGCTCACCTGTTTCAGCTTTTTAGCATCAAGCTTTCTACGATCGAACCAAAAGAAGGCATTGAATTGTTTTTGCTGGGAGCAACCGTGGTTGAAGCGTTGGTGACAAAGCAGGAAGGATTGTGGCAGCTGCAAGGGGGTGCGTTCGATACAAAAGTGTTGGATTTGATGGATCGTTTCGTGGCACGTTTCGGCCCCGATGCGATTCATAAATTTCTGCCCGCTGAATCGTACTGGCCGGAACAATCATTTAAACGAACAGCGGATTTGAAAGAAGAGGCTTCAACAGAATGGAAGCTCGACAGGCCAAGGCCCTTGCAATTGCTTTCGCCACCTGAATTGATAGACGTTACCGCTCCCATTCCTGATTATCCGCCACTCAACTTTCGCTACAAAAAGGATTTGCATGTCATCAAAAAAGCGGATGGTCCCGAACGTATAGAGCGGGAGTGGTGGTTGCAGGATGGTGAGCACCGTGATTATTATGCAGTAGAAGATGAAGAAGGAAAACGGTATTGGCTTTTTCGTTCAGGTCATTACAACGAGACAACAAAACCAAAATGGTTTTTACATGGATTCTTTGCATAGACAGCCAGCCCCCTCCGGCTCCCCCAGTGAGGGAGTAACCCAGGCACTGCCTACGCTTGTTGATGAAACGAATAAAGAATTGGAGTCCTTTAAATGCAAGGAGCGTAGCGATGGTGGCCTTTACAGTGAACTTCAAATAACAACGGCCTTCAGTTTTCTTCGTGGTGCTTCACATCCTCATGAACTGGTTGACGAAGCCGCTCAACTTGGCTACAAAACCATTGCTATCACCGATCGAAATACGGTGGCGGGGGTTGTTCGTGCACATGCGGCCGGAAAGAAAAAAGGCGTTCGCATTATCCCGGGTTGCCGGTTAGATCTGTTGGATGGTCCAAGCCTCTTAGCCTATCCCACTTCTATACATGCCTGGGCAAATCTTTGCACTTTGTTGTCTGTTGGAAACAGTCGTGCAGAAAAAGGTGAGTGTCATTTATACAAGGGGGATGTGTTTCAGTACAAAGAAGGCTTGCATTTCATTGTATTATCACCTGAAGCATTAGATGAAACGTTTTGTTTTGCTTCTTCGTTTGCGCAGGAGCTGTCGATCTATAAAAACGCTTTCGGTAAGGCCTTGTCGCTGGCCATTACCCGGCGTTACAATGGTGATGATGGCAAACAACTCTTTCGCCTGGCTAAACTTTCGGAACAGCATGCCATTCCGTTAGTGGCTACCAACGATGTGCATTATCACTGTTCCGAAAGGCGGCAACTGCAGGATGCGTTGACCTGCATTCGTGAAAAGTGCACCATCCAAAATGCGGGTTTTCGCTTGCTGCCAAACGCCGAACGTTACCTGAAGTCGCAGGAAGAAATGAAGCGACTGTTTCTTCATCATACTGATGCCATCAACCGCACCATAGAGATTGCAGAAGCTTGTCAGTTTTCGTTGGACGAACTGAAGTACGAATATCCTGAGGAAGTGACCACTGGCGGCAGAACGCCATTGGAAGAAGTTGAATATCTCGCATGGGAAGGTGCCAGAAAATTCTTTCCCGATTCCATTCCTGAAAAAGTATCTGAAGCCATTGTTCACGAAATGAAATTCATCAAAGAGATGAATTACGCTGCTTATTTCCTGACGGTTCATGACATTGTTCGCTTTGCCAGGAGCCGCGGCATTCTTTGCCAGGGAAGGGGCTCGGCGGCCAATTCAACTGTTTGTTTTTGCCTGGGAATTACTTCGGTGAATCCGGCTGAAATCGATTTACTTTTCGAACGTTTTATTTCTTCTGCACGCAATGAACCGCCGGATATTGATGTGGACTTTGAACACGAAAGACGTGAAGAAGTGATTCAATACATCTATGAAAAATATGGACGGGACAGAGCAGCGATTGTTGCCACCGTAACACAAATGCATGGCAAAGGCGCCATTCGTGATGTGGGAAAAGCGATGGGTCTTTCGCTGGATTTGATCAGTAAACTTTCGGGCAGCATTCATCATTATGGCGGGACTGTAAGCGAGGATGAAGTAAAGGAAATTGGTCTCAATCCTGCAGATCCGCACCTGAAAAAAGTGTTGGAACTAGCGGGTCAATACATTGGTTTTCCTCGGCAGTTGGGACAACACACAGGTGGATTCATCATTACCCGCGGCAAGCTCACTGATCTTTGTCCGACGTTAAATGCCCGCATGCCCGGACGCACCTGCGTGGAATGGAACAAGGATGATATTGATGCACTCGGTTTTTTAAAGATCGATGTGTTGGCACTTGGTATGCTTACCTGCATTAAAAAGGCGTTTGCCATTGCAGAAAAACATTATGGCAAAGAATATCACCTCGCTAACATTCCACGGGATGATAAAAAGGTTTACGACATGATTTGCGCAGCGGATACTATCGGTGTTTTTCAAATTGAAAGCCGTGCACAGCAGGCAATGTTGCCAAGATTAAAGCCAAGGGTATTTTATGATTTGGTGATCGAGGTTGCTATTGTTCGTCCCGGGCCCATTCAGGGTGATATGGTGCATCCCTACTTAAGGCGAAGAAACAATGAGGAGAAAGAAGAATACCCATCGAAAGAGCTATACGAGATTTTGAAACGGACCAAAGGTGTGCCTCTTTTCCAGGAACAGGCGATGAAGATTGCCATTGTAGCCGGCGGGTTTTCGCCGGCTGAAGCCGATGAACTGCGAAGAAGTATGGCCACATTTAAGTTGCCGGGAACCGTGGGTACGTTAAAAGAAAAGCTGATAAAGGGAATGATCAAAAACGGCTACCAGGAGGAATATGCAGTAAGGGTATTCAAACAACTGGAAGGTTTTGGTTCCTATGGTTTTCCTGAAAGTCATGCGGCCTCATTTGCCTTGCTGGTGTATGTATCCAGCTACCTGAAATGTCATTATCCCGATGTTTTTGCCTGCGCTATTTTAAACAGCCAACCCATGGGGTTTTACCAGCCTTCACAATTGGTGCAGGATGCGCAAAAGCATGGCGTTGATGTTCGTCCTGTTGACATCAATTATTCGGACTGGAATTACACACTGGAAGAACAGAGTGGTGCATACAAAGCATTACGAATTGGCTTTCGCCAGGTAAAAGGGGTTCGTGCTGATGAGATTGAAACATTGGTAAAGAACAGGAAAGGTTTTTATCGAAGTGTTGATGAATTACGCAGTATTGGTGTTTCGGCTGCAACGCTTGAACGCCTGGCAGATGCCGATGCTTTTCGGTCCATTGGTTTGGACAGGCGGCAGGCACTTTGGGAGGTTAGTACAAAAGACAACCAGCAGGCAATGTTTGCCGCTCAGCAAGCTCCCGATTCTATTGGCGAAGAAGTGCAGTTGCCGCAGCTTCAGCTATCCGAGCATGTGGTGCAGGATTACGGTGCCACATCGCTTTCCGTGAAGGCACATCCTGTTATTTTTCTGCGGCCGCAATTGGCGCAATTACATGTAACAGCGGCTAAGGATTTAAGCAAGCTGCAAAATGGCCAGCCGGTAAAAGTTGCAGGCCTTGTGTTAGTACGCCAACGCCCCGGCACGGCAAAAGGTGTCTGGTTTATGACGATTGAGGACGAAACCGGCTGCGCCAACCTCGTTATTTTTCCCAACGTGAATGAGCAATACCGCAAGGCGATGCTGGGTTCACGGTTGTTCATGGCGGAAGGCACTGTGCAGATTGAAGGCGAAGTGATTCATGTGATTGTAACCGCCGGTTACGACCTTTCTAAACTTTTGCGCAAGCTTACTTCAGCAGGCAGCGAAGATCTGCCTTTGCTGACCTTATCACGTGCGGATGAAAAAGTGCCTGGTGCAGACAAGCGTGTTGCAGCACAACAAAAATTGTTTCCGGATGCAAGAAATTTTAGATAGGAAGCAAGTTGTAAGCGGCGCCGGAACAGCTTTTGTGCCGGTTTCTTTGGCTTAAAATTGGCGGTGTTTCTATCAGAAATGCAGAACTTTATGTTTTGATAAAAAGCATTCCAAGCTTTCAAAATTTTCACGCTATGTGTTACTCCCTCACAAGAAAAATTACGCAGCCGGAATATCTTCAACACCTGGATGGCGATGATAAATATGCCTTTCTAAATTCTGAGTTTGCAGCATACAAGGGGTTCGATCATAACATGCTTCCGGTGGATAGGAAAATGGAAGCGAGTCACACTACTGAACGAGTCGTTATGCAGTGGGGATTTCTGCCAGCTTATCTCAAAACAGCAGAAGATGTAAAGCGTTTCCGGTTCGGTTACAAGGACGACAGCGGCAAGTACCATAAGGGCTTTACCACGCTAAACGCTACAAGCGAAGAATTGCTCAGCAAAATGTATAAGGGCGCAGCCCTGAAAAGACGATGTCTGGTCCCCGTGCATGGCTTTTACGAGTGGATGCATGTGATGGTTGTTGGCAAGAGCGGAAAGTTGTTGAAAACACCGGAGAAGTTTCCTTACCTCATCAAAATGCGTAAACAGGAGGAGTTTTCATTGGCCGGCATTTGGCAACCGTGGCACAACCGCGAAACTGGCGAAATGATCAATACGTTCGCTATTGTGACGACCGCTGCCAATACGTTGATGAAACAGATTCACAACAGCAAGGAAAGAATGCCAACAATATTGCCGGGAGACTTGGCGGAAGCATGGTTGTACAATGACTTAAGCGACCAGCAAATTCTTGACATTGCTAACTACCAGATTGCCTCTGCGGAAATGGTAGCCACTCCCTTGCACAAAGATTTTCTGAAGCAGGCCAACCCGCACGAACAGATTATCTACAAAGAAGCCCCGGAACTAACGTACGCCTGATTGAACGAAACAAACGTGGTTCACCTTCTGTGAAGTTACCCATGCATTTCTTCAATGATCTGCACATTCCAGCGGTTGCGGATAAGAAAGGCCGTCAGCAAAATGCGCATACGCTCAACAGGTATTTGCAGAAACAATGCAGCCATGCCCAGCACCTCGCTTTGCTTGTCATCAATGGCTCCCTTGCTGGTAACAATCTCGCAGATCATGGCAAACAAGGTTTCGCGAAAATCATCGGAAATGAGTGGTGCGGCTTGTTCCAGGATGGTTTTCGTATCGCTTTCCTGCTGAAGGGAAAGCGCTTTTACGCTTAGCGCATTCAGGTCTGTGCTTTTAAATTTCGAGCTGAGAACAATGGCTCTTGACAGTTGATCAACTTCGGAGTTGGTTAAATTTTTATGGTTGTACATCACGCAGGAAAACAAAATGGCAACGGCGGCTTCCTGTTCGGTTTCAATGGTCAGTGGCATGCAAAAGGTTTGGGTCAAATGTAGGAAAGAGGAGAGAAGGCAAAGAACTTTAGACACGGGTAGTCTGCATGCAAAAGCGAAAGGAGAATACGTGCAATCGTTGATGAAATTTTTTGTCGGCTGAAACGCTTAACCAGCAAGCGTTTCAGCATTCTTTGCAAACACGCTGCAAAAATTATTTTTAGAAAAATTTTGGCTGTATGAAAAAATTAAATTCATCTTTGCATCGCAAAACAAATTAATAACTCATGCTACGCAATCCATTACATATCGAAACAAAAGGCTTTAGCCGGATTGGCTATAACCTTTGCGGGGCATGCGTTTCAACGAATTAGCGTTAAACCAAAACGAATATGCAAAAGCCCCGCAAAACAATGCGGGGCTTTTTTATTGGTTACGAAAAACCGTTGCACTGTTTGTCAAAAAAGCGAACAGCCAAAAGAATCTAAAACGAAACAACAGTCAATGCTAAAACAACAATACATAGCAATCCATCAAAGAAGTCCTTTAGGGGCATGGTGTGCTCTTCCCAAACCAGCGGCAATCCATACGATCAGTAATGAATTGTTTAATGGCCGCATGGAGAAGGTGTATCTCATCACACGACCGAGGTGTGCTCAAACGTAGATGCAGCAAGCATTTCAACGAATAGCGAAAGCCCGGTCGAGAATAACGACCGGGCTTTTTTAATCGCGGATTGGTAGGATTTGAAACGGATTAACGGGATTTATTGGATCAATACGATACAAAAGAAAGGAGGGCATATGACATTTTTAGTGGTGCTACTGGTGGTGAAATATCTCTTCTCCCTGCTGGCTAACATGGGGAGAACGAAAGAGCCGGACATAAACGGATGGCAGGACGGACCATCCGAACACAATGTGTGGTGGTAAAAAGATTAGGTGCAGAAAAGGAGGATAAGCTTCCCCGTGAGATGCAGCGGGGAGCTTTTCAAAATCAACTGAATTAATTGCTGCATAGCGAACAAAGCGTACAAGAGTGATTATCAACAACTCTTTCACCCAAAAGATTTGTTGATAACAAATCAAAGATTGCAACTAAAGCTTAATAGTAGTACTTCAGCTAAGTACATAAAAAGCTAAGAGAGAACAAAAAGAGAAAATGAATTGAAAGAGAAAATCCTTTGTCTCTTTCCCTCTTTCAACTCTTAGCACCAAGAGGAGGTAAACCATGAAATTCAATTTCATCAACAAAGCAAAGCAAGTAGTCAACCACGAAGGTGCAACGGCTTTTGCACTGACCAAAGAACTGGAACTGTACACTGCCGTAGCCACTGCAGGTTTGAGCGACCAGTTCTACGAAAAAGAAAGCGACAAACTGCAACGCATTATTAAGCTGATTGCAAAAAATGATGCGGTATTTGTAGCCAAACTGGCTGTGTATCTACGTGAGCAAATGTACCTGCGTAGCATTCCGCTGGTGCTGACTGTGGAACTGGCAAAGCTGCACCGCGGCGATGATCTGGTGCGCAAACTGACCTCTCGTGTGGTACAGCGTGCGGACGAAATCACCGAGCTGCTGGCTTACTACGCCGTTGCTAACGGCCGGGGCGATGTAAAGCAGCTGAACAAACTAAGCAAACAATTGCAAAAAGGTTTGGCAGAAGCGTTCAAAAAGTTTGACGAATACCAGTTTGCCAAGTACAACCGCGACGCAAAAATAAAGCTGCGTGATGCGCTGTTCCTGGTTCACCCAAAAGCAAAAGATGATGCACAGCAGGCGTTGTTCAACAAGATTGCAAAAGATGACCTACAAACGCCATACACCTGGGAAGTAGAGTTGAGTGCGTTGGGTCAGCAAAAGTTTGATTCCATTGAGTTGAAGAAGGAGGCCTTCAAAGCCAAGTGGGAAGAGCTGATCTTCAGCAACAAGCTGGGTTACATGGCCATGCTGCGTAACCTCCGCAACATACTGGAAGCCGAAGTGAGTAAGGAAGCATTGGACAAGGTGTGCAACTACTTGCGTAACGAACAGGCGGTGAAGCGGAGCAAGCAATTGCCTTTTCGTTTCCTGAGTGCTTACCGCGAGTTGAAGGAACTGAAGAACGGCCGGGTGAGCAAAGTGCTGGATGCATTGGAAGATGCGGTTGTGTACAGTGCTGCTAACATCGCCGGTTACGATGAAGGCACCCGGGTGGTGATTGCTGCCGACGTAAGCGGTAGCATGCAAAAAGCCATCAGTGCAAAAAGCAAGGTGCAGGCCTTCGACATCGGTTTGATGCTGGCCATGCTGCTGCAAAGCCGTTGCAACAATGTTATCACGGGTATGTTTGGTGACACCTGGAAAGTGATCAATGTACCGAAGAAGAACATACTGGCGAACGTGATGGAGTTCCACCGTCGTGAAGGTGAAGTGGGCTACGCCACCAATGGTTACCTGGTGATCCAGGACCTGATCCAGCGAAAAAAAGTTGTTGACAAGATCATAGTGTTTACCGACTGCCAGTTGTGGAATAGCCACGGTTCTGACCAAATGGTGGATGTGTGGAAGCGATACAAAAAACTGGCACCGGCTGCAAAGCTCTACCTGTTCGACCTGGCCGGTTACGGGGCCACCCCGCTGAATGTGCTGCGTGATGATGTGTTCCTGATTGCGGGTTGGAGCGACAAGGTGTTTGATGTACTGGCCGACATCGAAAAGGGTGGCGATGCGGTGAAAATGATCAACAGTATCGAATTGTAAGTAGGAGGTACAATAAGTAGTCTCGCCATTGTGCGAGGCTACTTTTCCAAAACAAAAAATAGGGATGATGTAGCCAGCAGTAGTGCTACTGGCATCGTCTCTTGCGTCGCACTCTTGTACGTTCAGAACACTACTGAGCAAGGTGCAACAACAAAAGTTCTTTGAAATGGCCCTGTAGCTTAAAAGGAAAAGCTGCGGTAAAAGTTGGTTAACCGCGGAATGCATGGTGTACGCCGTTTCAGTCCTGCATTGAAATGGACAGAGTTTGCAGTGCACCGAAATGAATTTTTCAAAGTAGGGAAGCGCATTTACAGCCATGCTGTCTTGCAAAAGAATTGCCGGTTCGAATCCGGCCTGGGCAACGATTAATTTATTCAGAAGGATGTCGTAGCAATGAGATACTTCGTCTCCAAATAGGGAAGGGCAGTGTTGTATGATGCAATACAATGCTGGAGGTTCGAGTCCTCGATTGACAGTCTCCCAATCTCAATGCGCTTTTACTCCTTCAGCTTTTTGAAAGGTGTCGTAAACAAGAGATACTTCTTGGCAATCTTGGTTCGAATCCAGCCAGCACCCAACGCATTCAATTTTTACATGGTGCTGGCGAAGCTCTTGTTGACTCGTTACCCTTTCATCATTGGCCCGTAGCCCAACTGGCAGAGGCAATACACTCAGAATGTATGCAGTGTGAGTTCAAATCTCTCCGGGCTAACAGGAGGTGTCGTAGAAGAGAGATACTTCGGTGAAATGCGATAGACAAAATCTATTGGTAGCAATACCAGGCTGGTTCGAATCCAGCTGCTGGTGGCAACATCAGTATGGCAGACAAACTCTTTTCGCTAGTCACCCTCTTAATTTTTGAATGATGCCGTAAATAGATGCTACTTCGGATTAGACTCAAAATCTAATAGCTGGCAACAGCGTCATCTATTGTTTGTTGCTCATTCATTTTCGTACCCAATCAAAAACATGAAAGGTGTCGTAGGATAGTGCTACTTCGGTAGAGCGCCGTTAGGAGGTCGCAGGTTCAAATCCTGCCATTGTTTGAAAGAACAATGTAGCTCAATTCATCGCACTGTTCGCTCTTTCACCCTTTCATAATTACAGGAGTATTTCAATTGGCAGAAGACATGAATTGGGATCATGTAAGTGCAGGTTCGAATCCTGCTTCCTGTACAAAGGTGTCGTAAGGAAGATACATTTCGGCTCTATGTTCTTGGTGAATATTGCAGCAATGCAACTGGCGGGTTCGAAACCCGTATAGAGATAGCAATCTTCCTGACCGTTGCCCTTTCATGGTCTGTTCGTCTAACGGTTCAGGACACGGGGCTTTCGACTCCGGAACGAGGGTTCGATTCCCTTACAGACTACATAGCGTGTCGTAAAGCAGTGATACTTCGACCATCACTTGAAACATTCATTGCTTGCTTTTTACCGCTATTTCAAAGTCTATTGGTGTATTGGCAAACATCACTCATTGTCGATGAGTGGAAGCGGGTTCGATTCCCGTATAGACTGCAATCAGGTGCCGTAGAAAAGAGATACTTCGGCTGTTAACCGGTGTGTCGCAGGTTCGAATCCTGCCGTTTGCCGCAAGGCAGGCGTAGCTCAGTGGTAGAGCAACTTGTGCTCTTTTCGCTTCATTGCCCTGATAATTTTTGGTGACGTAGCTCAAATGGCAGAGCAGTACCCTGATACGGTACGGGTTAATCGTTCAAGTCGGTTCGTCATCACCCCATTGGTTCGTAGCTCAACTGGCGGAGCTTCCGGCTTTTAACCGGAAGGATGCGGGTTCGAATCCCGCCGGGCCAACAGTTCTTTTTGCCGGACGGTGTACTTGGTAAGAGGCGGGAATTTGACGCTTGTTACCAGGTGCAAGTCCTGCTCCGGCAACAAATGTTGTCTTTAGCTTATCTGGTAAAGTGCCTTCTTGTGACGGAGGAGAACAGGGTTCGACTCCCGGAGACAACCGCAGGATTTGCGATGTACGATTTCAGATTTCAGATTTTGTTATAAATCTATTCAATCTCAAATCACAAATCGTAAATCCGCAATCAACTTGGCTTATCGTTCAATGGAACAGGATACTGCGCTACGAACGCAGAGATGAAGGTTCGACTCCTTCTAAGCCAACCAGCAGGTGTCGTTAGTCAGCGTTCCTTCAGGGGTTCTTGTACAATGGTTCGAATCCATTTTGATTGAGACGTCAATCAGTGGCCGAGTGGTTAGGCAAAGAATATAAGCCGCTGACGATCTATCACCCTGTGACGGATGAATCGCTTAATGGAAAAGCAGGTCCCTTCTAAGGATCAGATGAAAGTTCGACTCTTTCTTCATCCTCGCTGATGGCTCGTAGCTCAATGGTAAGAGCAGGAACCTTATACGTTCAAGGTTGGAGTTCAAGTCTGCCCGGGCCAACTGTCAGATCCTGGATTTGGATGGATTAACTGGATTTGTAGGAAATGATTCTAAAAGGTGTTAGCACCCTAATCATGTAAATCCAATAAATCATGGTTCAGACAAATTGGATGAATAGCTCAATGGCAGAGCAATGCCCTGTTAAGGCATAGGTTGAACGTTCGAATCGTTCTTCATCCGCAATTGAAAGGTGAGCAAACCGTTGCTGCATAGCGAACAAAGCGTACAAGAGTGCGACGCAACAATGTTCAATAGTAGCAATGGCGCTTGGTACAAAAACAAAAGGTTGTTACAAAGAATACTTGAAGCAGAAAGTATTTATTAAGCGTAGGTCTCCCCTTTAGGGGGACAGGGGTACGGACGAATAGCTCCAATGGTAGAGCATCACGTTGAAGCCGTGACCGTACTGGTTCGAGTCCAGTTTCGTCCACATTTACGGGTTTGGTGAAATGGTAGCATGGCAGTCTCCAAAACTGCTGGTACAGGTTCGAGTCCTGTAACCCGTGCAAATTTTATCGATATGAGAAAGCTAGAACAGTTCATAATGACAAACCGGATATGCCGTGCGCAGTGGCACAGCAGCTTTCGATCGGAAACAAATCAATCATTATGGACACAAAACTTATCAGGCAGTATGGAAGTGAAATACTTTCCTACAGGCTTCGCACGGCTCGGAATAAAAAAAGGGCGCAATACCAAGATTTTCACAAACAACTGATTGCCCTTCATAAGCAAGAGAAAGCCTTGCGTAAGCAAAAATGGAATCTTGGCTGGGAGCCATTGATTCCGCCGGTACAAAAAGGCTGGAAGCGATTCTTTGTATTACGGGAGGATGTGGCAAGAAGTAAGGCTGCTGACTTTTATTCAGGCATATTGGCTAAGATTAATACGGTTGAATACAGTCACCGTAAAGATTTTAAGAAAAAGAAACGAGCCTTTGGACGAAAGAAATATGTTGTTAGAGAACAGTATCTATTGAAGCCGGATGAATATCATTTTCAAAAGGCGGCTTTTACAGAAGCAGAGAAAGCGCAGTTTCATCCACAATATTCTTTTGAAAAAGGACGGGGGAAATTTATCAAGCGGTATGTATTTAATGAACCTTGGCGATTTATGTTAAGGATACGTCCAAATATGATTGATAAAATAAGAAGGCAAGACCCTGAGCTTGATGCCAGACTCAAAGAAATCAATACGTATTTGGAACGTAATGGTTACGACAAAATACAAGACCGTTTATTAGACTTCAGTCATAAATGGTGGAAGTGGGAAGGCATAAGGAAGCATACTGAAAAGGAGTGGATGAAGAACAAACCACTGACACAAATTTTAGACGCATTAAATGAAGAAAACTAAAACCGTAAAATGAGCACCAATGAAACAGCAGCAACAATGGAGAAAGCTGGATGGTACTCGCATCAGGCAGTCAATGGAAGATGAAGTGCGGCAGGTCATTCTAAGAGAAAAAGCCGCCGGTCACCAGTTGAAAGTCTGCATCGGTACCGACAGCCAGGTAAAAAGCAGGGAAACCGCCTTTGCCACCGTGATCGTTTTCATCCGTAAAGGCCATGGCGGGTTTATGTACATCCGCAACGAAGTCACTTTGCAAAAGATGAGCATCAAACAACGGATGTTAACCGAAGTGGCAAAAAGCATCGAAGTGGCTTACTCGCTGTGCAACCTGTTTACACTGTATGGTGTGGACATGGAAGTGCATGCGGATATCAATACGGCTCCGCAGTTCAAAAGCAACAGCGCTTTGAGCGAAGCCATGGGGTATATCCTGGGAATGGGTTTTGCCTTCAAGGCCAAGCCGCATGCCTTTGCCAGCTCCAGTTGTGCCGATAAAGTTGTTTGATTGGTGTTAGTTGGATTAGCGGGAAGTAAAAACAATCCCGCCAATCTTTTCACTGGCTTGTAGCTCAATGGGCAGAGTAGGAGATTCTTAATCTTCGGGTTGTGGGTTCGAGCCCCACCAGGCCAACAGGAATTTTTTGGGGACCGGCTGAGGTGCTACTATTAGGCGTCTGTTGCGTCGCACTCTTGTACGGTTGGTAATTCTATTGAGTAGGAAAGAACAATAACTTTAACGAGCATGGAAACTATAAAACAAAAGTTAGAACAGATAGAAGCAGATCACAAGATCAAGATACTATATGCTTGTGAAACCGGCAGTCGTGCCTGGGGTTTCCCATCGCCGGATAGCGATTACGATGTTCGGTTCATCTATCAGCACGAAAGGGATTGGTATTTGGCATTGAACGATAGAAAAGATACAATTGAATTTATGGATGGTGACCTGGATATAACCGGGTGGGATTTGCGCAAGTGCCTGAAGCTGTTGAAAAAGTCGAATGTTCCTTTAATCGAAAGGTTTCAATCACCGGTTCAATATTATGCTGATGAAAACTTTAGAGCTGAGTTTAAACAGTTGATACAAGCGTATTATTCGCCAATCGCCTCTTTCTTTCATCATTATTCACTGGCAAACAAATTTTGGGAAGAACTGAAAGACCAGGCGAGCATAAAATTGAAAAGCTATTTCTACTTGGTTCGGTCGCTGCTTTCGTGCAACTGGATTATAAAGGATAAAGCCGTTTTGCCAATGGACATAGAAAGTTTGATGACGTATGTAGATGATAAAAGCAGAGAAGAATTACAAAAGTTAATCGCATTGAAAGCAACGGTTGGTGAAACATACCTGCATCCAAAAGACGCAACGATGCAAGCGTTTATAACTCGCTTGTTTGCTTTTGTTGAAGAAAATAAAAATGATCTGGGTGTTAACAACAAGGATTTTGATTCCCTGAACGATTTCTTTTTAAAAACACTTTATGAAAAGGCTGACAATTGACACCATAAAAGAAGACGGGTGGTTGGTGTTTGAAGCAGTCACAGGAAGCAAAGCCTACGGCTTGGATACACCAACATCTGATACGGATATACGGGGCGTATATGTTGTGCCCAAGAGCATCTATTATTCACTCGGATATCCTGAACAGGTTTCAAACGAATCGAATGATATCGTGTATTACGAGTTACGGCGCTTCATGGAATTGCTGTCGAAAAACAATCCAAACATCATGGAGATGCTGGGTGTCCCTGAACATTGTGTATTGCACAGGCATGAGGTGATGAAACGCTTAGAGGCAGAACTGTTTTTGTCGAAGCTTTGCCAAAAGACGTTTGCCAATTATGCGTTTACGCAAATCAAGAAAGCTTATGGTCTTGAAAAGAAAATTGTGAATCCTGTAGAGAAGGAGCGTAAATCGGTCATCGACTTTTGTTTTGTGTACATAGACAAAGATGCATTGCCGGCAAGACACTTCCTCACAGAACATAACATGAAGGAGGAGAATGTTGGGCTGTCTGCTATCCCGCACCTGCGAGACTGTTACAATTTGTTTTATGCAGAAGGAGTAGGTTATGCCGGTGTTGTAAGAAAGGAGACATCGAACGAAGTGGCATTAAGCTCTATTCCAAAAGGCGAAGCGCCGGTTGCTATGTTGTATTTCAACAGGGATGGTTATTCTGTTTACTGCAAAAAATACAAGGAGTATTGGGAGTGGGTAGAAAAGCGGAACGAGGAACGTTATAAAACAACGATGTCGCATGGCAAGAATTATGACTCAAAGAACATGATGCATGTGTTTCGATTGTTGCTGATGGCAAAAGAAATTGCTTCTGAAAAGAGGGTAAATGTTTTCAGAAATGACAGGCCGTTTTTGTTAGATATAAAAGCAGGGAAATTTGAGTATGATGAATTGGTTGCCAAGGCAGAAGAGTTGAAAAATGAATTGCCGGGTTTGTATGCTCATTCGGATCTGCCAGATGAACCGGATTTGGACAAGATCAATTCGATGCTGGTTCAAATGAGGAAACAGGTTTATTCGGAACAAATGTTGAATAGCATTACAGAACGATGAGCGGATTGCGACGCAACAGGCGATCAATCGGAGCGATGCAGCCGGTATCATAAAACTATTCTTTATCAAGCACCTGAAAATAAGCTTGAACAAATTCGTCTTTTCTTGGATTGTCTTCGTGTATAAGCAGGGCTGTACGCAACGTCATTCCTCCACCGTCTACCTCTCGTGTTACCTGTATGATTTTGCCGAAAGGAGGACTGGTATAGGAATACCAGTTTCTGAATTTTTTGAACCGGGCAGCGTCACGGCCATCGGTCGGGTCACAAACATATACCACGGCGTTAACCATTGATGATAAGAAAGATGAAACAATTCGGATGACAGTATGAGCAATTCGTTGATCTGTTCCTTTATGTTTGATTGAATCGGAGACCAACACTAAATTAAAACTGTAGAAGTTAGCGGCAATGTTAGGATAAGCAGAAAAGTAATTGGCAAAAGAGACAAAAGCACATTCATAAATATCATTGCTATCTGTAGTGAACCGGTAGGTCAGTTCATCAATCAGCAATGTTTTGTAACCGGGCAAATTTGAATCCATGTGTTTTTTCTAATTCTTTTAAGGGCACACCATTTTGCAAGGCTTTATGAATGATTTGCTGATCGGCAACGATTTTTTGAAAAATCTCGGCCTTTGTCATTGGCTTGGAATTTTCAGTGTTTTCTTTCTTCGGCTCCTGTATCACTTTGTTCGACATAAAAACGATTTGTTCAAATTTACAAAATAAAATCTGCGATAAAAAGCAGTAATGAGTATGGCAAAATTAAAATTAACAGGCAAGGAATTGCGGCAGCTGGGTTATCCTGAAGGGCCGGTCATTTCAATTGCCATGAATGTAATGGAAAAAGCCTTTAAGCATCTTTCAAAAGAAGATGCGCTGGAGATACTAAGTGCAGTGCTGCAAAGCCCCAATCAATATGCAGAAGATGGGAAGTTGGCAAAAATTGCAGAAGCGCTGATTCCAAAGCCTAAAGTTGGTGGCGATGAATTGCCACTGGCAGAAAAAGGCATTTTCTTTAATGTCTTTGGTGCGGATGGCATTGAGCAAGGTGCCTTGCATCAAATGCATACGGCGGCCAAACTTCCGGTGGCCGTTGCTGGTGCACTGATGCCCGATGCGCATCACGGTTACGGTCTGCCCATTGGTGGTGTGCTGGCAACAGAAAATGCGGTCATTCCTTACGGTGTAGGGGTGGACATTGGTTGCCGGATGGCGCTTTCTATTTTCGACATCAACCCCAAAGAGTTGATCGACCGTGAACATTATTATGTGCGGGAATTAAACGAAGCCACCTTGTTTGGAAGCGGGTCTGTGTTTCAAAAACCTGCCGACCATGAAGTGATGGAGCGGAAAGAGTTTGATGAACTGGGCTTACTGAAAGGCTTGCAGGCAAGAGCTTGGAAGCAATTGGGTTCTTCTGGTTCGGGAAACCATTTTGTGGAGTGGGGAACGGTGGAAGTAAGCGGGAAAGACAATGTGTTTGGCGTAGAACCCGGGAAATATATTGGTCTGCTTTCACATTCCGGTTCAAGAGCCCTGGGTGCTAACGTGGCTAATCATTATACCAAACTGGCCAAGGAAAAGCGTCGGCTACCCGGCGATGCCGCCAACCTTGCGTGGTTATCATTAGACGAACAGGAGGGGATTGAATACTGGATGGCCATGAACCTGGCGGGTGATTATGCGTCGGCTTGTCACCACGTGATTCACGAAAAGATCGCAAAGCAGTTGGGACGAAAGCCCATAAAGCGGGTGGAGAACCACCACAACTTTGCGTGGAAAGAAGAGTGGGAAGGAAAAGAAGTGATCGTCCACCGCAAAGGTGCCACCCCGGCCGGGAAGGATGTGTTGGGAATTATTCCAGGCTCTATGGCCGCACCTGGTTTTATTGTGAAAGGGAAGGGGGAAATGGCATCAGTCAATTCGGCTTCGCATGGCGCGGGACGAAAGATGAGCCGTACCGCCGCGTTGAAATCGGTTACACACAAAGAGCTGAATGAAGCGTTGGCGAAACAAGGTGTGAAGTTGTTAGGCGGCGGATTGGATGAAGCGCCGTTTGCGTACAAAGACATTCACGAAGTAATGAAAGCGCAAACGGCGTTGGTGGATACCGTGGGTATCTTCTATCCAAAGATTGTAAAGATGGATGGGGCCCAGCCGAAGCAGTGGCGGAAGGGGAAGAGTGATGCGATTATGGGAGAATAGTCGGAACCAGGATTTGGGTGGATTTGATGGATTGATGGGAGAATAGATAGGGCCAGGGGTCGTAGGGTTTGAGGAGGAAACGAAACGGTGATCATCTTATAAAGCAAGAGTCGTCCAACATTGGACGACTCTTGCTTTATAACTTTCTCTCCCCACATCATAGCAACAGGATGTTCAGCAGAAGTGAGGCTGAGACATTCCATTTCTTCAAGAAATGGAATGTCTGTTTAAGAAACGCAAACATCATTGCTACTCTTTCAACTCCGCAGGCTTCCTGCTAAAGAAACTATAGTTGAATCCAAAGATGGAAAAGAAACCTTTCCCTGCAATAAACGGCGAATTAAAATCTTTACCCAGGTTCAGGTTAATACTGAGATAGTCGTTAAAGATGTAAGAACTCTGCACTGCCAAGCGGTACGTAAATTCTTTTTCAAGACGTGCAACAGGTGGACTAACCGTGCTGCGGTCCACTACTTCGGCGCGGTACCAGCGCAGCATGCCCTCCAGCGAAATGTTGTAGCGTTCTGTTTTCTTTAAAAAACCAATGCCTACATCTGCGTTACGCAACGAACTATCACCGCTGCGGTTCATAAACCTTGCTGTCAGCGTAAACAAATCATCAGGCGAAACAAAATAAGAAGCGTTTCCCCACACGCCTGTTTTGTCGAGACTTGTGGCATTGGTTGTGTTGTATCCCGCTGCGCCGGCAAACTCCAGGATAAATCCTTTGCGCTGGTAAAGGAGGGCCGAAACTCTTTCCGCAAGCTGGCCATAACTTTCTACCCGACGCCTGATTAATTCGTCCAAAAATAGTTTGATGTCTGATGGCGAATCTGTGTAGTTGCTGATTAATTCGGCTGTGTCTTTTTGCACGGCAGCAATCAGTTGTTGCGATGTATTGGCACTGGCCAGCGCAGTTAAAACATTTTGTGCAGCCAGTGTTCTTGTATTGATTACCGGGCCAACAACATTTTTTACACCGTTGATGATTGAAACAACCGTTGTTCTTGCCTTCAGTTCTGTATTGGCAACCTCCAGTTCCGGCACGGGCCTTCCGTTTGCCAGCTTAAAGCGAAAGCCTGCGCCCAGCCGGTTGTTGCCAGTGGCGGAGTCTTTTACCGTAGCAGCAGAAATACTCAGGCTTTGCAGAAAGGTTTGCCCGGTAGATGGCCGCAGGTATTTGCTCCGGGTAAGTGTGGGATGACTGCTCAGCCAATAAGGCATTACTTCCAGTCCAAGATTCAGCCGCAGCTTTCCGTCTCCATCAAACGAGTTCAGCACATCGGCGGCAAGGTCGCGGGCATTTACCGGACGCATAACGGCACTTGGTTCAAAATTTAAAATACTGAACGCCGGGCTGGAAGGCACTGTTAGCCGGGCAGCTTCCTGTGCGTTGGTTGTTTGTGCCAACAGCAGCAGCGCCGTATAGGTTAGCAGCAGTTTTTGTTTCATTGGTGTATCAGTTTTAAGGTGTAGATAACCGTGTCCAGGTGCGTTTCTGCCTGCGTTTTGTACGGGCCGAATTTGGTGGGCTTACCGCTGCCTTCCGTTACCAGCACGGTCATGCTTGTCCAGTTGGTTTCCTGCAGCACATCTACTACAATTGCCGAAACAATAGTGCTCTTGCCCATGATATCAGCTTTCTTGCCCAGCCTTGCCGGCGCATTGGCCACAATAAAACTGGTGCCCAGGAAAACGGAATACGATCCATCCTGTCCATCACCAATTTCAACTTTTACCACGATCTCTTTGTCGCTTGATTTGGGAACATAACAATCATCCAAATCAACATGTTTTACTGCCATAATATTTAGTTTGAAGTGCGTTGAATAAAGCGGTGTTATCTCTTGGGTTTATTGAAATTGCTGTCGGTGGAAGATGATGGTTTGGGCCCTGTACCGCGAATGTTTGAAACCTTGTTCAGTACATCAAACCAAAACGGCGCACCCATCATAATGGCCAGTGCGGTGAGTGTTAGCCCGGCCAGTTTTAACAGCAAGAACAGCGGCCATTCCCAACCTTCTCTGGCAGCGGTAAATTCTCCTTTGTTCCACCCAACCGGGATGGTTTCATCCAGCGCCGCCTTTGCTTTGTTAATGGTTTGCAGCTTTGCATCTACGGCAGCTTGCAGTTCGTTTAGCGAACGGATGGCTGCTGTATCACTACCGGTTACCTGTCGCAGGCTATCCATTTTTGCTTTTATTGTTTGATCAGCTCCTGTTTCATAAGCTTTGGCGGCAATGGCTGTGCGGGCATCTTCGTTGCTGTACAAATATTTTGCAATGGTGATGGTGTCGGCATTCAGTACCAGGGTAACTGCAATGGCGGTTATGGTGGTGTACCAGCGGGTGTGTTCAAGTTTCATGGTGCCGGAAATGCGGTCCATGTTTGTATCGTACCAGTTTTCCATTTTGCCCCGAAAGGTTTCCATGGCGCCAATGGTTCTTGCCGATACGGCATTAAATGTGTCCTGCGCTTCGTAAGCAAAAAGCAGGAAGGTTTTTCTAAGTTCGGCTGATAACGCTGTTGTGCTTTCCAGTGCTTTTATGATGCCCTGCAGGTCGGTAGGGTTTTGCGACGATGAATGCTGGATGATTTTGTCGAGCAGCGCCGTTGTAAAATTTTTCGCATCGATGTAAGAAGGTGCCTTGCCGGTTTTTGAAAGCGCCGTTAACGCACAGTGGTCCATGATTTCCTTCCCCATCTTTGCTGTTTGTCCGCCTATCGTTGTGATTTGTGTATCAAAGATGCGCAACAGCCACTCGGTAAGCACTTTGGCTCTTGTTCGTTTTACCGTCATCACAATTTCTACCACCGAACTGCTAATGATGCTTAGCAGGAAATAAATGAAGATGATGCCGAGTACTAAATCCAAAATGGGAAAACCGCTCATAGCTTTTCTGTTTGTGGTTTTGGGCCGATAAAACAAGTTGCGGGAAACGGAAGTTTCACAGAGAATGAAGACTGAAATTCAACATCATTTCAACAATCGCAAAGGTTGTTAGCCTTTATAGGATTGCATAAACTGGTCAATGACTATTCCTTCTGCGGGCTTTTTTCAAATAGCGAGAAGAACTTCAGCACAGCCGGAATACCAGCGCCCAACGCAGCCACATACGTAAGCAGCCGCGAATACGCTTCTTCTTCCGATGCCAAAAGAAACAGAAGAATGGCGCCCATTAAAATCACAAGCGGCGTACGCAGGCTGCCCCATTTGCCATTGTCTTTAATCCGGTTCTTAATCTTCATGGCTTCCGAATTGCCAATGGCCGTTAAAATAAAATTGCGAAAGCCTTTGTTGAACAGGCCTAGCGTTCCGTTGCGGCGTTTCACCACGCCTTTAGCAATCAGCAGGTTCAGGTTGTAATCGTCAAACGAGTTTACGAGGTTGTCTTCCGCCAGGTCGTACAACAAAAATTTTTCTTCCTTCGTCAGCGATTGCCAGATGTACATGTAGAAATAATGTGCGGAAAGCTGCAGCGTAAAAATCAATTCATCGGCACGGGAAAAACGTTCTTTCACCGGGATGTTTTCTTTCTCAATTTTTTGGTGGCCGACTTTGAACAGCCCTGCCCGCATTTTGTGCAGAAAATGCGTGTCTTCAGTTTCCCGCAAAAGTGCCGGAATGGTTATTTGCTGCGTGTTGTCGGCGTGTTTTGATTTTAGGGGAAGAATCACCATCCGGAAATGCCCGAACAACACATGCCACCGTTCTAGGTCCTGACCTGGAGTATTTTTATCGGCCGGTGCCTGCTCGGTTATCGAGTCTAAAAAAGCTACCGGGTGAATGGTGGAGAGAATCATGATTTTGGCTTTGTTTACCAGCAGCAAACGCTCCAGGAAGTTGAGCTTAATACGGTTGGTCACACTGTCCTGGATGTTGTATTCAAAATGGTTAACGATGATGAGGCGGTATTTGTCATTGAAATATTTCTCCGCTGCTTTGTTCCACTCTCCCAGTTCGCTTTCTTCGCTGTTATCGGGAATGGTTAACAGGTCGGCCACGCAAACATTTCCTTTCTCCGCATCGTCTTCTTCAAGTACCAGCGGAATGTTGTTTTTGTTTTTGTCTATGCTGGCAATTTTCCCGGCCCTGATGTCTTCTTTAAGCGTGGTGAGTTTACCTGCGCCGGGCAATCCCATAATAAAAACAAGGCTGTTGGTTTCGTCGTTGTAAATAATCTCTTTGTCAATGTCCCTGTAAATGGTAAGGTCGGGGAGCTGCAGGCAAAACAGTTTGGAAAGAATGTTCTGCACAATAAAATAAAACACCACCAGCGCAATCATCAATGCCAGCCAAAACACCAGTCCTTTGGGGTAACCATCTACATGCCAAAGGTTGGGAAGGCGGTAGTTTAAACCGGCAGATGTGATGGACAAATGTTTGTATTGCGGCGTCAGGTAAATGCGCTTGTAAGTGGTTGTAGCATTGGTGTCTTTGCAGGCGATCTTTAAAAGCGGATTGTAAAAAAAAGAAGTGTCGGAAGCGGCCGGCGTTGAAAAACGATCGCTGGTTACGGCAATGTCGGTGAAGTTAAAACGGAAGCCGTCGAGAATACGGGCTGTCAGGTTATCTTCTTTGGAAGGCCGCTTGGCCGTGTCGTTCACTAGCGAAATTTCTTTTATCCAAAGCGAATCGTTGTAAATACCGGTCACCGGTTTGCCGGCCGCCAGTTGCAGAATGCCGGTGCTGTCGGTGCGGTTCAGCAACTGGTCGGCATACTGAAGTTGGCGGTAACGTACGTTAATGTTTTGCTCGTAGTTGTAAGCCGACAAATAAAAAAACACAACCGGGATACCGCTGGTGATGATGAGGCGTGTGAGCGCCATGGTTGCAAAACTTTGCGGGTAACTCCAGTAGTTACTGACGGGCACCTTTGATTTTTTCTTTAACCAGTTGAGCAACGGTTCTCCCAAAAAATAAACAAAGGCGCCTGCGCCAATGGCTAAGGCTTCGTAAATCAGTAGGGTAACAATGCTTGCACCGTCCAGCACAAAAAAAGAAGCCATCTGTATCACCACAAGCAAGGCTGCCAATGAACGGATAGCACTGATTTTAAAGCCACGGTTTTTCTGGTGTTCCAACACATCGCCTTCTTTTTCCATTTGCTTTCCATAAGCCTTTGCAAACAGCAGGTTCAGAAAAAGAGAGATGAAAGCCACGGACATCAGCAGGATAAACACATAGGTTAAAAATGTGCTTCTGCGAAAGAAAAGGGCCGCCAGTAAAATGATGAGCAGGTTGGCCATGGTAGCCAGGTTGTACTGGTGATGCGAGCTTGTTTTGGGCGCTACCCAGGAGGTGTTGTAGGTTTGTTTTTTAAAGAACGAACGTTTGGCCGAAACCAGGAAAACCGTGAGCAACTGCACCACGAAAAACAGGCAAAGCAGCAGGAACATGGAGATGGTGAAACTGTAAATCGCCATGTCTCTTGTTTCGCGGAAACCAAGGTCGCTGAAGATGACAACCGAATAGGGAAGATGATCGATGGGCTGCACCAGGATGTTGTACGACTCGCCAAAATACTTGGTGGTGAACACGTCCTTTACTTTCGCTTCCAAAGCACTGCGAAACCTGTTTTGTTCCGAGAACTCCGTGGCCAGGTTTTCATTCAGGTTGCGGTCAGGGTCGGAGTGATACAACACTCTTCCCTGCCTGTCGATAATGGCAAATAAAAACCCTGGTGTCAGCAAAGGCTCCCGAATGCTTTGCATGCGAAAGGCCATGGCTGCAACGGTGGCGGGCTTTGCTTCGGAAGGAAGGGAAAGAACCGTGGTGAATTTTCCATCTACACGTGAGATAACCTGGTCGAGGTAAAAAGGCTGGCTGTTGTTGTCGTTGAGATAGTAAGGCTTTTTATCCTGGATAAAGCGGAAGTAGGCTCTCTCTGCATAATTGCCGTGCGGAGCGTTAATGGTATCGGCTGTCCAGTTCACTCTTTCGTAGCCCTTTTCATCCAACCATAAAAAAAGACGAATGGTGGAGTCGTTCAGCAGGCGTTGAATGTGCTGTTTTCCCAAACTGTCTTTTATGAGCGAATCATCGCTGGCTGTTGGGTTTAATTGGGGTGGGAGACTTGTCTTGCGGTGGCGATCGGAAAACAAAACCTGCGGATGGTCGCGAACAATGGTGTCAACAGCCTTCAGGCGATGGTAGGCCGTATCAATTTCCTGCCGGAAGGCAGCACTGATTTGATTGGCCAGGTGTTCTTTGGGGTCGGTTTCGTTGGCGTTGGGCCGCAACGGGCGGTTGTATTTAAAAAAGGCAAAAAACAACAACGACATCAGCAGCATGGACGAAACAATGACAGCCACCGCATCGGTTAATTTCAGGCGGTCTTTGTTGCCCATTGCGTACAGCTTAATAATGGGAAACGCAATCACAAGTGCCAGCAGCAGCGTAATCAGCATCAGCACAATTTCCACCGGCAGTTTTTTGCGTTCGTTTTGGTAGCGACTGTCCGATACCAATCCGGCAATGGTAATGTCTTGTCCGTAAACAGAACTAACCGGGTGCAGAAACAACTTGTAGGTAATGCCGTCCAGCAGGCAGGTTTTCATTCCCGATGAAGGATCGGTGTTGCTTTGTGCCAGCGTGTCCTGCAAATGTGCTACACCGGAACGGGCAGTGGTATAAACCGGTTTGCCGTTGTAGAAAACAACGTATTCTTCAAACACATTTTTAGGCAACAGCCTGGCAAAAAACTGCGGAAAGCTGTAGGTGATGGAAAGCGTATCGCTGCTGGTTTGTGTTTTTTTATAGGAGAGCAGTTTGATCTGCCGCGCCGTGTCGGAAATGCTGACAATGGAATTGCTGTCGGTAATGGCCCCCAAATCCAGTGTGCCTTGCTGCTTGCCGGTAAACTTCAGCGTAAAATAGCTGGCGGCAGTTTTGCGCAGGTGTTGAATGTAATCAGCTGTTGTGTGGCTTTGCAACAGGTTGTTGATCAGGGCAAGGCTGTTGTCGATTTTTTCGTGAATGTTGCGGTCGATGTTTTGCAGGGAATGAAAACGTTGTTGCCGCAGGCGTTCTTCGTTTTGCGGAATGTAAATCAGGAAGTAAATAACCCCCAGCGCTACCACGAAAAGAATGGTTAGCAGAACGGGTGTATAGTTGCGTTGAAGCGAAAGAAATTTCATCCGTGACAATTAAGAATGAGCACAGCGCCTGGTTAAAGGCACGATCAAGGGCACCTGATGTAGCGCTTTTCGTTGGTCACGGAAAAAGGGGTGTCTATTCTTTTGTTGTAGTGATGATAACAGGATTCAGGGGGTGGAAAGGAATCACAGGGCAGACGACAAGTATAGGCTGCTTTTCTTAGAAATCAAAGCAGCCTTCTTTCAATTAGGTTGGGTGCGGAGTGTTTTATACTTTAATGTAAATCCGCTTTTTATCAAGCCAGTAGCAAATGGCCCACATAAACAAAATCACCGTCAGGGCAAACAGAAGCGAACCAATTTTTGGATCGCCGGGAACGGCTTTGTACACGTTGTCGTAAAGGAAACTCCAGGGATTGGTGTACACCGCATCGCCTTTTGCATTTACTCCATTTGGAATACGGATCAGGCGAAGGCCTTTGGGTAAAAAGGCGCTTAGCGCAAACACAAACAGGGCGTTCTTTCCAAACACATCAAAAAACCGCGTCCACCAGCTTCTCACGCCTTTGATCTCGATAAAATAAATCAGCGTAGCCAGAATGGCGATGGCCATACCGGTGGTGAGTACGACGTAAGAGCTCGTCCATATTTTTTTGTTCACCGGGAAGGTCAGATCCCAGGCATAACCGGTAAGCAGCAAAGCCATGGATGCAATAAAAAGCCCGGTTAAAATCTGGTAAA
>DATKHJ010000372.1:0-2849 GCA_035510335.1 Flavisolibacter sp. | reverse complement strand
GTATCAGCTGGCGCCGAATACTGGTACCAAAACCAGTTTGCCTTGCGCGGTGGTTATTTCTTTGAAGACAAAACAAAAGGCAACCGCCGTTATTTTACAGCCGGCGTAGGCATCAAATACAATGTGTTTGGACTGAATTTCTCTTACCTCATTCCAACCGGTTCGGGTAATAACCAAAACCCGCTGGCCAATACACTGCGCTTCTCGCTGGTGTTTGACCTGGGTGCCAATGCAGGTGGAACTACCACTACCGTCCAATAAGACGTTATCCCTCTAACATAAAAAAAAGCGAAGGTTTGAAACCTTCGCTTTTTTTTTAGCTTTTCTATCCGGTTTGGCTGTCGCCGGTTGGAGCCACCTCTACTTATATTTGTTTCAAACAAGTTTGCTATCGCCACCTTAGCCTCCATACTTGCGCAGCCCATTGAATACCTCAAAGGCGTTGGTCCTTTGCGGGCCGACCTGCTGAAAAAAGAGCTCAGCATCTTTACCTATGCCGATCTTCTTTACCTTTTTCCGTACCGGCACATCGACAAAACTTCCATTACCAAAATTGCCGACCTCTCCACCACCACCGAGTTTGCGCAGGTGCAGGGAAGGCTCTGGTATTTTGAAACCACCGGTGGCGGCAGCGCCAAACGACTGACGGCCTACCTGAAAGATGATACCGGCGTGATTGAACTGACCTGGTTTAAAGGTATGAGCTGGGTAGAGAAGATGCTGAAGCCAGATGAAACCTACAATGCCTTTGGCAAGATTGGCTTCTTTATGGACAAGCCGCAGATTGTTCATCCTGAACTGGAGTTGGTACAGGACCCGAAAGCGGCCGTAAAAAGCTATCTGGAACCGGTGTACACCACCACCGAAAAATTAAAGGCCAAAGGTTTGGGTGGAAGACAGATCGGTAAACTTACCGCGGCACTTTTTTCCCTGCTGCCCGAACGGGAGCTGGAAGAAAACCTTCCGGCTTACCTCATTGAAAGATTAAAGCTGATTCCGCGTTACCACGCATTAGTCAATATTCATTTTCCATCTTCAGCAGCGGCGTATGAGCAAGCCGTGCGCAGGCTGAAGTTTGAAGAACTGTTTATTACGCAGGTGCGTTTGGCCATGACCAAGATGGAACGCCACCGCAAATCAAAAGGCGTCGTCTTTCAAAAGGTTGGCGATTTATTCAATACATTTTACAACGAACATCTCCCCTTTCAATTAACCGGCGCCCAAAAAAGGGTGTTGAAAGAAATCAGGATGGACACCGGAAGCGGCCACCAGATGAACCGCCTGTTGCAGGGCGATGTGGGAAGCGGAAAAACCATTGTTGCGCTACTTGCCATGCTTATGGCCATTGATAATGGCTTTCAGTGTTGCATGATGGCGCCAACGGAAATTTTATCGCAGCAACATTTTGCCACCATCAGCCGCATGGTGGAAGGGTTGCCGCTGCAGGTAAAATTGCTCACTGGTTCTACGCCGGCAAAAGAGCGAAAGATCATTCACAAAGGGTTATTGGAAGGCGCCATTCAAATTGTGATTGGCAC
Source organism: Flavisolibacter sp. (assembly GCA_035510335.1). Taxonomy (GTDB): domain Bacteria; phylum Bacteroidota; class Bacteroidia; order Chitinophagales; family Chitinophagaceae; genus Flavisolibacter. The sequence continues at coordinate 1,311 of DATKHJ010000372.1, read as the reverse complement.
CCATGCCCTGATTGAAGAAACCGTGCAGTTTCAAAACCTGGGAATGGCCATTGTTGACGAGCAACACCGATTTGGCGTAGAACAACGGGCAAGGCTTTGGAAAAAAGCAGCCATTCCGCCACACATTTTGGTAATGACCGCCACACCCATTCCGCGTACATTGGCCATGACGGCCTACGGGGATTTGGATTACAGCATTATGGACGAACTGCCACCCGGCCGCCAGCCCATTACCACCGTTCACCGGTTTGACAATGCAAGGCACAAAGTGCTGGAATTTGTGAAATCCGAAATAGACAGCGGACGCCAAGCTTACATTGTTTTTCCGCTGATAGAAGAAAGCGCCAAGATGGATTATGAAAACCTGATGAGTGGTTACGAAAACGTAAAGGCTTTCTTTCCCGAACCCAAATACTGGATTAGCATGGTGCATGGCAAACAGCCATGGGAGTTGAAAGAAACCAATATGCAACGTTTTAAAAGCGGGGATACTCAACTCTTGGTGGGAACAACTGTTATTGAAGTAGGCGTGGATGTTCCCAATGCATCGGTGATGGTGATTGAAAGTGCGGAAAAGTTTGGACTATCGCAATTGCACCAGTTGCGTGGAAGAGTAGGTCGTGGAGCCGAAAAGAGCTATTGCATCCTCATAACTTCAACAGAGTTAAGCAACGAAGCAAGGGAACGGATGAAGACCATGGTGCAAACCGGCAACGGCTTTGAAATTGCAGAAAAAGACTTAGAGCTGCGCGGCCCTGGCGACATTGAGGGAACAAGGCAGAGTGGGGTTTTAAACTATCGCCTGGCCAGTATCATTCACGACAAACCCATACTGGATGCTGCCAAAAAGATCGCGGAAGAAATCGTGGAGAAAGATCCGGAGTTAGTGAGTGCGGAGAACAATCCCTTGCGGCAATACCTGTTGTCATTAAAGGGTAAAACGCCGTGGAGCAAGATTTCTTAACCAAACGTTGATACAATAATTCTCGTAAATAACAGTTAACTTCAAAAACCTTTGACGTACAAGTTTTCCATACTCTTTACGCTTGCTTGTTTCTGCCGTCTTTTTGCTTCGGCCCAGTCCATTGAATTTGTTGAAAACAAAGGCCAGTGGGACCCGCAAGTAAAATTCATGGGCAAGGTATCTGCGGGTGCTTTTTATGTTCACCAGGATGGATTTACGGTTCTTCAACACGATACGGCAGATTGGGCAAGGCTTGCAGATCGCATGCATGGCCACTGGCATGATAGCCCATCACCTGCGGCCAAAAAAGGCGCTCCTTCCACCGGTTCAGACTTCGTTGTAAAATC
>DATKHJ010000371.1:0-25020 GCA_035510335.1 Flavisolibacter sp. | reverse complement strand
TATTTACCTTGATTCATCCACCAAAACAATCCTAAAAACCACAGCAACCATTCAAATCGTCACCGCCAACTCATCACTTCTAATGCAGTACAATCAAGAATTTCAAAGAACTATACCTATTCTAAACGAGACACTATTGATTTCAGGTTACAATTTATGTTCCACTCCCATACTATCCCAATATCTCAATATCCATTGTCCTATGCTGCCTTTTCTTCTACGGTTTTCCAGTGATGCGCCCCTTTCATCATGTGTTCTTTGCTTTGCTCAATGGCTTCCATAATCTGCGCCAGAATTTCTTCTGCCGGTGCATCGTAATTCACCTGCAGTGCCGGCTTAAACCGAACACTCAGCAAGGTGCCTTTCTTTTTAAACTTTAATCCTTTCTTGTTAAAGGCTCTCCAGAAGCCGCTGATTACAACCGGAACCACAACAGGCCGGCAATGCTTGATGATGTAGGCCGTGCCTTTTCTGCCCGGCGCAAACGGTTTAGTAGTGCCCTGCGGAAAAGTAATGACCCATGCCCTGCCCAATGCTCTTTCAATTTTGCGTGTATCGCTGGGATCAAGTCCTCGACGGGCTTCGGTGCCATCTTTCTTCCACGTACGTTTTACAGTTAGCGCACCGGCCAGTGTAAACAGCCTGCTGATGAAGCTGCTTTTCATGGTTTCCTCGGCGGCAACATAATAGACCCGTGTGAATGGATTAAGCAAATAATAAGGCACGCCTAAACGGTTGCGCTTGCGCCATTTTACAGCGCAAAAAATGTGTAGAAAAGTAATTACATCGGCAAAATAGGTTTGGTGGTTACTAACAAAGAGGACGTTTTTTTTCGGCAGGTTTTCAATGTGTTCGGTGCCGCTGATCTGCAGTTTGTTTACAAGGGCCAGACCGGGGTATGAAAAGATGCCTACAACCGCATACACCAGTTTGCGCACCAATTTATACTCGGCCAGTTTTTTCCAAATGTTCATGTGCAACGCAATTGATGCCTTAAAAATACGTGTTTACAAATTGTTAAGTACACGGTGGTTTTATCTTTATCGTGTGTAATCGAAACCATGTATTCATCAGAGTAAAAAATTAATGCCATGAAAACAGTGTACTTATTTATCGTAAGCTCTATGTTAGCCTTTAGCAGTTTTGCACAAAATGTTGTGAACCCTTATCCCCGCACAATTACCGTAAACGGCAGTGCCGAAATAGAAATTACGCCGGATGAAATTTACGTGCAGGTGTTGTTGAAAGAATACGAGAAAAAAGGAGGCGGGAAAATCGGAATTGAAAAGATTCGCCAGGACTTTTTAACAGCGGTCCGTTCGCTTGGCTTGCCGGATTCATCCGTAACCGTATCAGGTTACGATGCCAACAATTACAACCCCTGGTGGCGGAAGAAAAACAAAAAGGAAGAACTGTACGCTTCTATTACTTACCAGGTAAAGCTGCGCAATACCGCACAAATTGATCAGCTGGTTGATAAATTGGATGATAACGCCACCCAAAACTTTTACATCTCCCGTACATCGCACAGCAAGCTGGAAGAGTTTCGCAAAAACCTGAAAATCCAGGCAGTGAAGGCAGCCAAAGAAAAAGCTGATTACCTGGCAGAAGCCGGCAATGCAAAAGTTGGCGTGCCAATCACAATTAATGAACCCGGTGAATACTACCAGCCTTATTACGCCAATATGCGTTCGAACATGATGGTGAAAGCAGAAGCCATGGATCAATCAGCACAGGACCAGCCGCAGGCTGATTTTAAGAAGATGAAAATCCGGTATGATGTGAACGTGGTGTTTGAGTTAAAGTAAATGTCTTTGAACTGGGAATTGTGGGATGAATGAGATTCGTGAGATAAATGAAAAGAGGCGCTCATTTTGAGCGCCTCTTTTCTATCCCATCAATCCCAAATATCCAACCCACCCCAGTTCAAAGACAAATAAAAATCCCGCCTGCAAAGGCGGGATTTTGCTATAATCAGATAAAAGATTGCTTACGCTTCCGGAGTAGCATTGCCTTCAGCAGCGTTGTTGTCTTTCTCCTGCTGTTGCAATTTCTCCTTGATCTGTGCCAGCGCACCGAGGTTACCCAACGTTGGTTTTTCAACTTTCTGCTGGATGTTCTTCACGGCTTTGCGAGCCTGATCGTTCTGCGCACGGGCTTCTTTGCGGGCTGCATCTTTTTCGTCAGCAGCAGCTTGTTCCCAAATGCGGGCATGCGAAACAACAATACGCTTTTCATTGCGATCGAACTCGATCACCATGAACTCGGCTGTTTCATCAGCACCTACACTCTTACCATCTTCTTTTGCAAGGTGACGGTTAGGAGCAAAACCTTCCAGTCCGTAAGGCAATTGTACGATAGCACCTTTGTCGTCTTTACGCAACACGGTTCCTTCATGGATAGAACCAATCGCAAACGTGTCTTGTAAAGTATTCCAGGGATCTTCTTCCAATTGTTTGTGGCCCAACTGCAGTTTGCGGTTGTCCTTGTCAATACCCAGGATCACAACGTCGATGTTCTCACCAACTTTTGTAAACTCGGTTGGGTGATTGTAACGCTTCAACCAGCTCAGGTCGGAGATGTGAATCATACCACCAATGCCTGAAGTCAGTTCAACAAACACACCGTACGGAGTGATGTTTTTCACCACACCAGTGTGGCGGCTGCCTTCTGGGAATTTGGTTTCGATATCGCTCCAAGGATCTTGAGAAAGCTGCTTGATAGACAGGCTCATTTTGCGGCTGTCTTTGTCAAGCGTTACCACTTTGGCAGTGTGCTCGTCGCCCAGTTTGAAGAATTCTTTCGCATTGATTGGCGTGTTAGCCCAAGTGATTTCAGAAACGTGAACCAGACCTTCTACACCCGGCAGAATTTCAAGGAACGCACCGTAATCTTCAATGTTCACCACTTTACCGGTAACTGTTTCACCTTCTTTGATGGTGTCAGGCAGCACATCCCAAGGATGCGGCGTCAGTTGCTTCAAACCAAGAGAGATACGCTTCTTCTCGTCGTCGAAATCCAGAACTACGACGTTGATTTTCTGGTCGAGTTTCAACACCTCTGAAGGGTGGTTGATACGTCCCCATGAAATATCGGTGATGTACAACAAACCGTCTAAGCCGCCAAGGTCCATGAAAGCACCGAAGTCGGTGATGTTCTTGACAGTACCTTCCAGTACCTGACCTTTTTCCAGCTGACCAATGATTTGTGCACGTTGTGCTTCGATGTCGCTTTCGATGAGTGCTTTGTGCGATACTACGGCGTTCTTGATGGCTTCGTTGATCTTCACCACTTTGAACTCCATTGTTTTACCAACAAACTGATCGTAGTCAGTTACAGGCTTCACGTCGATCTGAGAACCTGGCAGGAAGGTTTCCATACCAAATACATCTACGATCAAGCCGCCTTTGGTTTTGCTGGTAACGGTACCGGTAACCACTTCGCCGGTTTTGTGAACTTCCACAATGCGCTCCCATGCACGGGTAATGCGGGCTTGCTTACGGCTCAGATTCAGATTACCATCGCGGTCTTCTTTCTCTACCACCATTACTTCCACTTCATCACCTACTTTCAGGTTTTGCAAATCGCGGAATTCGTTCAACGATACAAGACCATCTGATTTGAAACCGATGTTCAGTACCACGTCAGTTTTTGTGATACCTACTACCAGGCCTCTGATCATCTCGCCATCGTTCAACTGCACGAAAGTGTTCTCGTACACTTTGTCGTACTTTTCTTTTTCTTCTCTTGAATAGCTGGCAACGTTACGTTTGTCAACACTCCAATCGAAGTCGTCATGCGCTGTTGCCACACGTTCTTCAACAGGCTGCTGTACAGGTACATTTGTTGTCGCTGTAGAAGCTTCTGCAGGTGCAGTTGCATTCTCCTGTCCTTCAGCGTTTGGGTTTACAATTTGATTTTCTTCCATAAAATTTCCCGAGGGATTTATTCGGGGCTGCGAAGATAAGAATTCCATTTGGCGTTTGGGGTGTGGAGTTGGGTGTTTTTAAAGGCCGGAAGCCTGTAAAATGTTAAGAGGCTGTAAAGGTTAGAGATGTTTTGGGAGACGAGCTGAAGAGTGGCTATTGAGCGACAGTAGCGACGCTCCGTTACCGCTTCGCTACGGGAGAATGGGAATGGGGCATTTAGCTAATAGGCTTGCGCCGGTGTACCCATTTTTGTTTTGTCCAGATGAGCAGGCAGCCAACAACAATAATAACGGCAATTTCCACAGCACTTTTGCCAAGTACATTCCAGACCTCTTGCCATTTTCCCAACACCGCAAACATGGCGATAGCTGTTGTTGCCGGAATAAGTATCAACGCTATCAGCGGCCCTGCAATTACATGGCGGCGATACGACAAATACATGATAATGGCTGCCGCAGCCGCCGCTACCGACATCATTACGTCTGCCACCTTTATATGCAGCAGGCTTTGCGTGACTTCGTTCTCCAAAAAATTAGCACTGTCCACTTCGCCAATGCCGTTGAGCAAGGCAAACGTGCCGGCGGCAGCGCCCATTAATACCGCGTAGCCAACCAATGTTGCACGCAGTCCTTTAAAAAAGATTTCCTTCTTGCCCATCATAATTCCTAGTGGAAGTTTGGCAATTGGCTCCAGTCCCGGCGCTATAATGGAAGCCGCAATAAAGGCACCAACCTGCATTTGTAAAAAGGAAACATAACCAATGGAAGCAATTACACCGGCGAGCCCCATCAGCAACAAAAAATTTGGTGTAATGCACCCGTTGTGCCGCAGACCTGTTTCCAGTTCTTCCCAAATGGCTTCATCCACATCGTCATTGATTTTGTGCTGCAAGGCAGGGTTGTTCATGCTGGAAACTTCGCCTGTAATAACGGTGTAGTTGCTGCCGATTACATACTGCTTAATCATTTTCATCACATCATCGGCGCCGCGGTTCAGCACTTCCAGTTGCAGCGCATCGCCGGCTGGTTTTATGGCAGCACCACGAATGCGAACCACATTTATTACAAGCGGATGATCTTTTAAGGCAATAACAAGGCTTTCAATTTGCGGAGCAGGCGCGGCAATTTCAATGGAGCGGTGCATATAACGTTTGTCCTTTACGAAGAATAAACAATAATTGCACCGCTAGGTTCAGTTAGCAGCTTCGGCAATCTTGCTAATGGCTTTCGCGGCTATCCATCCGCTGGTCCACGCATGCTGAAAATTAAAGCCCCCGGTTATGCCATCTACGTCCAAAACTTCACCAGCGAAGAAAAGATGCGGATGTTTTTTACTCATCATGGTGTTGGCATCAACCTCACTCAGGCTAACACCGCCGGCTGTTACAAATTCTTCTTTGAAGGTTGTTTTGCCTTTTACTTCTACCACGTAGTCAACAAGGTTTCTGATAAAGGCATTTTCAATCTTTGCCGGCAGATCAGCAAAGCGCAACTCGGGGTTAACACCGGACTGTTCCATGAGAAACAGCCATAAACGATTGGGCAAGGCACCAAAGTTCTGGTTGATGATTTTTTTAGCGGCAGCCGTTCTTCGTAACTGTTGAAAGATTTCTTTCAGGCTTTGCTCGTTGTAATCCGGCAGCCAGTTAATGTGCACTTTAAAATCATAATTCTTCTCTTTCAGCTCTCTTGCACCCCATGCACTCAGGCGCAAAACTGCGGGTCCGCTTAAACCCCAGTGAGTGATGAGAACAGGCCCTTCTTCCACCAGTTTGCTGCCTTCAATTTTTACCCTTGCTTTCTCTACGCTTACTCCCATCAATTCGGTAATGGGATGCTTTGGTAAATTAAATGTAAACAAGGACGGCACTGGCTCCGAAAATTTGTGGCCAAGATTTTTCAACCAATCGAACATCGAAGCTTTTGGATAACCACCGGAAGCAAGAACAACGAAATCGGAAGTCAGCGGTTGGAAGCCAGAAAGTTCCAAATGAAACTTTCCTTCTTCTGATTTCAGACATCTGACTTCGGCATTCATTCGTATTTCCACGCCATACATATTTGCCTCATTCATCAGGCAATCGATAATGCTTTGCGATGAATCGGTGACGGGAAACATCCTTCCGTCTTTCTCTGCTTTTGTTTTTACACCACGCTCTTCAAACCATTTGATGGTATCGGTGGTAAAGAATTGATGGAAAGTTTTTTTGACGAAGTTTTGTCCGCGGGGATAACGTCCGCTCATTTCACCGATGTCGAATAGTGCATGCGTAACATTGCACCTCCCGCCACCGGAAATTTTTACTTTGGATAAAAGTTTGGCTGTTTTTTCGAGTATGGTTACCTGCAGATGAGGATTCATGCGGGCCACGTTCACTGCGCAAAAAAAACCTGCGGCACCGCCTCCAATAACAACTAAGCGTTTTGTCATGTTGTGAGATTGAGGCCAGGGTTTAGATTGAATAAAAGCATTTATTTACCAAACTTCAATCTACGCCTCAACCGTCTTTACTCTTTTACAAACGTAATTACTTTTCTTTCGGTGCCGGTTTCCAAAACAAGACGATGGATGCCCGGCAGAAGATTTTGCGAAGAAAAACTCAGGTTGTTTACGCCGGTTGAAAGCTTTGCTGTTTCGCTTAACACACGCTGGCCAAAATTGGTAAACACACTCACCTGAAGGTTGCCTGTATTGGCCGAAATCACTTCGGCATCAATGCTGTTTCGCACCGGGTTTTGTTTAAGCTTGCAACGAATGATATCGTCGGCTACTTTCACTGCGTTCAACTCGGAATAACTGGTAGTGCCGTCTTTTGCCAGTATTCTTACCCGGTAAGAATAGGTTTTATTTTCCCGCGGCATCGCATCTACAAATTCATACAACACAACTCCGGAATCGTTCACCGGCAACCGTCCGCCAATTTTTTTGTAATCGCTGCCATCGTCCGACCGTTCTACTTCAAAGCTTCTCGCCTCTTCGTTGCTGTTAACCGTCCACAAAAGCTGCACATTCTTGTTAATCACTTTTGCTTCCAGGCTTACTACCTGCAAAGGAATCAGCACATGCAATGTTGGCAACGAATCGCCCTGCGAAAAACTTTTGGAGAAAATAATAAAAAGGCTACATAGGAAAATGGTGGCTTTCTTCATAAGCAAATTTTTGCGACTGGTGGTGGGCTCAGTAGTCTGCAAAAAGATTGCCATTTTCTTTTTCGGCTTGTTCAATTTCGGCATAATTGGATAAAACGTCTGCTTTCCCCTTCTTAACGCAAACATCGTGTTCAAAGTGTACGGAAGGCTTACCATCTTTTGTGCGAACGGTCCAGCCATCGTCTTCGGTGTACACTTCTTTCTTACCCATGTTAATCATTGGCTCAATGGCAATCACCAGGCCTTCTTTTAAAACAGCACCCGATCCGCGTTTGCCATAGTTAGGTACCTGTGGGTCTTCGTGCATGCTTTTACCAAGACCGTGACCAACCAACTCCCGCACTACGCCATAGCCATGTTTCCGTTCGGTGTGTTCCTGAATGGCAAAGGCAATGTCGCCAATGCGGTTGCCCGCAACCGCTTTTTCAATGCCTTTGTAAAGCGATTCTTTGGTAGTTTTTACCAGTTTGATGACATCATCTGTAGGCTTTCCAATCATGAACGTGTAAGCATGATCGCCGTGATAACCGTTTTTGTAAACACCGATATCAATCGAAACAATATCGCCTTCCTTCAATTCTGTTTTATTGGGAAAACCATGTACCACCACATCGTTCACCGAAATGCAGGAACTGAACGGGTAGCCATGAAAGTTTAAAAAAGAAGGGGTTGCACCGTGATCTTTAATTACTGTGGCGATGAAGCCGTCAATGTCAATTGTCTTTAATCCGGGCTTTAAAATTTTTGCCACTTCTGCCAGTGTTTTGCTTACCAGCAAAGCACTGTGCCGCATTATCTCAATCTGTTCGTCGTTCTTGTAATGAATCATATTTTAGGCTACAAGCTGTCAGCTTCAAGCTACAAGTTTGATTGAATTCAACAGGATTACCACTTGCAACTTTTGCTTAAGGCTTTTCTTTTTTATAAAAAAACCTGGCAAGAGTTCTCACCAGGTTTTGATTATTTACCTACATGCCATTGGCATGCCACTATTTTAGTAAGAAGCTTGTGTTACAGTTCTGCCCTGAATACGGCCGCTCTTCATTAAGCCATCGTACTGGCGCATCAACAACTGTGTTTCAATTTGCTGAAGTGTATCCAGGATAACACCCACCATAATCAGCAGCGAAGTACCACCGAAGAAGGTAGAGAAGTTAGGCTGAACACCCAGGCGCTGGGCAATACCCGGAAGAATACCAACAAAAGCAAGAAGGATGGCACCTGGTAAGGTAATTCTATCCATGATGGTTCCAATGTAATCAGCGGTTGGCTGACCAGGTTTTACACCCGGAATGAAACCGTTGTTCTGCTTCAGGTTATCAGCAATTTGCTTGGGGTTAAAGATTAACGCGGTGTAGAGGAAGGTGAAACCAATTACCACAACTGCGTACACGGTCATGTACCAAACGTTGGAGTGGTCCTGGAAGATTCCGGAAATGCTGTTGCCTGTTGCGGTACCTGTCAGGTTAAACAAGGTGGGCAGAAACAATACCGCCTGAGCAAAGATGATCGGCATTACACCAGCGCTGTTTACTTTGATTGGCAGAAACTGGCGGGCACCACCAAACTGGCGGTTACCAACAATTTGTTTGGCATAGTTTACAGGAATCTTTCTTACACCTTGCACCAACATGATACATCCCATGATGATGGCAATCAGGATGGCAATCTCCACAATGAAGATCAGGATCATACCCGAACGGGTTGACTTACTCGCCAGTTCTTCCATAAATGATTGCGGAAGGCGAGCCAGGATACCGATCATGATAATGAGCGACGTACCATTGCCCAAACCTTTGTCGGTAATTTTTTCGCCCAGCCACATCACAAACATGGTACCGGCGGTTAAGATGATAACGGTGGATAACCAGAAGAAATCGCGGAAGCCGGGAATGATACTTGTTCCGGCAATCTGGTTAAGATACGTTACATAAGCAGAAGCCTGAACCACGGTTACCGCAATTGTAAGGTAGCGGGTCCACTGGTTGATTTTTTTCCGTCCGCTCTCACCTTCTTTCTGCATTTTCTGAAACTGCGGAACGAGTACGGTCATCAACTGAACGAAGATGGAAGCAGAGATGTAAGGCATGATACCCAATGCAAGAATAGACGCTTGTGAGAAGGCGCCACCGGCAAATGTGTTAATCAGCCCCAGGATGCCATTGTTCTTTGTTTGCTCGGCCACATCTGTTAAACCGGCAGGATCGATACCCGGCAGAACAATATGCGTTCCTATACGATAAATGAATAAAAGAAGCAGGGTGAAAAGGATCTTGCTGCGCAATTCCTCTATGCTCCAGATATTCTTTAATGTCTTAATCAAATTTTTCACGAAAGAGAATTATTTAAGTAAAAATTCAAAAGTCAAAAGTAAAAAAGTTGTCCTGTAGCTTGTAGATACCTTACGAATTGACTTTTTACTTTTGACTTTGTTAGTGTTTTAAACCTTATGAATGCACCGAAACGATGCCGTGCAATTTAAGGAAATTTATTTCACTATTTCAACGCTTCCGCCCGCTGCTTCGATGGCTTGCTTGGCTTTGTCGCTGATAGCATTTACTTTGAAGGTGAGCTTCGTTTTGATTTCTCCGTTGCCCAATACTTTCACACGGTCAGTTTGGCTGATTAAGCCATTCATGTAAAGATTTTCAAGAGAGAATTCCTGCAAACCATATTTCTCCTGCAGCTGGTCAATTTGTCCTAAGTTGAACACTTTGTATTCAATGCGGTTAGGATTTTTAAAACCACGCTTTGGAACACGGCGCTGGATTGGCATCTGGCCACCTTCGTGAGCCATTTTGCGCTTATAGCTGGCGTGGCTTTGCTGGCCTTTGTTACCTTTTGTAGAAGTACCACCGTGACCGGAAGCTTCACCACGACCTAATCTTTTTTCTTTGTGTGTAGCGCCTTTTGCAGGACGTAAATTGTGTAGTTTCATGTTATTTGATTTTTACTTACGGGGTTTTTCTCCCCTCGCTTTAAAATAGTTTACAAATTCGCAAGTTCACGAGTTTACAAGTTTGGTTCCATTGACTCGTGAACCTGTAAATTTGTGAACCCGTGAACTCTTTAGATTTCCTCCACGCTCAGCATGTGCTCAACTTTGCGCACCATACCAAGAATTGCCGGAGTAGCTTCTACTTCTTTCGAAGCATTCATTTTATTCAAACCCAGTGCCTGCAAAGTCAGCTTTTGACGCTCAGGTCTGTCGATAGGGCTTTTTACTAAAGTGATTCTGATCTTTTTCATGATAGTTTAGTTTAACGGTCGACCGTCGGCAGTCGACAGTGGACAATTAACCATTAAATACTTTCTTCAAACCAATTCTTCTTGTTTTAGAAACAGAGATTGGCTCACGCAAGAGGGCTAATGCTTCAAAGGTTGCTTTTACCACGTTGTGCGGGTTAGCAGAACCTAAAGACTTTGCCAATACGTCGGTTACACCTGCGCTTTCCAATACGGCACGCATAGAACCTCCGGCGATTACACCCGTACCATGAGCGGCAGGCTTAATCAATACTTTGGCAGCACCTACTTTGGCTAATTGATCGTGAGGAATTGTACCGTGCATAATCGGCACTTTGATCAGGTTTTTCTTTGCATCTTCAATGCCTTTGGTAATTGCCTCTTGCACTTCTTTTGCTTTACCCAAACCATGACCAACAACGCCGGCCTCGTTACCTACCACCACTAATGCAGAGAAAGAGAACGTACGACCACCTTTGGTAGTTTTTACTACGCGATTGATAGCAACTACCTTATCTTTTAATTCAAGGTCGCCTGCTTTTACTCTGTTTAAAATTGCTTTTGCCATTTTATATTACTTAGTAATTACTTTGATGAGTGATGAGTAATCAGTAATGAGTTTCTACAGTTTGCAGAGTCTTTACTCATTATTCATTACTCATTATTGATTATTTAGAATACCAGTCCGCCTTCTCTTGCACCGTCAGCAACTGCTTTCACACGGCCATGATACAGGTTACCACCACGATCAAATACCACGTTCTCAATACCCAGATCTTTTGCTTTGCGGGCAATGGACTGACCAACCAGCTTGCTTTTTTCTACTTTGTTTCCGGATTGTGCAGTAATGTCTTTTTCTCTTGAAGATGCGGCAGCCAGTGTAACGGCGTTAGCATCATCAATCAATTGAACGTAGATGTCTTTGTTGCTACGGAAAACAGAAAGGCGTGGCTTTTGGGCAGTGCCTTGCACTTTCGCACGAATGCGATAGCGTATGTTTTGTCTTCTAGTTAATTTTTGAGCTGTTCTCATTGTATTTTATTTGATTCCCTGATGCTGCCAGGGAATAGTTGATATGTTGAAAGGTTGATAAGTTGAAAAGAAAACCCTTTCAACTTATCAACGTATAAACTTATTTACCAGCCGCTTTACCAGCTTTCTTACGTACCACTTCACCCTGGTAGCGAACACCTTTTCCTTTGTATGGCTCAGGCTTACGCAGGCTGCGGATTTTGGCTGCAACGGCACCAATTAACTGGCGGTCGGTTCCTTCCAGTGTAATCAATGGGTTCTGACCTTTTTCCTGTGCAGTTGTCACTTTCAGTTCTTTTGGAACTTCGAAAATGATGTTGTGCGAATAACCCAGCGCCAGGTCAAGAAGGTTACCCTGGTTGGCGGCTTTAAAACCTACACCAATCAGTTCAAGCTTCTTTGTATAGCCATCAGTTACACCTTTTACCAGGTTGGCAACCAGGGCTCTTGAAAGACCATGCAATGCACGGTGGCGGATTTGATCAGTAGGACGTGTAACGGTAATGGTACCGTCTTTCACTTCTACTTTAATATCGCGGTCGATGGCTTGCTTTAATTCGCCTTTTGGTCCTTTTACAGTTACCACGTTATCGTTTCCAACAGTTACGGTTACACCGCTTGGAACTGTAATGGGAGCTTTACCTATACGAGACATACAATTTCAGATTTAAGATTTGTGATTTTGATTCTCTCTTTTCGACCGGTCAGCTTACGTATGCACCAGCTTAATGTATCGGAAAGAGCTTGAAGCTTGTAGCTTACCGCTAGCCGCTTCTCTTAGTAGATGTAGCAAAGAACTTCGCCACCTACATTTTGTGCTTTCGCTTCTTTATCGGTTAATACGCCTTTTGAAGTAGAAACGATGGCAACGCCCAAACCGTTTTTCACACGGCGGAAATCAGCCGGCTTTGCGTAGTGACGCAGACCCGGGCGGCTTACTCTTTCCAAAGACTGGATAGCAGGCTGCTTGGTAGCGGCGTCGTATTTCAAGGCGATTTTGATAACACCTTGCTTGTTATCATCTTCAAACTTGTATTTCAGAATGTATCCCTGGTTGTACAGGATTTCCGTCATACGCTTTTTCAGGTTAGAGGCTGGAATCTCTACGATTCTGTGACCGGCCATTTGCGCATTACGAATTCTTGTCAAAAAATCTGCGATAGGATCTGTTACCATGTTTATTGTCCTCCTACACTTCGATTGTTACGAAGCAATTGGATGTTTTAATTAAAGTTGAAAAGTTGATACGTTGACTTGTTGATATGTTTTCAGGCCTTCTTAACCTATAAACTTATTAACCTGTCAACTTCGCTTACCAGCTCGCTTTCTTCAAGCCAGGGATGGTACCATTTAAAGCCATGTCACGCAGGGCAACACGGGAGATGCCGAAGTAGCGGCTGTATCCACGTGGACGACCTGTCATCTGACAACGGTTCTTCAAACGCACTTTGGAAGAGTTCTTTGGTAATTCATCCAAAGCCTTCCAATCGCCGGCAGCTTTCAATGCTTCTCTTTTCTCAGCATATTGCGCTACCATTCTTTCTCTTTTGCGTTGTCTGGCCTTTACTGATTCTTTAGCCATAGTTGTTTTTTATTTTTTGATTTTGAGATTTTTTGATTTTGAGATTCAGATCACCAAATCTCAAAACCTCGAAATCAGAAATTACTTTTTGATGTTTTTGAAAGGCATTCCCAGCTCTTTCAGCAACTCGTAAGCTTCTTCGTCAGTTTGAGCTGTTGTTACAAACGTGATATCCATACCGGTGATACGGTTCACTTTGTCGATGTCGATCTCCGGGAAGATGATTTGCTCGGTAACACCCATTGTGTAGTTGCCACGGCCATCAAATGATTTCTCATTCACGCCTTTGAAGTCACGTACACGGGGAAGTGCTACGGCAATCAAACGATCCAGGAATTCATACATCTTCTCACCACGTAAAGTAACCTTGGCGCCAATTGGCATGTTCTTACGCAGTTTGAAGTTAGAGATGTCCTTCTTCGACATGGTTGCGATCGCCTTCTGACCACTGATAGTAGAAAGCTCTTCGATAGCGATGTCAACCAATTTCTTATCATTCACCGCACCGTTTACACCGCGGTTGATCGCGATTTTTTCCAGGCGGGGAACTTGCATGGAGGATTTGTAGTTGAAACGCTTTTGCAGCGCTGGTACAACCTCGTTGCTATATTTGTCTTTTAATCGTGGAGTTACTTTAGTTGTTGTTGCCATTAGATGATCCCTCCAGATTTTTTAGATACACGTACTTTTTTATCGTCTTTTACTTCACGCTTTACTTTGGTAGCCTGCTTGCCATCCCACAACATTACGTTGGAGATTGCGATCGGAGCTTCTTTCTTCACGATGCCACCTTTGGTATTTTGTGCGGAAGGTTTAGTGTGCTTGGTGATGATGTTAACACCGTCAACAATCACTTTTCCTTGATCTACCAGTACCTCTTTTACTTCGCGAGGCTTCTTCAGGTCTTTGTCATCACCAGCAATAACGACTACCTGGTCGCCTTTGCGGATGTTGTACTTTGGTTTAAATCTTGTCTTCATTTTTTATGGTTCCTTTTTCCCTCCCATTCCAACGGGAGGAGGAGTTTACAAATTTAGAAATGTGAAACGTAAAAGCGGAAACGAGAGGGAAGAGTTAACTACAATTTGAGATTCTTCCCGGTTTCACTTTTGCCATTTCACGTTTAATGCGTTAGAGAACTTCAGGGGCTAAAGAGATAATCTTCATGTAGCCTTTGTCGCGAAGTTCACGGGCCACTGGTCCGAAAATACGTGTGCCTCTTGGCTCGTCGGCAGCGTTCAGGATAACAACTGCGTTATCGTCGAAACGGATGTAAGAACCATCTTTACGACGCAATTTGTTTTTTGTACGAACGATTACGGCTTTGGCAACAGTACCTTTTTTGATACCACCGGCAGGGATGGCATCCTTTACACTCACCACAATCTTGTCACCTACACCGGCATAACGCTGGCCACTGTTTCCCAATACACGGATGCACAGTACTTCTTTCGCACCACTGTTATCCGCTACGGCCAAACGAGATTCTTGCTGGATCATTTTAGTCTATTTTAGATTTCAGATTTCGGATTTCAGATTGTCATCCGCCATCCAAAACAGTTTATGTTATTTCAATCTGCAACCGGCAATCGCCAATCTGCAATTATTTCACTTTCTCAACTACTTCCACCAGTCTCCAACGCTTGGTTTTGCTCAGCGGACGAGTTTCCATGATGCGAACGATATCGCCAATGCTGGCTTCGTTCTTCTCGTCATGCGCATGAAACTTGGTCGTCTTTTTCACAAACTTCCCATAGATTGGGTGCTTTACTTTTCTTTCTACCGCAACAGTGATGGTTTTCGTCATCTTGTTACTGGTAACGATCCCGATCCTTGTTTTACGCAAGTTGCGGTCGGTAGTTGATGTTGCTGTTGTTGTGTTTTCAGCCATATGATTTAAGCTTTGAGCTGTTAGCTGCAGGCTGCAAGTTTGTGGCTTGTAGCTGACAGCTTGCAGCTGTATTATGCACTAAGTTGTTTCTTCTTTAATTCAGTTTTCAAACGAGCCAGTTCTCTGCGCAGGTTGCGAATAGTCATCGGGCTTTCCAGCGGAGAAATAGCGTGTGCAAACTCAAGCTTCTTTAAACGCAGCTCATCTTCTTTGATGCGGGCTGTCAAGTCCTCAACGTTTAACGCCTGAATGCTTTTTTTGAAATCGACTGTCTTTGACATGATACTAATTTGATATTGTGTTATTAAGATATTGTGATATTGGGTTGCCTATTATCAGAATATCCCAATATCTCATTATCACTCCTTAAGCTTCCGCCAAATCGTAACGCTTAATGAATTTTGTTGCAATTGGCAATTTACCAGCTGCCAGCTTCAGGGCACCTTGTGCTACTTCTTCCGATACGCCATCAATTTCGAAAATGATGCGACCTGGCTTTACAACAGCAGCCCAGTACTCAAGGTTACCTTTACCCTTACCCATACGAACCTCTGCAGGCTTGTTGGTAATTGGCTTGTCAGGGAAAATGCGGATCCACACGTTACCTTCACGTTTCATGTGACGGGTAAGGGCCTGACGGGCAGCTTCAATCTGGCGGTCAGTGATCCAATGATCTTCCAAAGCTTTCAATGCATAAGAACCAAAAGAGATGGTTGTCCCTCTTTTCGCATCGCCTTTCATGCGACCTTTCTGCATTTTTCTGTGCTTTGTTCTTTTCGGCTGTAACATAACTTGTTTATCGTTTGTGGTTTTTCGTTTGTGGTTAAACCCTTAACTAAAACCTGTCTTTACAATTGTTGAATCTTTGTTTGCTTGCGGCGCTTATCTTCTTCCGCCACCACCACCCTGACGACCACGGTTGTCGCCGCCGCCACGGTTGCCACCACCTCTGCGATCTCCGCCTCTGTCATCACGACGTCCGCCGAAACCACCACGGTCATCTCTGCGGCCGCCCATGCCCATTTCGCCGCCTTCTTTACCGCCAATGAAGTTGGGGTTCAGATCACGCTTAGCTAAAACTTCGCCACGGCAGATCCATACTTTGATACCGATTTTACCATAAACGGTTTGTGCAAACACGTTGGCATAATCGATATCCATACGGAATGTATGAAGAGGCACACGGCCTTGCATGAACTTTTCGCTACGGGCAATTTCAGCACCGCCCAAACGACCGCTCAGCTGAACTTTGATTCCTTCAGCACCCATGCGGAGAGCAGAAGCAATCGCCATTTTGGTGGCACGTTTGAAGTTGATGCGGTTTTCAATTTGACGGGCAATGGTGTCGCCTACGATCATCGCATCCAGTTCAGGACGGCGAATCTCAAGGATGTTGATCTGCACATCATCTTTACCAGTCAGCTTCTTCAGCTCTTCTTTGATGCGATCAACTTCACCACCACCTTTACCGATGATGATACCAGGCTTGGAGGTATGGATGGTAACGATCAGTTTACCAAGCGTACGCTCAATCACGATTTTCGCGATACCACCTTTATTGATACGGGCATTTAAATAAGTTCTGATTTTGTTATCCTCAATCAGCTTATTGGCAAAGTCTTTTTTATTGCCATACCAGTTAGATTCCCATCCGCGGATGATGCCTAACCTGTTACCAATCGGATTTGCTTTTTGACCCATGTTTATACTTTAAAATATAATTTGAATTAAGGTTTTGCGTCAACAATTACAGTTACGTGATTGCTTCTTTTGCGTACACGGTAGCCACGACCTTGTGGTGCCGGACGCATACGCTTTAAGGTTCTTGCGCCATCAACGAAGATGGTTTTTACAAACAACTGGCTTTCATCACCGCCTTCGTTCTTCTGCTTCCAGTTGCTGATAGCACTCAACACCAGCTTACGCATTGGCACGGCAGGATGCTTTGGGTTGAACTCAAGTTCAGCCAACGCCTGTTCTACTTTCTTGCCACGGATCAGATCCGCTAATAAGCGCATTTTGCGTGGAGATGTCGGATAATTTCTCAGTTTTGCTACTGCTTCCATTGTTATATTATTTCTGATTTGGGGATTTTGCGATTTTGAGATTTAAATCAAGAAATCCCGCTATCCCAAAATCTCAAAATTGCTTTTAGCCTTTTTTACTTGAGTGTCCTTTAAAGTTTCTTGTAGGGGCAAACTCACCGAGTTTGTGACCTACCATGAACTCCGTTACATACACAGGGATGAATTTATTCCCGTTGTGCACGGCAAACGTGTGGCCTACAAAATCAGGGGTGATAGTAGAGCGGCGGCTCCAAGTCTTGATCACACCTTTTTTTGCTTTTCCGTCGTTAACAGCAGTCACTTTGTCTTCCAGATGAGCTGCTACGTAAGGACCTTTTTTAATTGAACGAGCCATATTGTATTTCTGATTTAGGGATTTTGTGATTTTGGGATTCAATCGCTAAATCCCGCAATTCCACAATCTCAAAATTTTAAATTTTACTTCGCCAGTTTTTTACCGTTACTACGCTGGATGATCAGTTTATCACTGCCTTTTCCTTTTGTTCTTGTCTTCTCACCTTTAGCGTATTTACCAGTACGAGAACGTGGGTGACCACCTGATGCACGGCCTTCACCACCACCCATTGGGTGATCTACAGGGTTCATGGCAACACCACGGTTTCTTGGCTTGATACCTTTCCAACGGTTACGACCTGCTTTACCCATTGACTGGAGGTTGTGATCACTGTTAGAAGCCACACCTACTGTAGCGTAGCAGTTGATCAATACTTTGCGCAGCTCACCGCTTGGCATTTTCAACACGGCGTATTTTTCTTCCTTGTTGGAAAGCTGTGCAGAAGCACCGGCCGAACGGGCAATTTTGCCACCCTGGCCAGGCTGCATTTCAATGTTGTGAACAACCGTACCAAGTGGCATGTTTTTCAACATCAAAGCGTTTCCTAATTCCGGAGCCACAGCATCGCCGCTAACTACTGTAGCGCCAACCTGCAGACCCTGCGGAGCAAGGATGTATCTTTTTTCACCGTCAACATAGTTCAACAATGCGATGAACGTTGTACGGTTTGGATCGTATTCGATAGATGCAACTTTTGCAGGAACTTCTTTCTTGTTGCGTTTGAAGTCGATAATACGGTAAGCGTTTTTGTTACCACCACCAATGTAACGCATTGCTCTGCGACCAGAAGAGTTACGGCCACCAGTGCCTTTCTTTGCTTCTAACAAAGACTTTTCCGGAGTGTCAGTTGTAATTTCTGCGTAAGCATTTCCGATTCTCCAGCGTGTGCCAGCTGTCATCGGTTTATATTTCTTTAGTGCCATGACTTATTTAGTTTTCAACATTTGCGGCTGTTGAAGCCATTCGTGTTAAGAAATTAGATGTTAGAATACAGGTCAATTGTTTCGCCTTCAGCAACAGTAACCAACGCTTTTTTATAAGCTTGTTTCTGTCCTTTGGTAAACCCTTTCTTTGTGTAGCGGGTTTTGTTTTTTCCAGGAACAACAATTGTGTTTACATCCACGATTGTTACACCGTAAACTTCTTCCACTGCTTTTTTAATTTCCAGTTTGTTTGCTTTACGGGCAACACGGAAAGCGTAGCGGCGCAGGCTTTCCTGCTGGCTGTTTGCTTTCTCTGTTAAAATCGGTTTTATCAATACTTCAGAAAGTTTCATCTGAATTCTATTTAAGGCTTTAAAAAATTAAGCTGTTGCTTCAGCTTCTTGTCCTGCAAAAATTTTTGCAGCGCTTTCCGTTAACACCAGTACTTCTGAGTTAACAAGGTCGTAGGTGTTTACATCGCTCATCAACGTTGTCAATACAGAAGGAACGTTGCGGGAAGAGATGTACACGTTGTTGTTGTACTCAGGCACAACAAACATCAGCTTCTTGTCTCCTACTTTCAGGCTGTTCAGAATGTTGACAAAGGTTTTTGTTTTTGGAGCGTCAAGGTTAACGTCTTCAACAACCACGATTGCGTTTTCTTTTGCCTTGTAAGAAAGGGCCGACATTTTTGCCAGGTCTTTTACCTTGCGGTTCAGCTTAATGTCGTATTTGTGCGGCTTTGGTCCAAAGATGGTACCACCACCTTTGTATAACGGGTTACGGATGTTACCCTTACGAGAACCACCGGTACCTTTTTGCTTGTGCAGTTTGCGGCTGGCACCTTGTACTTCAGCACGGGTCTTTACTTTGTGTGTACCCTGACGCTGAGCGCCTAAGTATTGCTTAACAGCCAGCCAAATGGCGTGGTCATTTGGCTCCAGGCCAAAGATTTCTTCAGGAAGCTCAACAGTTCTGCCTGTCTCTTGTCCTTGTATGTTTAATACTTTTACTTGCATGATGATTTTATTTTATCACCGGCTGAATCCCTTTTGCGGACACGCCAGTGGCGTGTCACTACTTTTGGATTAAAACGATTGAACCATTGTGGCCCGGAACGGCACCACTAACCAATATGTAGTTTTTCTCTGGAAAAATCTTTACAACCTTCAGTCCTTTTACTTTCACTCTATCTTGTCCCATTCTACCTGCCATGCGCATTCCTTTGAATACACGGCTGGGGTAAGATGAACCACCGATAGAACCCGGGGCTCTCTGACGGTCGTGCTGGCCGTGAGAAGCTTCACCCACACCGGAGAATCCGTGGCGCTTTACAACACCCTGGAAACCCTTACCTTTTGTGGTACCAACAACTTCAACTTTATCGCCTTCGGCGAAAATGTCAACCGTAATGGTATCACCAATATTTTTTTCTAGAGAAGAGTCGCGAAATTCTTTTACGAAACTTTTAGCCGAAGTGTTGGCTTTTGCGAAGTGATTTTTGGCGGCTGCAGTTGTGTGCTTTTCTTTCTTGTCGCCAAAGGCTACTTGGAGGGCAGAGTAACCATCTGTTTCCTGCGTTTTCACTTGCGTAACTACGCAAGGACCAGCTTCAATAATGGTACAAGCAGTTTGCTTGCCATTTGGATCGAAGATGCTGGTCATCCCAATTTTTTTACCAATGATTCCTTTCATTTGTTTGCGGTTTACTCCCCGCAAGGTTATACAAGACAGACCCATGGAATATTGGGTCTTCAATCCTGGTTCATCAGCCGACCTTTTCCGTTGTTCGGCGTAATCACCCGAGGTGATTGCCGGAGGAAGTACCGGTGATAAACAAACCTCGAAGGGCTTGTTTATATGTAATCGCGGTGTTTAGCCGCATTTAGTTCAGCGCTCTTTTTTCATGGGGCTTTCGCCTTAGATTGAGAGATGATTCGAATTTGTAAGAACTAATTTGCAAATCCGCTCTGGCGGACTTAACGTCAAGCTTTGATTTCTACTTCCACACCGGAAGGCAGATCAAGCTTAGAAAGCGCATCTACGGTTCTTGACGAAGAAGTGTAGATATCCAGTAAGCGTTTGTGCGTAGCTAACTGGAACTGCTCGCGGCTCTTTTTGTTTACGTGTGGTGAACGCAAAACGGTAAAGATCTTTTTACGGGTAGGAAGAGGAATAGGTCCTGTTACTACCGCGCCTGTGCTGCGAACAGTCTTTACAATTTTCTCTGCCGATTTATCTACCAAATTGTGGTCGTAAGACTGAAGCTTTATCCTGATTCGTTGTGACATAATCAAAAACCCATTTTTACAATGGGAGTGCAAAAGTAGGGGAACAGTTCATATCGGCAAAAAATTGAGGAATAAATTTTGTGAAGAAACGGCTAAAGCCACCCGATTAAGGCTGCATTAAGAGCAAATCAGGCCGTTTTACCATCTTTTCGGGAAATTCCTCTACGCTGTAGGTACTCTGCCAAAGCTCTGAAATATAAAAAAAAATGTTCCTGCGTGAACTCTTTCTGATTGCCTTCTTTTCCTATTCTGAAAGTGAGGAAACTGCGGAAGAGCAAAGGCGACTGGTCTGCTGAAAACTGGAACCGTTTGTACGAAACAGGCGTAAAACCGTTAGAAAGCAGTTGTAGCTTCTCTCCTTCCCTTTTCTTCAGGCTATCCAAACCGTTTACCTGGGCTCTAAAGGGCAAGGAAGCGGACCATTTAGCAATAAAAGATTTGGGAAAAATGAACTGGTTGGGTTCGCTTATTAAAATCCTGGCGTTGAGACTAGCACCGGGTGGTGGAGCTAACATTACTCTTTGATCAGGAGCTACGTCGCTCTGGACTCTGCCCGATAAGGTTGCTTCACTATTGAATAAACTCACAGCCTGGTCACCTAATATGATCGCCGATTTTTTCCAATCGATCTCAACCATTTCATCTGTTTTATTTAGAATCTCAAAACCGATCTTCCCATCATTTTCCGAAAAGGAATACTGCACACGAAGCGTATCGGTTTCGGCAACAAGCTGGCTTTTTTCATTCTTTACCACGTTCTTGCCCGATACAGTAAGGTAATTGTAATGATTGCACGAGGAGAGAACTACGAGAAAGCAGGCGGTAAGTAAAATTGGTTTCATACAGTTGATTTGTTTTCAAATTAGTTTGTTTGAAAACTGAACGGCGTTAAGGAATTTAAAATTAGGATTGGCAGAAGTCATTCATCAACAAGAATGTTTGCCTGTGCTTGTGGTGGTAAGAATCTTTCTACGAAGGCTGCTTTTGCTCAAACACAATTTTAGCCTTTTGTTAGCGCATCGGCAGCTACCATGAAGGCATTCTGCCAAGCAATAACGCAACGAGTAGAATTTGTTTGTTCGGGTATTTCAGTTTACTTGCACCGCATTTTACGAAAGCTAAATTCAGGCTATGCCACCAGAAACGGAGATAGTTCAGGAGAAAAAAGAGTCAGGTACCAAGCGGCTGATAAAGTTGCTGATCAAGGTTCTGATTACGGTGGTCTGCTTCTGGTACATTTCCAAAAAAATTGACCTTACACAGGCACTGAAAGCTATTCAAAACGCCAATTGGTTTTACTTGTTTCTTTCCGTGCTGCTTTACATTTTATCGAAGGTGGTGGCGGCCTACCGGCTGAATATCTATTTCAAAAACATTCACCTGCACCTGCCGGCCTGGCAAAACCTGAAACTTTACTGGCTGGGCATGTTCTACAACCTCTTTCTGCCGGGTTCCATCAGCGGTGACGCCTACAAAGTGGTTCTGCTGAACAAGCGGCTGAAAGCACCGTATAAAAAAACAAGTGCGGCTGTGCTGCTAGACCGCTTTAGCGGGTTGTTAGGTCTTGGTGTTATCTTATGTGTTTACGGCGTGCTGGTATTGGACGATTTTCGGCTTGACATTTTGTTGATAACCGGCTGCTTTGCCTCTATCATAGCCTTGTATTTTTTTGTGCGCAAGTGGTTCAGCGAATTTCTTCCGGGCTTCTTCCCTACTTTCTTTTTGGGCATTGCCGTGCAGGGTATCCAGGTGCTGGGCGTTTACCTTATTCTTGCTGCGTTGCAAATCGATGCCGGCCTTCAGCAATGGATCTTTATCTTTCTTTCCGCATCGGTTATTTCGGTGTTGCCTATCTCGCTTGGCGGCGGTTTGGGAACAAGGGAGGTTGTATTTACCGAAGGCGCTATTTTTTTCGGCCTTGATCCGCACCTCGCGGTTATTATCAGTTTGCTTTTTTACCTGACCAGCGTGGCAGGGTCACTTTCCGGTGCGTATTATATTTTTCACGATCCGCTGGATGGACCGGGACAAAAGAAAAAGCCGGTTGTGTAAACCGGCTTCCCTCTATTTTTAGCAACTGTTTATTGCACCAGGCGAACCGTATCAACAACTGTTACATTATTTGTTGAAACAGAGACACCTGTTTTGTTCTGATTCTGAAAGCTGTTATTGGTGGGCACAAATGCCAGTGTGTACGTGCCCGGCGTTAAGCCTTTCAGCATGTAAGCACCGTTTACCGTGTATGTACCCGCTACGGTATCAGCGCCGTTTAATGCATAAACAGCCGTAGCAAATGAAATAGGGAGAACATAACCGCGTACACCACCACCGATGGCTTCCAGCGAAGCACGAATCACGGGTTTTAAAATGTATTTCTGGTTGTTGTTATTTCCGTTACCGGTTTGCACAATGGAACGTGAGGCATCAAAATCAAGCAACAGCTTGTACGCCACTCCTTCGTTTACATCTTGGTTGATCTTAATCTTTAAGCCCGATTGCTGCGCACTTGGCGTTTGCAGCGCATAGGTCTGGCCGTTCAATCTTACAGAATTGTTGGGTCCCAGGATCAACCTGATTTGCTGAATTTTCCCGGTGTTGATCTGTGCATCAGCCAGAATGGTGTCCTTCCCGTTTGTCAGGCGAAGAATGTCGTAAATACCGGTTCTGATACCACCTAAACTTACCCATCCTTCAGAGGTGTCGTTTGAGTAGTTAACGCGTACGTCCTGTACATCAATGTTTACTTCATCGTAATTCCCGGGTTCATCGGTTAGTGCCACTTGTAACCTGGCTTTTCCGTTGGTAGATGCATCTTTTTTGTCGCAGGAGAAGAAAGTAGTACTGGCAACAACTGCCGCACATAAGAGTAGGTTACGAGTTTTCATGAGCCTTAAAATTTGCCTTCCTTTGGCAAGTATAATGCCAAGAAAAAAGGGCTCACATGAGCCCCGAGGTTCAAAAACCCTTGGTGTTTTTCATAGGCTTCAACGGGCCGAAATGAAAAAAGGCTTTGAACACTAATGAGAGACAAATTCAGTGCCTAAAGAGTTGCACCTGTAAGATTTTGATTTTGATTAGCAATAAAAAACCCCGCATTGCGGGGTTTTACTATAAAAAAAGAGAATTTGTACTTCTTAGCTGGCGCTTACTTTGCCCTTGCTCTTGGCAATCACTTCTTCAGCGATGTTGTTTGGAGCCGGTGCATAGTGAGAGAACTCCATGGTAGAAGAAGCACGACCGGAAGACAGTGAACGCAGTTGCGTAACATAACCAAACATTTCGCTCAGCGGAACTTTGGCCTTGATTACCTGAACACCGGCACGTGTATCCATACCTTCCAGCATACCACGACGACGATTCAAGTCACCTGTTACATCACCCATGTACTGATCAGGAGTCAATACTTCTACTTTCATGATTGGCTCAAGCAAAACTGGTTTTGCTTTTCTTGCTGCTTCACGGAAACCTTGCTTGGCGCAAAGTTCAAATGACATCGCATCAGAGTCAACCTGGTGGAAAGATCCGTCGTAAATACGAACTTTCAGGTTATCTACCGGGTAAGAAGCCAGCACACCCGTTGACATAGCGGCTTCAAAGCCTTTCTGAATTGGTGTGTGGAATTCTTTCGGAATAGAACCACCGAAAATATCGTTTACAAACTGGAAGTTTTTATCCGGATTCTCAGTCTTCCACTCAGCGTCAACAGGTCCAAGTTCGAACATGATATCGGCAAACTTACCACGACCACCCGACTGCTTTTTCAGCACTTCGCGGTGTTCAACAGTAGCATTGAACGCTTCTTTGTAGGCAACCTGGGGAGCCCCCTGGTTTACTTCTACTTTAAATTCGCGACGCATACGGTCAACGATGATTTCCAGGTGAAGTTCACCCATACCGCTCAATACAGTCTGACCGGTATCTTCATCGGTTTTAACACGCAGTGTCGGATCTTCTTCAATCAGCTTCGCGATAGCCATACCCATTTTGTCAACGTCGGCCTGAGTTTTCGGCTCAACCGCTACAGAGATTACCGGCTCTGGAATGAACATGTTCTCCAGTGTAATCGGATGATCTTCGTGGCAAAGGGTATCACCGGTTTTGATTTCTTTGAAACCTACCGCTGCACCAATATCACCTGCTTCAATGAAGTCGATTGGGTTTTGCTTGTTGGCAAACATCTTCATGATACGGGAGATACGTTCTTTCTTACCGCTACGTACGTTCAGTACATAAGAACCCGCATCCAACTTACCGGAATACACACGGAAGAAGGCCAGGCGACCAACGAAAGGATCGGTCATGATTTTGAATGCCAGGGCTGCGAACGGCTCTTTTGGATCTGGCTTACGGGTTAACTCTTCGCCAGAATGCGGATCGGTACCTTTTACGGCTTCGATATCAACCGGAGAAGGCAGGTAACGGCAAACAGCATCTAACGCCGTTTGTACACCTTTGTTTTTAAACGAAGAACCACACATCATCGGAACAATCGAAAGATCGATTGTTGCCTTGCGGATGGCTTCGTGAATCTCAGCTTCAGAAATGCTGTTTGGATC
>DATKHJ010000370.1:0-2145 GCA_035510335.1 Flavisolibacter sp. | reverse complement strand
CTTTGTTTAGCGGGCCGTAGTAGCTGTAGGTTTCCTGCTCGCCATGAACCAGGTAATGCTCCTGGATCCAGCGGCCACCCAGCGGGTGCAGGCCAACCGAGAAGAAGAAGCTCAACGCCAGGTAACCAACGGCTTTTGGTCCAACGAAATACCACATGGCGGCTGTAAAAGCAATACAGGCGAACCAGTTCAGGGCAATCCAGCCATCGAACGGCTTAATCTCTTTTAAACGGGCAATGCGAAACGCCTGGAAAAGCGGGTAGAAAAGAAACCAGATCACCTTACCGATAAAATAGTTGTTGATGAGTTTTGCTTCCCAGCGGTTTGGCAGGTCAGCATCCAACTCATGAATGCCCTGGAAGGAGTGGTGTTTGATATGGTAACGTTCAAACGCAATAGCGCTGGGGAACAACTGCGGAAGGTTGGCAAGAATTCCGGCGTAGCGGTTGGCTGTTGGGTTTTTAAAAATGAGTTTGTGCGTGGCTTCGTGAATCATTACAAACAAGGCATGGTCGGCAAACGCACCAATCAGGTAGGCGGCGCCAAGCACCCACCACCAAGACTGGTCGGCCAAAAACCAGGCGGTTACTACCTGAATTCCTACCAAACCCAAAATGGCATAAAACGTCAAAATGTTTTTGCCGATCAGGTTACGGATTTGCGGATGTTGCTTCAGGATTTGTTTTGTACGTAAACGGTGTGGTTCAGGAGCATTGGAAAAAACGAAATCATTAGGTTTCATACGCCAGTTTTATAATTGAGGAATGTAAATATAGGAAGCCCGCCTTTTTTTACTGCGAAGTATTCGGTAAAGTATTGAAAAAGAGGGTTGCAGTTTTCTTTTCGGGCTTTTGGTTGGTTGCGTGTAAAGATGATGGGCCGTTGGAACGGATTCAATCTTGGCCGAAACTTTTTCCCTTTCTGCCGACAATTAACACGCTGAAACAAGCGGCCAGCTTATATTTGTTAGGGTTAGAACGTCTCGTGTAAATCCACCCAACCTAAACCTATTTGATCATGAAAAAATACTTCTCAGAAAAGAATGCATTAACGATAATGGTGAGCCTGTTTTGCTTTGTGATGATGCTGATTGCCTTTTTTAAAGACCAATCCATCTGGCAGGGTATTGCATTTGCGCTTGCTTTTAGCTTCTCCATTGAAGTGATCCAGCACCGCACGAAAGAGCAGAGCTAAGCAGCCTCTTCCACCCTTCATTTACTTGCTTCGCCCTGTGCGAAGTTTTTTGTTTTAGGGTTAAACCGAACGCTAACTTTTAAGGTGGTTACGATTGAATTTTATTTCTATTAAAATGATAACTATCTGTGTTATCGGCGTCGCATCAGTTCCTGAATTCCTGCGAAATCATTAAGCCATATATACCGCCATCCATAATGCCAATGCCCAATCTTCCATAGGCGGGGTTTAAGATATTGGCTTTGTGTCCCGGCGAGTTCATCAATCCTTCATGGCAAATTTTTAAAGTACGGCCAAGGGCAAGATTCTCACCTGCCGTCATGAACTTCACGCCAGCTTTCCGCATGCGGTCAAATGGATCTTTCTTTTCCGGTGTATAATGCGAAAAATAGCCGCGGGCAAACATATCAATCGAATGCGCTCTTGCCACCTTTGTCATTTCCGGGTCGGCTTTTACCGGCCGAAGACCCCGCTTGGTTCTCTCTTCATTTACCAGCACCAGCATTTGCGCTTCTAGGTCGGGCCGCACTTTTGGATTTTTTACCGTGTAATGAAGGTTCACCGTTTCATCCGATTCTGGTTTCACCATTACCCGGTTCATGGTTTCTTTGGCGGCATCGCCAAAAATGGGCGAGAACTTTTCATCAAGCCACGCTACCTGCACGCCTAACTGGTTGGCAATTCTGCTTTCCCGGGCTTCTTTGGCCAGCCCGTTCCACATAGGAATGCTCAACAGCAGTGCCGCAACAATGGCTGCGTAAATTGAACCGGTGATTATGCCAGGGATAATGCCCAGTGCTCTGTTCACCGGGGCTTGGTGCGTTTCTCCTGGTGTTTTCCGGATAAAGCGGTGAAGGATGAGCGACAATAAAATGCGGGAGACAAGTAGTGTTAACACAAACGCCAGGGGCTGGTTCCAAACACCGAGGGCAGGAAATAATTTTTCCAGCC
>DATKHJ010000369.1:0-2088 GCA_035510335.1 Flavisolibacter sp. | reverse complement strand
CATGTCGGCGTCTTCCAGTGCCCGCATCATTACATTCTTCGCTCCCAATCCTTCGGGGTGCGGAGCCGTCAAGTGATGCGCATCGGCGGTAGCGCCGGCGCCGGCAATTTCGCAATAAATTTTAGCGCCTCTTTTAATGGCATGCTCCAGCTCTTCAAAAATGAGTACGCCGGAGGCTTCACCCATTACAAAACCATCGCGATCTTTATCATATGGACGGGAAGCTGTTTTTGGATCGTCGTTGCGTTCGCTTAACGCTTTCATGGCGTTAAATCCACCCACACCGGCTTCGCTTACCACGCTTTCCGAACCGCCGGTAACAATGGCGTCGGCCTTGCCCATACGAATGAGGTTGAAGGCTTCCATCATGGCGTTGGTAGAAGAGGCACAGGCACTCACTGCCGCAAAGTTGGGTCCGCGAAAACCGTGGCGCATGGAAATGTGTCCGGCCGCAATGTCCAGGATCATTTTCGGAATGAAGAAAGGATTGAAGCGGGGCGTACCATCGCCTTTGGCAAAGTTCATTACTTCTTCCTGGAAGGTAATTAAACCGCCAATGCCCGAACCCAGCACCACACCTACGCGGTCAACATCTACATTGTCTTTGTTAATGCCCGCATCCAGCACACCCTGGTCGGAAGCCGCAATGGCCGTTTGCGAAAAGCGGTCCAGCTTTCTTGCTTCCTTGCGGTCGAGCAGGGCAACCGGATCGAAGCCTTTGATCTCGCAGGCAAACCTGGTTTTGAACTTGGAGGCGTCAAACAGCGTAATAAAATCGCATCCGCTGACGCCATTGCGTAAATTTTCCCAGTACTCGGTAATGGTGTTGCCCAGTGGTGTTAAGGCACCCATGCCGGTTACTACAACACGTTTCAGTTCAATGGTTTTTCCTGCGCCCATAAGTAATTTGATCAAAAATTAGAAAGACAAAGTTAGCCCTAACCGGTTAGCCGTTTGCACTTCTGTTGCCGCGGTTAACTGATACTGCAAACTTCTTTCTTCTGTAAGTGAAAACCGCCTTCCGTTACAGAAACAGGAAGGCGGAATGGTATAAGTTCAAAAGCAAGAACGGTGGCTTACTTTGCGTGTTCTTCAAGGTAAGAAACAGCTTGTCCAACAGTAGTGATGGTTTCCGCTTGTTCATCCGGGATGGAAATGTTGAATTCTTTTTCAAATTCCATGATCAATTCAACGGTGTCCAAAGAGTCGGCGCCTAGATCATTTGTAAAAGAAGCTTCATTGTTTACTTCTGCTTCATCCACGCCCAGTTTATCTACGATAATCTTTTTTACTCTTGCTGCAATGTCTGACATGATTGTAAAAATTTGGTTATTAGTGGGGCAAAAATAGTAGATTTTGTATAAAAACAACTTTCTCCAAAAAAGCTTTGAATCAGCACCACCAAACCTTCTTTCCGAAAAATTGAATACGCCAAATTCCGAATTGGCAGCCTGCCCCGATATTTGTAATATTGACTCACTTCAACCCATCTATTCATGGCATTAAAGATTGTAGATCATGGAACGGCGGAATACAGGCAGGTTTTGCAACTGCGTGACGAGATCTTGCGCAAACCACTGGGGTTGCATTTTTCACCGGACGAACTGGAACAGGAAAAGGCCCACATGCACATGGCGGCGTACGAAGACGACCGCATACTGGGTTGCTGCATGCTGGTAAAAGAAGATGAGGAAACCGTGCGCCTGCGCCAGATGGCTGTTGTAGATGATGTGCAGGGCAAAGGCATTGGCCGGGCACTGATGCAGTTTGCCGAAAACCTGGCCCGCGACAGGGGCTACCAGCGCATAACCATGCATGCCCGCAAGGCTGCTGTTGGTTTTTATGAGCGTTTAGGCTATAAAAAGAAAGGCGAAGAATTTATGGAGATCACCATTCCGCATGTGGTGATGGAGAAGGAACTGTAGGGCAGTTAATAGGTTAATACGTTAATTAATTCAAGTTGCTAGTTAATCGGTGAGTTTATTGAGGGTAAAGGCTATAATAAACATCATTATTTTAAGCAAGAAGCCTTTGAAGGTTACTGCATGAATTTTTCTTAAGAAAAGCGCTTTGAGCATAGAAAAGCTG
>DATKHJ010000368.1:0-4314 GCA_035510335.1 Flavisolibacter sp. | reverse complement strand
ATTCGGTAAAATTCGGGGTTTTTGCATTTTGTTTTGGTTTGGGTGAGAAAGGAAACCTATATTTGCGTTCCAAAAAAATCTTAAAGGAGGTATAACGCATGCTAATAATCGATTCAAAAGACTGCGAGAACATAGATAAGGCTCTCAAAAAATACAAGAAGAAATTTGAGAAAGCCAAAATCTTGTTGCAGTTGCGTGAAAGACAGTCTTTCACCAAGCCGTCTGTGAAGCGCAGAGGCGAGGTGCTGAAAGCTGTTTACAAGCAGCAGATCGCAAGCGGAAAGATCGAAAGCTAAGCTTCGACCTCATAACCACTATATTGTATAGCTGCAAGGTATTCGTTACTTTGCAGCTATTGTTTTTTTTATGGAAAGCCATCACCTTCTCATCCAGCCTTTTATCGACTTTCTCAAGTTCGAAAAGCGCTATTCCCGGCACACCATCACTTCTTACCAAACCGACCTGACCGCCTTCTTTGATTTTGTCGTGACCCAATTTGGTGAAACGCCATTGCCGCAGGTGTCGCATACGTTTGTGCGCAGCTGGCTGGCTTCGCTGAAAGACGAAGGCCTCTCGGCCAAAAGCATCAACCGCAAAATTTCAACTCTCAAATCTTTTTTTAAATACCAGGTGAAGATTGGAGCCATTAAACAAACGCCAATGGCGAAAGTAGTGGCGCCAAAGCCGGAGAAACGCCTGCCCAATTTTGTTGCCGACAAGGATATCCACACCCTGTTTGAACATGTGGAGTTTCCGGATAACTGGAAAGGGAAAACCGAAAAACTGTTGCTGCAGTTGTTTTACCAAACAGGCATGCGCCTGAGCGAAGCCATTCAGTTGAAAGAAAGCGATGTTGGTTTTTCAACCAATTCGCTGAAGGTATTGGGAAAGGGAAATAAAGAGCGTGTGATTCCGGTGCAGCCTGAACTGAAGGCTGCTCTCCAGAACTACCTGCAAAAAAAGCAGGAGAAATTTGGCGATAAGGCAGCCGATAACCTGCTGGTTTCAGAAAAAGGAAAACCACTCCAGCCAAGGGCAGTCTATACAGCCGTAAAAGCCTACCTGAGCCTGGTTACTACGATTCAAAAACGCAGCCCTCACGTATTACGCCACACCTTTGCCACGCACCTGATGAACAATGGCGCTGACCTTAATGCCGTAAAAGAACTGCTTGGGCACAGCAGCCTGGCAGCTACACAGGTTTATACCCACAATACCATCGAAAAGCTTAAAAACATTTACAAGAAGGCTCATCCAAAGGCCTGAAAAATCTTTCCCTTTCTCGAAAATTTTTTGCCTTTTTGGTTTGGTTTGCAGAGGTTCAGGGGCTAACTTCATTGTGCCACATGGCCAAGTTCTTTGAACCATTTTTTCACAGATAAAACCAATTCTATGATCGTACATGTTCAAGCACTTCACTTTGATGCTGACAGGAAATTAATTGAGTATGTCAACAAGAAATTAGAGAAGTTATCTCAGTATCATGACCGGATCATCAAAGTGGATGTGTACCTGGTGTTGGATAACGTAGTGCATACCATCAAAGACAAGGTTGCTGAAATTCGGGTGCACGTGCCCCGCGCCGATTTCTTTGTAAAGTCCACCAGCAAGTCTTTTGAAGCTTCTTTTGACGAGGCACTGGACGCCTTGATTCAACAAATAAAAAAGAAAAAACAACGGCAAGTTGCCTAAAACATTCAATCCCGCTTCGTGCGGGATTTTTTATTTCAGAAACTTCCTAAAAAAAATTTTGAACGATTTTTTTCTAATCATCAAATTCCCATACTTTTGCCATCCCGAAAAACGGGGCAGTTCTTTCAAAAGATTAAAAACGCCACTTTAGCTCAGCTGGTAGAGCAACTGATTTGTAATCAGTAGGTCGTTGGTTCGATTCCGACAAGTGGCTCATACGATTGCAGATTGAATGATTGCAGATTTCAGATTTAAATCCGAAATCGCAAATCGCCAAATCTGAAATTTCTGGGCAGGTTCCAGAGCGGCCAAATGGGGCGGACTGTAAATCCGCTGTCTTTCGACTTCAGAGGTTCGAATCCTCTCCTGCCCACGGTTCTTTGACTGTTTAAAGTTTAAGGTTTAAAGTTGGTCAGCCAACATTAAACTTTGTAACATTCAACTTTAAACTTAACAAGCGGAAGTAGCTCATTTGGTAGAGCGATAGCCTTCCAAGCTATAGGTGGCCGGTTCGAGCCCGGTCTTCCGCTCTAAACTCGTTTGTGGGTTGAGGTTTGTCGTTGGTTATTCTCCGCACAAGCCGCCAATTAACTACCAACTGAGTATGCCGTTGTAGCTCAGGGGTAGAGCACTTCCTTGGTAGGGAAGAGGTCGTGAGTTCGATTCTCACTAACGGCTCAACTTCGTGAATAGTGAATTGTCAATGGTGAAGCAACGCTGCCTTTGGCTTTTTGCTGCTTAGCGAAAAAACGTACAAGTGTGCGACGCAACAGAAGCTCAATTGAAATTCTGCTGCAGGCAACATAAAAGATTAACTAAGAGCTTAAAAGAGGAAAGGAGCTAAATACATTCTCCTTTAACTCTTTCTCTCCTTTAAACTCTTGGCGTAAAAATTTTCCTTCAAGCTTTTAGTTGGTGCGAAGGAGAGAAACAAAAACAAAAACTCCACAACTAAAAACCGATAAGATGGCAAAAGAAAGTTTTAAGAGGGATAAACCCCACGTAAACGTAGGTACCATTGGTCACGTTGACCACGGTAAAACCACTTTGACCGCGGCTATCACTACCATTTTGGCTTCAAAAGGTATGGCTGAGGCAAAAAAATACGACGAAATTGATGGTGCTCCGGAAGAAAAAGAGCGTGGTATCACAATCAATACCGCTCACGTTGAGTACCAAACAGCTAACCGTCACTATGCTCACGTTGACTGTCCTGGTCACGCTGACTATGTGAAAAACATGATTACCGGTGCGGCGCAAATGGACGGTGCTATCTTAGTTGTGGCAGCTACAGACGGTCCTATGCCTCAAACAAAAGAGCACATCCTGCTGGCTCGCCAGGTAGGTGTACCTCGTATCGTTGTTTTCATGAACAAAGTTGACCTGGTAGAAGATGCTGAACTGTTGGAACTGGTAGAAATGGAAATCCGTGATTTGTTAAGCTCTTACGGTTTTGACGGCGACAATACACCAATTATTCAAGGTTCTGCTACTGGTGCCCTGGCTGGCGAAGCTAAGTGGGTTGCCAAAGTAGAAGAGCTGATGGAAGCGGTTGATACATACATCCCGCTGCCTCCTCGCCCGGTTGATATGGCATTCCTGATGTCTGTAGAAGACGTATTCTCTATCACTGGTCGTGGTACCGTTGCTACCGGCCGTATTGAAAGAGGTCGTATTAAAGTAGGTGAAGCAGTTGAAATCGTTGGTTTGATGGATGCTCCTTTGACTTCTACTTGTACAGGTGTGGAAATGTTCCGCAAACTTCTTGACGAAGGTGAAGCTGGTGATAACGCAGGTCTGCTGTTGCGTGGTATTGAAAAAACGCAAATCCGCCGCGGTATGGTTATCTGTAAGCCAGGTTCTATCACTCCGCACACTGACTTCAAAGGTGAAGTTTATGTACTGAGCAAAGAAGAAGGTGGCCGTCACACGCCGTTCTTCCAAAAATACCGTCCTCAGTTCTACTTCCGTACAACTGACGTTACCGGTGAGGTAGAATTGCCAGCAGGAACAGAGATGGTTATGCCTGGTGATAACACCAACCTGACTGTTCGTCTGATCCAGCCGATCGCGATGGAAAAAGGTCTGAAGTTCGCCATCCGCGAAGGTGGTCGTACAGTAGGTGCCGGTCAGGTTACTGAAATCTTAAAGTAAGCTTTAAGCCACAAGCTTTTAGCTTCCCGCCTACGGGCATTGCAAATTGAAGTATATATTTGCGATATAGTGCTAAAAGCTGTTAGCTAACCGCTAATAGCTTTTAGCTTTCTTACGGGCATAGTTCAATGGCAGAATAGCGGTCTCCAAAACCGTTGATGGGAGTTCGAATCTCTCTGCCCGTGCAGAAGAAAATGTGCAAATGTGATAATTAGCAAATGTGCAAATGATCAATTCATTTCGGTGCTGCTTACCATTTTCTCATTTTCATATTTTCAAATTTGCTAATTACCACCGATGAACAAAATTTCAAACTACTTCCGCGATTCTTACAAAGAGTTGGCGGAAAAAGTAAGCTGGCCTAACTGGATGCAGTTGCAGCAATCAACCATGATTGTGCTGGCCGCTACTTTATTGATCACGGCCGTAGTGGCCCTGATGGATTTCATTTCCGCTTCGGGATTGAAA
>DATKHJ010000367.1:0-2582 GCA_035510335.1 Flavisolibacter sp. | reverse complement strand
TTAATGCTCAATGTTGTTGTTTCGGAAGGACGCAAAAACGGTTTGTCCAGCTTTGCCGTGATCCGAATGCGGTCGGGCACAAATTCTTCGATCATGAAGTTTTTTGTGGCCAGCAACACATCGTTACTGCTGTACACTTCCATGGTATAACTGCCAGTAATGGCCGCAGCTGAAATATCAATGCCACCTTCCGTTGCGCCTTGTTCGTTCAGGCCTTTGCGAATTGTTTTCAGCTCTTTTCCATTCGGTAAAAGAAGCTTGATTTTAATGGGCAAGTCTTCCGCCGGCTTCCAGCCGCGTTCTCTTACCAATACAGCATAATTTAATTTTTCTCCCGGACGGTAAATGTCTCGTTCCGCATAAATGAAGGCATCCAGCCCTGCTGCGTTCAGCCGCTTTCCGCCTACATCAAAACGCGAAGTATTTACACGGGTATTGTTGAAGGGCAGGTACGTGAAATCATCGGCCGTTTTAGCAATGATCATGGCCGGTGCATAACCGGCATATGCTTTTGCCTGGATGGAAACTTCGGCAACGCCATCGTTGTTGGTTGATCCTGTTCCAAGCAACTGGTTGTTTTTCCCGTACACGTTCACCGTAACGCCGTTCACCGCCGCTGCCGATTGAATGGAGTTGGCAAACACCAGTAATTTGTTCTGGCCTTGCTTGGCAATTAAGCCAATGTCGGAGAACGAAATAAACCGGCTGTCGCGAACCCAGTAATCTTCCGATGAACGAATCATAACATGGTAAATTCCTTTTGCATCGGGCAACCGGTCCTGGAACTGTGCGATGTTGAGCAATCGTCCCGCACCGCTTTTTGGTAACGAACGGGTATCAATATCTTTTGCATACACAATATCACCGGCCATTGCATCAAGGTAGTTGCTGTACTCGTCGAAGTTGCCACCTTCATACGAAGCGTATTGCGCTTCGTTGTTGTTGTAATCTCTTGGCTCGTAGCCATTGACTAAAGCCGTCAATAGGTTGCTTTCGTAAATTTTGGAAATCACCACTCTTACCCTTGGTGTGTTGCTAATGCGGACTTCGATATTGCCGGCGCCGCGTTTGGAGAGATACACCGCTTTGCTGTTGGTGAATTTCACTCCTGACTCCAGTTCGCCAAAACCAACCGCGCCGTAATAGTCTTCTTTTAGCGTTCCGCCCAGTTGTCCGTGCAAGCCTTTTTTCAACGTAAGGCTGTAGCTGTTTTCAGCATTGAATTTATCGCTGCGCAAAATCGCTCCAAACTCGGTGTATTCTACTACAAAAGGTAGCGCCGGCTGAAACGAAATATAGTTGCCAATGTCTTCGGGACTAAGTTGCTGGCTGGCATACAATTTTACAAGGCCTTCGGTGCCGGTGTGTTCGGCTTCCATGGCCGCAATACTCAGCGCATATGGCGATGGAATGGTTAGCGATTGCGTGATGCTTTCTTTTGTGCCGTTTGCACCCTTGTCTGGTTTGATGCCGGCATCAAGTGTGAGTTTTGCTTCATAGCTTTTGTCTTCCTGTTTTAACGATTGAATGCGAACGCCGAGGTCAGATGTAACGCCGCTTTTGGTAAGTGTGTAGTTGACTGGTGCGCCTTCCACTTCAATCCTTAACTTCTCTCGAATGTCTTCTGCTTTTACCGGGTAATTAAAGCGTAAGTTAAGTTGCGGCACTGCTGCATCGCTGCCGGTTTTGATCCAGGTAATTTGTGCATCGGATAATTGCAGTGGCGCTGTGTAAAAACCGGGTGCTTCGCCTTCTACTTCGCTGTATTTGCTGTAGGTAAAAAGGTCTTCGTTAAACTTTATTTTGTAGGTGGTAGCCGGCGCCAGTGGTTGCGATGGCGAGAAGACCAATTCTTCAGGGCCGTTCCAGCGAAAGCGGCCGGGGACCTTTGGCTCAAAGGAAACGTACTGTGTGCTGTCCCAGTTATTCAATAATGAATCGGGATGAAGTGCTTTGTTGAAGCGAAACGTAAAGTTGCCAAGTTGCGGTACCTGGCCTTTGGCGTTGGTGTAATCGAGGGTGATGTAATTCCGTTCGCAAGCGGATAAAAAAATAGCCACCACGCAGGTGATGACGAATGCATACTTGATACGCATAAAAGGTTGGTTAGTTTAAACACGAATTGTTACGAATTACACGAAATAACTGACAAGAATTTGTTCACGAACTTCACAAATCAGTAAGTAAGTTAAACGCTTTAAAATAGAAATATTATTTACGCGTTGTAACAATGAATTTACAGCCACCAATTCGTGCAATTCGTGCTATAAATTCGTGTTTAATCTAAGGAGGCAGACTCGATGAGTCCATACAGAATTAAATTCTTTCAGAAAGTTAGGAAACAAAAAATACTGTCTCTTGTTAAAAGATTTCTAATCCTATCACTTGCCCTTTTTGTTCTATTCCTGTTGCTGAATTTATTTTTTCCCTTACCGGATAAAGTTGATTACTCGGTTGTTGTTCGTGATGCGAATGGTGAAGTGGTGAACGCTTATCTCACCAAGGATGAAAAGTGGCGCATGAAAACCGAACTGGATGAAATTTCGCCACTGCTGCGCAAAACCATCATTGCCAAAGAAGAC
>DATKHJ010000366.1:0-5227 GCA_035510335.1 Flavisolibacter sp. | reverse complement strand
GTCCACGGTAGCGCCGGTTTTGTTTAAGGCATACTCAAAAATCTCCCGTTGCGGTTTTAGGCTGTTGCTGCATTCTGAGGTAACTACCACTTCAAAAAACTTATCCAGCCCCGAGCTTTTCAATTTGTTGTGCTGTGTTTCTTCAAAACCATTGGTAATAAGGTGCAGTCCGTAACCTTTGTCCCGCAGGTATTCCAGCACTTCAATTGTATCCGGGAACAACAAGGTGCGGGTGGGCAGCAGTTGCAGAAACAGCTCGTTCATCTGCTTGGCCAGGGCTTCATCGGCAATTTTAAAATCGAGCAGCGAAAGCCACATTCTTTTCAAGCGTAGCTCGTCCTGCTTTATTTGCCCGTTACGGTATTTGGCCCAAAGCCGCTCGTTATGGGCTAAATAATTGCGGTAAAAACGATCAAAATCGTGAATGCCTTTTTCCGGCAGGTTCAGGTTAATGTGCAATTGCTCCAGCGTTATCCGTGCATTGGCATCAAAATCCCAGAGGGTGTGGTCAAGGTCAAAGAAAAGATGTTTGTACTTCATGATATCGGGTGAACAAGGTAAGGCAGGCATTTTGCCTTTTGAATTTTTACTTTTGGTTTCTTCAAGCACGAATCATCAAAAATAGGATACAATATGAATGCCGTCATTACCGGAGCATCGCGGGGAATAGGAAAAGCATTGGCAGAGATTTTTGCCCTGCATGGCTACAATCTTTTTCTCTGTTCAAAAACCGAAAGCAACCTGCTGGAAACGATCAACGAACTGAAAACAAAGTTTCCGAATGTTTCCATTGACGGGCAGGCAATGGACATTGGAAAAAAAGACAAAGCCACGCTATTTGGCGAATGGGTCAGCAACCGTGCCGATTCCATTGATGTTCTTATCAACAATACGGGAACATTTATACAAGGCAATGTTTCCG
Organism: Flavisolibacter sp.; assembly: GCA_035510335.1. Lineage (GTDB taxonomy): Bacteria > Bacteroidota > Bacteroidia > Chitinophagales > Chitinophagaceae > Flavisolibacter. The sequence continues at coordinate 4,305 of DATKHJ010000366.1, read as the reverse complement.
ACGAACCGGACGGCGCACTGGAAACCATGCTGGAAGTAAACCTGTTCAGCGCCTATCACACCACCCGAACCGTTCTCCCAAAAATGAAAGCGCAAAAGAGCGGTCACATTTTCACCATTTGTTCGGTGGCCAGTTTAGCCGCTTACCCCGGCGGTGGCGCTTACAGCATCAGCAAGTATGCCCTGCTTGGGTTTACCCGCAACCTGCGGGCCGAGTTAAAGGAACATGGCATTAAAGTAACGGCGGTTATTCCCGGTGCGGTTTACACCGATTCGTGGAAAGGAAGCGGCGTGCCGCAGAGCCGCATCATGGAAACAGAAGACCTTGCTAAAATGATTTTTGCCGCTTCGAAGCTTTCGCCACAGGCCGTTGTTGAAGACATTGTACTGCGTCCGCAACTGGGAGATTTATAAGTTTCGCACAGAGGAAAAGAGAAAAAGAGGGAGTGCCAGCTTTCTTTGTTGCCTAATGGCCCAACTAATAAGTTTGTTGAAGCTATTGGGTTGGAATTCATTTTAAAGCAAGGAAATAATTATCTCCTTTTCTCCTTTTCTCTGTGCGAAATTGTTTTCACACTCACTCCGAACGTACTGCTGCCGCCCTGAGTATTGTTAACATGGGATGCTTTTTGCAGTCTTAAGAAAAACGATTGACATGAGTACGAATAATAACCCATCAACAAATCAGCAGGATCATCCGCACCGCGAAGGACAAACAATGAACACAACACCTCAGCAGCAGGGAACCGGTCAGCGGGTAAGTACCAACAATTCGCAGGGCATGAGCGATATGCTGAATGAAAGCGAGGAGCAAAATGCAGGAAGAGCACACGGCCAAAAAGACGAAAGCGATGTGCAGCAGGAAGAAAGACAACCTTAAGACAAAATTTTTGTTTGATTAATGTGAGCCTCGTTTTTGCGAGGCTTTCCTTATTCTTATGACAATGAATCTTCAGGGAAAAACAGTTTTCATTACGGGTGCTACGGATGGTTTGGGAAAAGCCGTAGCCCTTCGTGCAGCAAAGGCCGGCGCAACGCTGATTCTGCATGGAAGAAACGCGGAAAAAGGCGCAAGCCTGGTAACTGAAATCAAAGAGGCAACAGCCAATGAAAACGTGCATTACCACAATGCCGATTTTTCTTCTTTAGCACAGGTAAAAAAATTGGGTGAAGAAGTAGCGGCCAACTATGATGCGCTGCATGTGCTGATCAACAATGCGGCGATTGGTGGTGGCCCAAAAGGAAGCCGGCAACGGGAACTAAGCCAGGATGGCTACGAGTTACGCTTTGCCGTTAACCATCTTTCGCATTTCCTGCTAACGCAAAAGCTGCTTCCCTTGCTGGAGCGTTCCGCACCGTCTCGCATTGTTAACGTGGCATCTATTGGGCAATCGCCGCTCAACTTTGACGATCTTCAACTCGAAAACCGCTACGACTCGTTCGATGCTTATGCCAAAAGCAAGCTGGCGCAAATCATCTTTGGTTTTGCATTAGCAGACAAGTTGAAAGACAAACATGTAACGGTCAACAGCCTGCATCCCGCATCGCTGATGGACACAAACATGGTGGCCGCTTTTTTTGGAAGAACCACATCAACAGTAGAAGAAGGCGCGGACGTAGTGGAATACGTTGCGTTCTCACCTGAAACAAAAGATGTAACCGGCGCCTATTTTAACCAGTTGCAACAGGCAAAAGCCAATGCGCAGGCTTATGATGCGGAAGCAAGAAAAAAGCTTTGGCAGTTAAGCGAAGAACTGGTGAAAGATTTCTCCTGAGTTATTTTCTCTTCAGCAGTCCTGCAATGACGTTGAAAAGAAACAGGAGCTGTGCAACAAAGAACAGCAGAACAACAGCAAACAGCAGGTGATTGCCGGAGTTGTAGAGGGAATAGTCGAGGTATTTCTTACTGGTTAAGTTGTAAATCCCGGCAAACAGCATCACAATACAGCCAAACGTAACCAATGTATGAATGTTGGTTAAATACCTGGCAAAAAGGTGCCGCTTGAACAAGCTATAGAGCATCCATAGAAAGAGGAAAAAACATCCTAAGACGATAAAAACAAAATCAGGTCCAAGCACATAAAACGTGTCATGCAAATGAATGTCAACGGTGCGGTGGATGGGTAAAAACGACAAACCGAGAAGTGTAAAACCTGCGGTTCCAAAACAGTTATAGAGCGGAACAAACAGCTTTTGCAGCATCCCAGTTTGCGTATAAAAAGTGGATTATTAATTTTTGGCCGACTGCGTTCCACCCAGCTTCATCTCTGCCAGCTTCTTTTTCTCCGATTCAATCAGCGCCTGCTGGTTCACCTGCGCTTCTTTGTTCTTGCGGATGTCTTCCTGCAACTTCTCCAGTTTTTTCTGCATGTCTTTTTCATCATCCATCAGGTCCACCAGTTTTTTCTCTGATTTTTTTACGGTTTCTTCCTGTGTTTTAATATCCAGGGTGTGCTTGTAGGTTGCCGTTTCGCCAACAAAGCCGTTCAGGAATCTTTGCGCCGCGTAAAACGTACCGGCATCGGAAGCGTCGTTGATAAAATTATCGCCGCCCTTGCTGGTGAGCAGGTACATCACCGATTGGTTGTCCTTCTTGCTTCCACGGCGATCCACTTTAAAATAAAGGTCCACCAGCTCGGTTTTATCGCCTTTGAGCGTTACTCCCTTAAAAGCATAAAAGCCATTCACCTTGCTTTGCTTCCAAAACAGCGAACCTTTGCTTTCGGGCTCAAAGCCAATTTCTTTCAGCTTTGTCAAAATGGTTCCTTCGGCTACTTCCTGGCTGTAGGGCAGGTAGAGCATCAGGGCGGGTTTATCGGCTTTATCGAACTTAACGGAGGTGCTGACAGATTGTGCTGAGGCAGTGGCAAAAAATACCACAAGCAGCAGTGATAGGATGGCTCTCATATAACTAATTTACTGCAAAAATAAACCCTTGCTGAGTTCTCTTTCTTAACAAGTCGCCAAAGCGAAGAGCGAAGGAAGGCAGATGACGCGGATAATTAGGAAATAATCAAAATCAGCGTTCTATTTTCTTCCTTTGTACACCGGGTGTTTAATGTCGTGATAGAAGAGGAAGGTCCAGCCTTCTTTGTTGCCCTGCTCCCACCATTGCTGGCGCAGTTGGTTGGCTTTTTCGGGCTCAAAATCGTACTTGGTTTTGTAGCGGATCTTCATCTGCTTTAATTCCGGCGCTACGTCGCCGCCAAAGAAAACAGTTTCATTTCCCTCCCTGATCCAAAACACCTGGTGGTGCGGCGAGTGAGCGCCGGTATGCTGGTAAGAAATATAGCCGTCAATCACGCCTTCATCATCGTGCATAAACTCTACCTGGTGCGACCGCAGCAGCGGCTCTATTTCATCGGGCAGAAACGAAGGCGCCCCGGTTTGCCAGGCAAAGTCCAGCTCTCGTTGTTGCAGGTAATATTTTGCGGCCGGAAAGTTCATCTCATCGCCGGTACCAAACTTTACAGACGAAGGATTGGCCACGCCGCCTGCATGGTCTTTGTGCAGGTGCGACAGTAAAACTTTTGTAACCTGCTCCGGCTCGTAGCCCGCCTTGCGGATGTTTTCATAGATCTGCAGTTTGCCATCCTTGTTATTAAAACCAAGACCGGTATCCAACAGCAAAATATCTTTTGATGTAATTACCAAAAAGGGCTGAATTTCTACCAGCAAACTTCCAACGGGACGTTCGTTCAGCACATCTTTTTCTTCATCAAACGGAACAAAAAGTTTGGTTTTGTCAATGGTAAACGAGCCTTCTGACAATGGAATAACCTTTATGCCTCCTGTTTCTTCAATGGAGTGACCTAGGTTGTTGTGTTCTTTGTTTTCTTCAGTCATTGCTTTCATTCAGTGTTCAAAAATAGGCGTAGAGTGTGGAACGCTGATTTTGATGAGGAGGATGATTTAATTTATCATAAACATCTTCGTCATGAGTGTTCTGTTCGCTATTGAGCTTTCTTGGGAGCACAAAGAGCACAAAGCTTACACAAAGGCCACTAAGTTTTAAGACCATCATTGCTTTTCTAACGCAGCCCAATAACTTCTGTCTCCATCGGAGGCAAACCTTGGTAGCAAATGCCATTACCACGTCCCCGTCGGCTCCGTAGGAGTCGTACGCCAAAGTTCACTGCGATGTGCGACTCCTACGGAGCCCAAATCCACCAGATTCCTTTGCTTTTCTACCAAGGTGATGCTCCTAACGGAGCACATACAAAAGCAAAAGCTGGCTATTTGTGTAACCAGCTTTTGCTTTTATGCAGATTGAAATAGATAGGAATGGATTGGCCTGGGTACTCCC
>DATKHJ010000365.1:0-4577 GCA_035510335.1 Flavisolibacter sp. | reverse complement strand
TTTTCAATTGTTCCCAAGTGCTTTTTTAAATTATAAAGTGGCTGCGGAGCAAACGCTTGGTTTATCTGTTAGCCGCCGCATCGACCGGCCGGGTTATTCGCAGCTCGATCCTTTCCTTTTTCAGGTAGATGCCACCATTTACTCCACCGGCGATCCGCTGCTGAAGCCGCAGTTTACCTGGTCGTACGAAATGAATTATACAGTGAAGAGCATGAACTTCACGCTGGGTTACAGTCGAACCACGCAGCCGCAAAGTGTGGTGTTGTCGAAGATACTGGATGTCATTCCTGCCTTTGAAATCAAGCCTGGAGAAGATTCAAACATCACGGTGCAAATCCCGGTAAACCTTGTATCGTCTGATTATTTCGGCTTAACGGCAACCGTACCGGTTCGCATCAACAGCTGGTGGAACATGATGAACAACCTGAATGTTTTTTACAACAAGTTCAACGGCAACATTGGCGGCGCACAGTTGAACGATGGTGCACCGGCGGCAAACATTCGCAGCACCAACTCGTTTACCTTGAAGAAGGGCTGGTCAGCCGAACTGAATGCGAATCTTAACACCGGTGGCCGCTATGGCTATATGACCATGAAGCCGCAGTGGGGCATTGGTTTGGGCGCACAAAAAAACATTTTACAGGGCAAAGGAACCGTGCGGTTCAACATCACCGATATCTTCTGGACCAACCTCCCGAACGCCAAAGTGGAATACGAAGGCAGCTACGTGGAGAACTGGAACGCTTACCGCGAAAGCCGGGTAGCCAACCTGACATTCACCTATCGATTTGGCAACAACAAAGTACAGCAGGCAAGACGCCGGACGACAGGTTCGGAAGAAGAGCGCCAACGGGCAGGAGGGAATTAGCAACGGCAATCGGCAAACGAGAATCGGCAATAGTAGTGTCTTTTAATTTCTACCACACCGAACGATGGGTTGTGGATGAATGATTCTTCAATTGCCGATTCTCGTTTGCCGATTCACGGCACCCAATTTTTTATGCCATTGCTTTTCCTTTTAATAACTGCAAGTGCGGCTGAATAATAGTGATGGTGTGACTGCTGATGAACTGTTTCAGGTGCTTGTAAAAATGGCTGTAATCGTAATAGCCAAACTGGCTGAAGTGAAAACTCTCGGGGTGAGAAGTAAGCTTTTCAACTGCTTTGCGGATGCGCAGAATTTGTAAAGCCTGTTTGCTGGAGATGCTGGTGGTGGCTTCGAAATAACGCTGCAATGTGCGGGTGCTAATTTGGTAACGGTTGGAGAGTTCTTCAATGGAAACATCAAAACGGTTTTCTGCAATGCAGTTGTGCAAAATGCCGGTGACAATCTCAACCTGTTTTAGCGAGCCGGCATGCTGCAGAATAATGCCTTCGTAATAGTCCGACAAAAGCCGCATGCGTTCGTCAAATGTAGCCGCGGATCGTACCTTTTCTATCACGCTTCTGTCAATAAGGTAAGCCAGCGGAAAAATGTACTCGCGGTATTCGGCAAAATTGATCTTCTTCTGAAAAATCACCGGTGATACATTGAACTTGATGCCGAAGATTTTATTGCCAACGGAATGGTGGCAAATCATGTTTTTGTGGCGGGGCAGAAAACCGTCGTTCTTTACTTCAAACCTTTCCTCTTCCAGCTGCATCACGAACGGCGTACCCAGGTTAATGAGATAGGTATAGCCAACATTGGGAAACAAGGCATCGGAAAAGCCCCTTGGATATTGCTGGAACAAGGTTTCAAAATCGGTTTCCCAAAAAAAATCAATGAACTGCGAAAGACTCTTCTTCGCTTTTTTGCGGTGGTACCGAAACTCAAAATGATCGCGGTGGAAAAACTCTACGTGCTGCACAACTTAAAGTTAGTCAGTTCACGAGTTTACAAGTTCACGGGTTGGATGGACGGTTTGCGGTGAACCTGTGAACTTGTAAACTCGTGAACTTTTCTTCTACCTTCGCAGCCAACGTATGACCATCAACAACCAACAAAAAATCATCATCATTACAGCTCCGTCCGGCGCCGGTAAAACCAGTATTACCCGCTACCTGCTGGGCAAGTATGCCGATAAGCTGGCATTTTCCATTTCGGCCGCCACAAGGCAACCGCGGGGAGAAGAAAAGAACGGTGCCGATTATTATTTCATGAGCGAAGAGGAATTCACCAATAAAATTCAGCACGAAGAATTTGTGGAATGGGAAATGGTTTACGAAGGAAAATACTATGGTACGCTGAAAGCAGAACTGGCCCGCATCTGGAGCGAAGGCAAAGTGCCCGTGCTTGACATTGACGTGAAAGGCGCCATTCATGTGCAGCAGCAATACCCCGAGACAACGCTTTCCATTTTTATTGAGCCGCCCAGCGTGGAAGAACTAAAGCGCCGCCTGATGAGCCGTGGTACGGAAAGCGAAGAGTCGCTGAATGCACGGGTAAACAAAGCGTCGTACGAGATCAGCTTTAAAACACATTTCAATAAAATTATTGTCAACTCCAACCTTGACAAAGCCTGCAGCGAAGCCGAAGAGATTGTTCTCGGTTTTCTGCAATAGCTGAAAATTCTATCTTTATCTGAATGATTGCCGGAAGTACAATTGCGTGGTTCTTTATAACCCTTCTGATGATGGGTTTTTTTGCGGGGGTGGAAATGGCCTTTTACAGCGTCAACCGTTTCAACATCGAGTTGCGTAAAAAGCAGGGCCGCTCCGATGCCATCTTGGTTTCTAAATACTTTGAGAACCCGGAGCTTTTCCTGAGCACCATGCTCATTGGGTTCACCATTTTCCTGGTTTCGTTCTCGCTTCTTTTTACCAGCATTTTTAATCAGTTGTGGGGCCGGTTTGGTCTTACCCAAGAGTGGGTACGGGTAGGGTTAAACATTGTACTGGCCACATTTTTTGTGCTGCTCTTTGGCGAGTTTATTCCCAGGGCATTTTTCCGGGCACACAGCAATCTTATTTTCAGCCGCATTATTTGGGTCATCAACATTTTTTACCAGGTTCTGCAACCCATTGCCCGCCTTTTCCTGGTCATGGCCAACTGGACGCTGAAATACATTTTCAATGTGCGGATTCGCGAAACGCGGGACAATCTTTCCGGTGGTATTTCTGAAACCCTTTTCCAGCAAAGCGATGACCCGGATTTTGAGCCCGAAGAAATGAATACCGAGTTGTTTGAAAACGCCTTGGAACTGCCGAAAGTAAAAATTCGCCAGTGCCTGGTGCCGCGGAAAGAAGTGGTGGGTGTAGAAGTGTCGAGCACGGTAGAGGCTGTTCGGCAAAAGTTTATTGAAACCAAGTTGAGCAAGCTGATTGTGTACGAAAAAACCATCGACAACATTGTTGGCTATGTGCACCAGCTCGACCTGTTTAAGCATCCCGAAACCATTCAGGCCATCCTGCTTCCCATTCCGGCCGTACCGGAAAGCATGAGTGCCACAGACCTCATCAGCAAGTTTACGAAGGAACGCAAAAGCATTGCCTGGGTGGTAGATGAATTTGGCGGCACCGCCGGTATTGTAACCATGGAAGATGTGCTGGAAGAGATTTTCGGAGAGATTCATGACGAGTACGACAGCGAAGAGTTTGTAGAAAAGCAGCTGGCCGAAAACGAATACATTTTTTCCGGCCGCCTGGAGCTGGATTACATCTGCGAAAAATACAGCCTCGATTTTCCCGATAATGAATCCGAAACGCTTTCGGGTTTTATCATCTCCCACCACGAAACCATTCCGCGCCAGAAAGAACGCATCATCATCGATGATTTTGAGTTCGACATCCTCAGCGTAAGCGATACGCGGATTGAAATGGTGAAACTGAAAGTATTAAAATAAGTTTACTTGTTCACGAGTTCACAAGTTTGCTGGTTCCCTTGTCTGCTTACGACACGCTTCAGCGGGCTTTTCTTCAACTTGCGAACTTGTAAACGGGTGAACTCGTGAACGCCTCTTCGGTTATCTTTGCCCCACTTTTACAAAATGGCTTTATCTTTTTTCAGACGCGGCGGCAGAAGTGATGATCGGGCGGAAATGTCGTTTATCGATCATTTGGAAGAGTTGAGAGGGCACCTGTTCCGTTGTGTAATTGCAATTGTGGTGGGTGCTATTGTAATTGCCGTTTACCAGGATTTCTTTATCAAGCAAGTCCTGTTAGGCCCCACGCATGCTGATTTTCCAACCTACGGTTTTCTTTGCAACATTGGTAAATCACTTGGAATAGAAAAAGCGCTTTGCATGCAGGGCATTGCCATTAAAATGCAAAGCACCGGCGTAACCACGCAGTTCAGCACATTTATTTCGGTGATGCTGATTGGCGGTGTTATCATTGCCTTTCCCTATATCTTCTGGGAGTTTTGGCGGTTTATAAAGCCGGCACTTACCAAAAAAGAATTGCAGAACACCCGCGGTGTTATCTTCTGGGTTTCGCTGCTTTTTTTTACCGGCGTTTTCTTCGGCTATTTTGTGGTGGCGCCTTATACCATCAACTTTTTCGGCAATTTCCAGTTGGATGAAAATATTGAAAACCGCTGGACCATTGCCAGTTATTTTGATACGCTGATTCCGCTGATTTTGGGCGCCGGGCTGGCG
>DATKHJ010000364.1:0-24531 GCA_035510335.1 Flavisolibacter sp. | reverse complement strand
GTCTTGAAAACTGTTGACTGTAACAGGTCCGGGGGTTCGAATCCCTCGCTCTCCGCCAAAACGAATGTCAAACGAAGTCAAAAGCCTGCAAATCGTTGATTTTGCAGGCTTTTTTGTTTTACTCACTTGTCAAATTCACCCAGAAAACGCCAAATCTCAGTGAGTAATTCGTGAGTCATTTCCGACCCAGCCAATTGACTCACTGAACCTAGGCTAACGAATTGGTTTTGAACCTGTTCAGAATTTGAACCGCTTGCTTTTCCCGCACTGCAAATCGTAATTTGTTAACCCCTAAAATGAGTTACGATGTTAGAAAAAAGTTTTGGTCTTCTTTTCTATTTAAAAAAGCCAAAGAAGTACGAGAAAGGCAACATGCCCATTTACATGCGTGTCACTGTTGATGGCGTGCCGAAAGAAATTTCAACCGGTCGTGAATGGGATCCTGCAAAGTGGAATGTGCATGCGCAGCGTGCATCCGGATTGAAAGAAGAAAGTAAACTGCTGAATGTGTTTTTGGATACACTCCAAACAAAAGTGTATGAAGCCAAGCGACAGTTAATTGATGGAAACAAAACGGTAACGTCTGAAGTATTGATCAACGTACTAAAAGGCAAAACCGACCGCCCTAAAATGCTGATGGAAATCTTCCAGCACCACAACGATCAATTGAAAACATTAGTCGGCAAAGAGTTTTCACCAGCAACATTAGAGCGTTACAAGACTTCATTTGACCATACGCGCTCGTTTTTGAAATGGAAATACCGTGTATCGGATCTGGCGATTAAAAGCCTGGACTTTGAGTTCATTACCGAATATGATTTTTGGTTGCGCAGCGTTCGGAATTGCAACCACAATACAACCATCAAGTATCTCGGAAATTTTCGCAAAATCGTTAATCGTTGTGTACGCAATGGCTGGTTGATCAGAGATCCGTTTGCCGGATTTGCCATGACGAAGAAAGAAGTGGATCGGGAGTTCCTGACGGAAGAAGAACTGCAACGCATCCGGGAAAAAATTTTTGTCACAGATCGCTTAAATCAGGTGCGGGATATTTTTCTTTTTGCTTGCTTTACCGGTCTTGCCTATGCGGACGTGAAGAAACTCCAGCATACTGAAATTTGCATCGGCATTGACGGTGACAAATGGATCTTTACAAGCCGGCAGAAAACAGACACGCCTTCCCGAATTCCTTTGCTTCCTTTCGCACTTGACATCATTGATCATTACAAAAATCATCCTTCCTGTGTCCAAAAAGGAAGAGTACTACCAGTCCCCAGCAATCAAAAAATGAATGCTTATTTGAAAGAGATAGCCGACGTATGCGGAATTACAAAACCGCTGACTTCTCACATTGCTCGCCATACCTTCGCTACGACTGTTACATTGAACAATGGAGTGCCCATTGAGAGTGTCTCCAAAATGCTTGGTCATAAAAATTTGCGGACGACGCAACACTACGCGAAGATTCTGGACCGGAAAGTAGGAGAAGACATGAATCTACTTAAGAAAAAAATAGCAGGTAAGGTCTTTGCAGTTGGTTTAAAAGTGGCGAATGATCAATGATGGGTAACTATCTCTTTCGATTGAGCAGATATCGTAGTTGTATTCACGTGGCTGATAATTCGATTTCGTAGCTTACTATTTTTACAGTGATATGAACAGCAGTTTTTATGTCGACAAAATTACAAAGTGTATCGAAGAAGTGGCCACAGGTCAGGTCCACGATACAGAAATGTTGCCCGTTGTGAAGGTTGACTTAAAGAATGTTTTGAAAAAGAACGGCTGGAATTTTTCCTGGAAAAGCTATTTGAAAATGGACGGGAGACGGGTCTATAAACTTGTCAGGAAGGACGATCCAACTCACGAGATCCAAGGCCTTATTAGTTTTGAGATCATGGACAACTATATTGAAATGCATCACATAGAAAATGCTCCGCACAATATCGGGCAGAAAAAGAAATACGCCGGTGTATGCGGCAATATGGTTGCCTTTGCCTGCAAAATCAGTTTTGATCTGAAGTTTGAAGGGTTCGTAGCCTTTACAGCAAAAACAGCCCTGATGGATCACTATTCACAAACGCTTGGCGCTGAGCATATTTTTGGTGCGCAACGAATGGCTATTCCAACAGAATCTGCCAAAATTTTAGTAAATTCGTATTATAAAAATTATCTCGATGGCGAATAAGAAGAAATACTATGGTTTGGATGATGTTGGCTTTGTTGGTGTTGCCAAAGAGAGGTCTGAAGCTGAAGTTAGGCAGGACGCAAAACGCACTTCAGACTACATTAAAAATTATCGTTCTCTTTCGGAAAACAGGGCTGCAAATGAGGCTCAGCCAAAGCGCTCTTCATCAACAGGGAGGGCTTTAGCTGCCGGTTCTTCTAAAAAGAAGTCAGCCGTAAAGACAAAGTAGCTAACCATAAAAGTCGAAAAAGGAGCGCTATGCGCTCCTTTTTATTTTCGCAACACCACTAGGGAAGTAAGTAGGCTCGGTTTTCTTTTGCCGGATTATAAGAAGGTATGTAGCGGATATACCCAAACTGCGAAAGATCCTTTATACACTTGTGATAAGTTGCCAGCCCATTGATCTTTGCTAATTCCATGATTTCTCCTCTTCTGAAATACACAGGTCCTTCAAACCCTGCCGTATTCCACCGCTCAAATAGCGCCATAAAAAGACTGATATGAGTAGTGGTTATCCGGTTGTCCTCCTTCATCATCTTGTAAAAGCGGGAAAGCTGTGAGGTACTCATGACGCTATTTTTAGACCGCTTTCCAATAGCTGCTGAACATCCTCGTACCGGTAATAGTGTACGCCGCCCACTTTTGAAGATTTGAGTTTACCCGCAATCCGTAAGCGTTGAACAGTGTTAGAAGAAATCTTCAATAGCTGCCGTACGTCGCTGTTTTTTAACCACTGTTTTTGTACTCCATTTTCTCTTGGAGCAAATAACTCCCGGATGTCATTTAACAACTGCATCCGGAAAAGCTGCAAATCTTCCTTCGTCACAATGAACCTGTTTAGAGTTTAACAAACGAGTTTTGTTTTTAAAAACACGATAACAAAAGCCATAAAGTGGTCGGCGATCCAGGTGCTGATTTTTCCTTCATAGCGCACCAAGAGGGTTTTAAAGCCATCGAGCCAGGCATTGGTTCGTTCAATGACATAGCGTTGTTTGTAAAGTTCTTCATCAAAGTAGACATACGCTTGATCTGGCGCTTTTTCATTTCGTTTATTTTCAGCGATGTTAGCCTCTATTTCTTTTTCAGCGCATAGCTGCCGCAATTCTTCGGCGTCGAAGCCTGCATCGGCATTCAAAAACACACCCCGAAGGTCAATGCTAGCTTCTTGCAACAGGGCACACATCTCTTCAAATAAGGCTTGGATGTTATAAAGGTCGTTATGGTGGCCTGCCTGCGGAGTAGCCATTGCTAAAGGCTGTCCATCTTTATCACTCAAAAACAGGACATTGGTGGTTCTGCTCTTCTTTCTGCCCTGATAACCGATGTTCTCTCCTTGCTTTTTCGAAGGCGTTTGCGAGCCATCTAACTGCATGGAGGAAAGGTCAAGGGTGTGGCGGTTGGTTTTCAGCAGTTCAATCCACACTTTTTTCCACGATCCATCCCTGACCCACTGCCGGTGATGATGATAAACACCGTTCCAGCTAATCGCTTCTGGTGCAAAAAACTCGTTTAAGGGCAAAAACCGCCACTGTGTGCCAGTTTTCAGCCGGTGTAAAATGGCCCGAACAAGATCCGCTAAATCCACTGTTGGCTGCGGACCTCTTGCGCCTTTGCTCAAATGCGGAATGACCCACCGCTCTATCATATCTTTACTCAGGACTTCCATCGTTTTTCAGGGACTTTTTTGTTTCGCAACTCAAAAATCCTAAGCGACCGGAAGTCCCACTTGTTAAAACTCTAAACAGGTTCAATATCAACTGCCATGATTTGCTTTTTTAAGGGTTATCATTACATGCTGGCGGATCGGTTCTTTGACCGGCTCTTGGACGCCTTTGGTCCCTCCAGGCTCTTCGAAGTTTTTTGTTTGTTATCCGAAGAGATGTCCTGCTTCTGCTCCTTTCCAACTTCCTTTGCTTGCCCTCTTTCGGGCCTTACATACTGCTCTAGGCTTTCCTTTGGAACCCGCTTCATTTCGCTGTCATAGAGCGTAATGGTCTTGAACTGTGGGTTTGCTTCGACAAACATTTTTGATACACCCACATCATTACCGACTGTGACGGATTGAATGTTTCCTTTTTGAAGCGATTGTAGCAGCGCCTTTTCACGGTCACCTCCGTTCAGATCCGTGATCGCATATTTGGACAGTGCTCCTTTCAGGTCATACCCATAGGCCTCGTGATACTGTTTCACCTCATGGTTGTTGTGCTTGTCCTTTCGATCAAAATCTAACTGTATCCATGCCTTGTAAGGTTCACCGGCTTTGTTGGACAGTTCCTTAAACACGGCCCTTCCTTCCAGGAGATTGTATGCCTCTTTCGCGGTAACCCCTTTTCCCTTTGTCAGGTAAAACACCTGGTCTTTTGTTTCGCCATTGGTATGCTTTAACGAAGCATGGTAGCTATTGAAAAAATACATATCTGAATTATCAGACCTTCGAAAGTTTAGCGTGACTTCAAAAGGCTTTTTGTTCATCTCGGTCGCCTGCGATAATTGAAAGGTTGCTGCTCCGCATCTTAGTCCGTTCTCCAGGTCAGCGAAAAGCTTTTCTCCAAACCCCATGTATTTGATGTTGTCTTTCAAATACTCAAAATTTTGTTCGTTCATACACGTTGCTTTTTAATTATGAATAATGATTGTTGAATGATTAGTCGGGCAGCGGTGCTGCTTTCATAATCTGATTATGCTTCACTTTTAGTTGCAGGTGCCGGCCACCCCTTTTTTCCATCACTTCGACGATTAGCCATTTGCTGTCGGGGATTGTAAACCGGGGAAGCGCAATGACAATCGCATGATCACTTTTGCTGCGGATGAAGGAAGTGTCACCAGTAGTGTGAACAGGCATTATTTCCGTTTCCTGGGAAGCGGTTCTTTTGGAAACTTTTTTATCACGGACGTAAAAGCGCAGTCCGTCGCTGTCAAAGTCAATGTTTGAATTGTTTTGAAGCATCAGTCTGCAAAACAGAATATCCTTGCTGATATAAATCCCGTTCATCTGTAAAAACACGCCTCCTTTTTTATCCTGTATCCTGCCCACATTTTTTGTCGCCGATACTACCTTTTCCGCGTAGTCTCTTATTGTGGATTTGTCCATACTTCTTTTATGCGTCTCTGTGGAAAACGGCTGCACCGGCCTCTTTGCTGCTGCTGTCGCCGAGAAAGCCATGTTGATGTTCAGATAAGCAGGGTTGCTTTGATAACATACCAGAAAAGAATACAATTTGCCATCTTTGGTAACCACACTCAGATTGGTTTCCTCGAAGCTTTTGACAGCTGCTTTGATCCGCAGAATATTCTCAACACCATCTGCTCTTTGAACCAGAATATCCTGGCTGCCCCGGTCTATTGAAGTAATGGCTTCGGGGAAGAGAAGGTTGGATGTTTTATTATACGTTATCTCCAGCCGGTAGGGTTCTATGTATGTGTCTTTGGGAAGCGAAGTGCCACTTTGGGCCGTTCCGTTGAAGAAGCTAAATATCATCAGAATTGGAAGCAATGCATGGTGCCGTTTCATTTCAGAACTTGTTTTAAGGTGAATTAATTTTATTGGTCATTTGTGTTTTTTAAAAGGACAGCGTAACCTGCCTTTAGTGTCACTTTTACCGCTTTTACTTTTCGGGAAAGCAGTCCTTTTACTGTCTGGACACCGACATTGGCAGCCTGTGATGTTAACGACGGGTCCATACCGATGATGTCTAAGGAGGCAAGGCTTTGATCAGCTGAAGCCTTTACCACTTCTCTGGATATAGAGCCGGGAACAGAAATGCCGGCTATGCCGTCCAGGTCATAGGCCCTGAGTGCCACGGGCAAGACGTTTTTATTCAGACGGATGCTTTTAACCTCGATGTCTAATCGCTCGTCATGAAGTGTAGCGATACCATAGACAAAGGATCCCGTTGGAACAGACAGGCCATTGATCACCGCACCATCTGTTAAGCGCAGTTTGATTGTTGAACCTGACGTGATTGTTTGTGATCCGTGAACGACGGCCGGAATTGCGCCCGCTTCTTCACCTGCTTGTCTGCTGGGAGAAATGCCGAAGAAGCCATTGGCGCTTTTCTTGACGGAAAGGTCCTTGCCAAAAAAAGAGTTTGCGATCGATTGCGTCGATGTGTTTGCGGTACGTTCACCTGTTCCTTGCTGCGCTATTTTTTCTTTTGCCCGTTCTTTTACCCGCTCAGGGTGTTGGATGTCCAGTATTTTTTCGAGCATGCCATTCAATTGTTCGACTTCAGGATCATCACCACCTTTTTCGTTCATCACCTGCATCATATTTTCCAGTTTCGCCACGTCTGGTGAGGCCGTCTTTGAGTGGGATGATGGGTTCACCGATTCCTCCTTTCCGTCCGCACGATTCGGTTGCATCGCTCTCTGTAAAGCGCTCAGCCGTTCATTGATTTTTGCCTCTGTTTCTTGAATCGTGCCCGTGGAAGTCAAAGGAGATGAATTCAGGCCACCAGCAGTCTGCGATGGGATAGAAGAGGAGGCCGTGTTTACCGGGATTGGCATTGTATCAAGCCTGTTTTTGTAATAGGGGTCATTTTGCATCTGCAGGCGGAGTTTCACGGAATCTTCCTGCGCACGGTTATAGAAACTAAGCTTATCCACCAGGCTCTCTTCTGAATGCGTTGCATCGGGAAGTTCCAGGTTCAGTCCTAGGGCATTTTTTTTGTCGTTTGCTGTCCCGTCTTCAGAACCGCCGCCCAACGCCCAAAACGCAAGTGTGACAAAGGGTAGCATCAGGAGTGGCAAAAGGGTTAAGGCCTTTCGTTTCCTCAGAAACGTTGTTGAATGATTGTTTTGCATCTTTTTTATTTTACTTGTGATTGATAAAAGGTTTCGAGCGTCCGGATGCTATCTAAGAGGTGGGGCCTTACTCGCTGAATGCTGTCATAGATTTTCCGGCCGGAAGGACTGTTGGCTAAACTGTCCATGTACTTTCGAAAGCGAACAATCTTTACCATATCGCGATGGGACAGGGCTGGGAGCGGCCTTCTGTCGGATTGATGATAGTAATGGGGAAAAGAAAGCGGTGTCGGTTTCAAATTGTCGCCCCCCTTTTCCTTACTTGCAAAAACCCCCAGGAGGGCAACGATGCTGGCGCCACCAAAGGAGGCACAAAAGATAGCGAGCCCGATCTTTAACCCCTTTTTACTTAGCCCGGCTGTTCTTGCCGCCAAAAAGCGGGCAAAGCCCTTTTGTATCCGGAGCAGGTAAGTGGCTATCACGCCTGCAATCCTTTCGCTTTTTTCTGAAAGCTGCGTCTTTTTTGGTCCTTCTTTCATACTATCGGTTTTCTGTTTTCAGGTCCTTGTTTTCCAGTGTGGTCCACTTTTCAATTAAAAATCCGTGGGAGTTGTGATCAGATCGGGAGACGTTTCTTAAATAGCCTTCCGTAATCAGGTTGCGGCTCACAATACTGGTCGGCCGAATGATCTTTTGCGTTCCATAATAGCGGAAGTAAAAAGGATATTGATTCACATCGACAAATACGCTGTCGCCGCGAATTTCCTGGCTGATATTGCCTGCCATGATGTTGGCGTAATAGCTGTTTTCTTTTAAGTTGTCATACTGCTTTTTTGCTGAAGCGTCAGCGAGATAAAGTGCCTTTGTGATATTGGATTGAATCACCTTTTCATCCGGATCAAGCGTAAAGAAATAGTGGTGAAACATCCGTACATGATCCTTAGCTTCCACCGGTATGTTGTCTTTACGATCGGAAGCAACGGCCTCCAATGCTTTTCCATTGGCCAGCACATAAATTTTTTCTCCTGCCTTTGCTGCCAGCTGATAGCTATGGTAGATAGCGAAAATTGTCACAGAAAGACATACGAGTAGAAAGACAATGCTGAATAGCTTGATATGCTTGAAGGAACGGTCGATATGTTGTGCTTTTGTAAACATGCGATGTAGTGT
Source organism: Flavisolibacter sp. (assembly GCA_035510335.1). Lineage (GTDB taxonomy): Bacteria > Bacteroidota > Bacteroidia > Chitinophagales > Chitinophagaceae > Flavisolibacter. The sequence goes on along the minus strand of DATKHJ010000364.1, from coordinate 16,433 downwards.
TTAGGAATTGTTCGTAGGATTGCCTTCCAACTTCTCCCGCTGAAAATTGCTTTCACCTGAAGTGCCAGAGCCCCCTTTGTTGCTGTTATTAAAATAACCTCCCGCGCTGCTGCTGCTTGCCATGCTGCCGGATAGTTTGGCGGCAGCGTCACCGTAGACATCCCTGACCATGGAGGTACCACCAGAAACCACGGTTCTGCTGGAACTTCCCACGAGGCTAGTGACTTTGTATAGAAGGGTGTTGCCACCACCTGCATGCACGATGTAGTTGGCCACACTGGGCACCGTGAAATACCCAACAATGCCAATGACCATAAAAATGAGGTAGGCGGTATCAGTAGTGGAAAAGAAAGTGTCACCGGCATCAGCGATCTGCTGCAGGTCTACTTTCAACATGTTCTCTTGAATCTTGCCCATAATGGAGCCAAAGATGTTTGCTACGGGTAGCCACAGAAAAACATTCAGATACCTGGCCAGCCAGACCGTGAGTGTATGCTGAAAGCCATCGAAGACGGCAAGTCCAAACACCAATGGCCCGAGGATCGCGAGCACAATGAGGTAGAAGGTTCGGATGGTATTTATACAAAGTGCCGCTGCCTCGAAGAGGACTTTTAGAATTTCACTCATCCACTGTTTAATGGAAGCACGAACATTGTAGGAGAATTTGGCCATGGCAAACGAAATATCATTGCCGATGCCTTCGAAAAACCCTTCATCATCCGGATCCTCACCCGGGTTGGTGTAACGATACCATTTGTCGCGGTCACCACCGCCGTCTTCACCGACATACATCTGCCAGTAGGCTGTTTTTTTGATTGCCTCTTCTTTCATCTTTAGCAACTGTGCAATTGCCTGATCTGAATCCGTGACCATCGCTGCGGTGCCGGTCACTGTAGGCTTCATAACGCCATTGATCATGGCAATGACCGACGGAAAAATGAGCACCGCAAACCCAATCACGAAGGGACGGAACAGTGGGTAAAAATCAATCGGTTCCGCGTTCGCGATGTGTCGCCATACTCGCGAAGCAATGTACCAGGTTGCTGCAAAGCCCGCGACGCCTCTTCCAACTGCGATGAGTTTACTGCACAGGGGCAGCATGTCATCATACAGTTGCTCTAATACAGCATGCAAACTTTTGATCTCACCCGCAAAGCCACCCTGTGCAGATGAAAGCAAGGGCAATATCGTTCCTATGGTTGCAATCACCGCAACCCGTACGCACCATTTCATATACTCACTGATTTTTTTTGGAAGAAAGAAGATTACTTTATACCGTGTAGTTTCCGGGAAAGCGCAATGCTTTCTTTTTCCCGTATCCGTTGATGAGACAAAATTTTATTGCTGTTGTTAAATGACCTTAAAAACAAAAGTTTGTCCTCCATGTCTTTAAAGATCCGGTCTATGGCCGCTAGTCTTTCATCGTCACTCATGCGAAGCTGTCCTGCCGTAACGACTAAAAAAAGTTCATCCAGGTTTTGCCTGCTTTGCGCTAAAAGATGGCCATAGACGTTGTGCATATAATCGATCTCTTCCCGCGTAAAGCTTCCGGTGCTGGTAAAATAGGTCAGCGCTTTTTTCCCTTCCTGGAGAATTCTTTGCTGCTGTCGGATAATATCTGCCACCCGTTTGTATTTTCTGACCGCAGGACTGACGTCTAACAAACCATCCAAAAACAGCTGGTGTAACTGGAAGTTTCCTTGTGAGATATCCCGGATTCGATTATAGCCCGCGCTGACAACTTGGTAGCCTTTGTACATGTTATTCAAAATCGATTTTAGCTGCGCCAGTTTTTCCCAATTCAGCAGGAGTTGCTGCGCTTCATGCGACTGGCTGTAACCCTGGTAAGTCAATGATCCAATCACCATCACTACCATCATCATTTTCTTCATTTCAGACCATTTAATATTTTAGAAAGTTCAAGCCCCTTTTGTTCATGCGCCCTGCCCTTTAGCAACCGGTTAATGCTCCCTGCAAACGCTTGAATAAAGGCATGTTCGTTCACCACCTGTTCATAAATTTTTTCCAGCCTTTGTATCCGCTCGTCGTCGCTCATTTGTAATTCTCCGGATGTCAACAGCAGTAGCAACTCATCCAAATGATGACTGCTTTCTTCCAGGACAAATGCACAGACCTTTTCAATGTGGCCGGCCTCGGAAATAGTTGCCCCTCGATTTTCTTTGGACCACTTCAATATTGAGCCTACCACCTTCACGATCTGCGATTGCATCGAGTGAATGGCAAGGACTTTTTGCTGCTTTTTCACAAGCGGGTTTACCTGTTTCAACGACCCGAAAAAATCGTTGTGCAGATTCCATTCACCATTGCAGATCTTGCCGATCGTGGTAAGACCTGCCTTTGCTATTTCGTAGCCATTTTGCACCCGATCTCCGTAGACCTTCAAAGCGACAATTTGCTCCGTGAGGTATTTAATCTGTGTCTTCTTTTGCCGCATCCATTCAGCCCATGTTTGTGCATAGAGGGCTGGCGTTGTAAACAGGATGACAATTAGGATAATGATGCCCTTCATTCGATTCCGTATAAAGCTTTGACAATTTGAATTTCTTTGGCGTCCCTCGCCCGTCGAAGACTCAGGTGAATATTCTGTTGGTTGAACTGCCTAAGATCCGTCAGGTTCTGTTCCATGCTCTGTTCTGCTGCATGAATAATCTCCAGCCTGCTCCCGTCGCTCATTTGTGTAGCAAATGAATTGATCACCAGCAGTAAGCCCTCCAGGTTCTTCGCGCTTTGCTCCAGAATGCCGCGATAGACGTTCTCCATGTAGGTAATGTCAGGAGGGGAAAACTGTTTGTCCTGTCGAAACAAGGCCGCAGCCTTCTTGTATTCATCCACGATGGTCACCTGTTTTTGAATGATATCCTTGACCTTTCCATAGTAAGCAATCGCTGACTTTACTTTCCATAGTTCCTCGTAATAATCTGCGTAAAGCTTCCGTTGCCTTTCCACCCAGTCAGAAATCTCGCCCAACTTCAACTCCTGCATTTTATTTTCCAATGTTTTCTGCGCATTCTGTAGCCAGATCGTTTTGTTTTGCAGCCGTTGAATTTTGAGATCAACAGCCTTGATCACTTTCGTTACCGCCTGCCTGATGATTTCCAGCACCGGTATCTGGGCGAAAGATGGTTGGGTGGGAAACATCGTTAACATACAGAAACCTAAACACACAACGAATCGTTTCATGACATGCCTATTTTATTTTTTTATACTCTGTTGTACCCATCAGGAGAATATTTCTTTCGGGTACAAATGCTATTACTCTGCCTCTCTTGGTTTCGTTTACCACTCTTTTGTTTTCATCATAGATGCCCGTCCAAACTTCCTGTCGGTATTGCCAGGGGAAAGCCTTCCCGTCTAACCATCGTTGCATCGAGGATGTTCGCGTGATTCGGTAGTTATGGCCACTTGTATTCATTCGTTCAACGTGGAGCGTATCGTGCCGCTTGCCCATGTCATTTTCGGAATACTGGACATACCTTCCTGGGATAAAGTCACGGATGATATCACTTTTTGAATGGCAGGCAAACAGTGCAAGCGAATAGCTGAGGATATGCATAAATGCTTTCATCGTGTTATATTTAAACCTTTTGGTGAACAATCGCTTTAATGCCGTGTTCCATACTTCCGCTGAATCGCTTTGCAGACTCCTGCACCATCATTTTTTCCTTTTCCTCTGTTGTGTAGGTGAGGTATTCTTCCGGTGATACTTCGGTGCGGTAAACTTTTGAAAGGGTGCCCCCAAGAGAAATAAAAACTTCTTTGTATCTCTTTGTTGGATCATTGGCCTTATTGATCGAAAGGATGAGCGCTTTTTCTTTCTCGGTGAGCCCCAACAATTCCTGGATAAGGCCAAACTTGTTTTGATACTTCGACTGGTCGAGCAGGATCTTCGTGTCACTGTTGTTGATGATCGCCTGCTTGACTACCGGCGAGGAGATAATGTCCTCCACTTCCTGTGTCACCACAATTGCTTCACCAAAAAACTTCCGGACAGTCTTGAACAGATATTTGATGTATTCCGCCATGCCTTCTTTGGCGATGGCTTTCCAGGCTTCTTCAATGAGGATCATTTTACGAATCCCTTTTAGTTTGCGCATCTTGGAAATAAAGACTTCCATGATAATGATCGTAACGACCGGAAAGAGAATCGGGTGGTCTTTGATGTTGTCCAGTTCAAAAACAATGAATCGTTCTTTTAGCAGATCCAGGTTTTCAGTCGCGTTAAGTAGGTAGTCGAATTCACCACCCTTGTAGTAGGGCCTGAGTACATACAGGAAATTGGAGATGTCAAAGTCCTTTTCTTTTACGTTGTCATTCTTCAAGACTTCCAGAAAGTCTCTTTGCAGGAATTCATAAAAGGAGTTAAAGCAGGGAAAGATCTCCGGATGATTATCCAGTTTTTGATAGTACAGCTGTAGTGCATTCGATAAGGCGACATATTCACTTCGGTTGAAAGATTCCGAATCTTTCTTCCAAAGAGCCAGTAACAAGGTTTTGATACTTTCTTTCTTTTCGGTGTCCAGCACATCACCCTCCCCGATGTAAAAAGGATTGAAACGAATGGGCGACTTCTCATCATACGTGAAGTAGTAGCCTTTCACCAACTCACAAAGCCCGCGGTAGGAATGGCCTACGTCCACGAGAACAACATGCGTGCCCTGTTCGTAATAAGAGCGAACCATGTGGTTGGTGAAAAAGCTTTTACCACTTCCTGACGGCCCGAGGATGAACTTGTTCCGGTTAGTCACAAGCCCCCTTTGCATGGGCTCATCAGAGATATCAACATGCACCGGCCTGCCCGAAAGCCGGTCACCCAAACGAATACCGATAGGGCTCAGGGAAGATCTGTAGGACGTCTCGAGCGCCAAAAAGCAGCAGGCTTGCTCCGCAAACGTGTCAAACGTATCGTTCATCGGAAAATCCGCTTCATTGCCCGGAATGCCTGCCCAATAGATTTGCGGAGCGCCTGCCGTTTCCATCTTCGCCATCGTATCCATACCGGCCAGTGCGCTTGACACCAGGTTCTTTAATTCTTTTAGTTCCGACTTGTCCTCTGTCCAAACCATCACGTTGAAATGAGCCTTTACTGGTAAGCGTTGATTGGAAATGGCTTCGTTTAAAAACTCGTTGGTAGCGTCCCTTCCAATGGCGTTTTCCCGAGAATAGGCGGACAAACTCTGAAGCCTGAGCCGCTTACTTTCCAGTTTTTTCATGGTGGTCCCTGCATCCTCGATGAACAGGTACTGATTGAAGATGTGATTGCAAGGCAGCAGCTGCCCAAGCGTGGATGCAAAGCCAACAGAAAACTTGGTTTTATCGGTAGAATACCTGTCGTAATTAATCCGGGAACCACAAAGGGACGGTAGGTCTTCGGCGGAAGAAAGCGTAAAGAGCTGAACGTGTTTATCGCCAATCTGGATACCATCGCTAAAACCAATATCACTTAGGACGGCCGTAGGGGAGAGGCGAAGGTATTTTTCAATCACACCTGCTCCTTTTGGGGTGCTTAGCAACTGCTCGTCCTGTATCCTAGAAAGCTTAACAAATCCGCTGTCCTCCAGAATTCGTTTGAATTGTCCGGCACTGTCCAGAAAATCCTGGACCGCTTGCGGGTTCATCGTGCCCTCCGGTACAATGCTCTTCTTCAGCAGGGTAGAGAATAGTGAACTGGAGAGTTTTCTTCCGGAAGGCTTTTTCGTCAAAAAGATGTAACAGCTGTGATCCAGGTAGGGACGTTCATGAAAGAATCGTTCACTGCTCAGGGAAAGAAAGCTGGTATCGGTACTGGAAAAGTCGGGCTGGTGCTTGCTATCTAAAAACCAATCCTGCTTGTGAAAAACGGAGTGTTTGGGAAGCACTTTGACCGCTTTGATCCAGGCCTGATGAAACGCTTCGTATTCATCATTAGAGAGGGTAAAAATCTCCGGCAACTGGCAGGCAAACCCAACGGTCACGTCGCCCCCTTTTGATAAGATCAGGTCATGTTCCACATCCATGATCGGCAATATTTCTTCCAGGACTCTTTCCATAACTACTTTTTTAAAAAGATGGTTCTTGAATAGGATTTTACTGTTGTGGGAATTCCTTTTCTTGCGACTTTTTTCATCAGGCCATGCTCACCATACTTGTTGCTGATGCGATAGACCCAGCCAAACAATGCAGTTCCTAAGAGACCGATAATACCGACACAGAAAAAAGGGTTGATACCAGCGATATAAAGCACGGCAAACAGAATCAGCAGGATGACAAGCCCTCCTCCCAGGTACCAGATATACTGTGCCTTGAGACCCTTGAACTCGATGGGCTTATTGATGCCTTTGTTGATGGTATAAACGCTGTTAGCCATAACATTAAATACCAAAGAAGGCGCGGATAACACTTGTGACAACGACCAGGAACACACAGGACCCAAACCAGGCGGCGGCGGTCTTGCTGGTATCATGATCGCCGCTGTTCCACTTTTGATAAACCTTCACGGCCCCGATCAACCCCAGGATGGCGCCAACGGCATACATCAGGTTTGTTCCTGCCGCGAAATAGCTCCTCACTTTTGTATTCGCATCGTTTATACCGGCGTTACCATCCTGGGCGTGAAGCGAAAGGGATAGGAAAATGGTGGCAAGCAGTAGAGCGCTGACGACTGCCTTTTTTTGCATGGAAGATCCAATACGACACTTGTTCATACACACGATTTGTTTATAGTTTAGAATAAAAAGAATTGAAATGGTTCTCCCATTGGGCCCTGCCTTACAGGGGCAAGGCCTTGGGAGATGCTCACATTCACGAGCCTAACCACACACCTGCTATTTCCTCGCTGCTGATGTGAATGGAGCAGAGATGTTCTGCTTCGGAGACAATGACGTTGTTGATCGATTCCTGGTACTTTGAGCCTTTCAGCGTTGGGTATTTGGAAAGTATCCGCTGTACAGCATACAGGAGTTCTTCGTTTACACACCGGCTCTTCCTGGCTTCTTCGAAATAAGCAGTTACTTCATCCATCAGGTGATAGACAATACCCTCTTCACTGTCGATTGGAGGCTTTTCGAAATCGTCCGCTTCTTCTTGAATTCGGGATGACTGCGTCGGTAGATTGCCCGTGTTGATGACAGCAGCGAAAGCGTCACCGGATTTTTTTTGTTGACCTTTTTGAGGAAAGGTGATTTTGAAATCACTCCGGTAATAAAGAAGATAGATAACCAGGTAATAACCTGCTGAAAGTAGGGCAAGGGTTGTCCAGTAGCCTTGCCAGCTGATATTGTTTAACATAACTCACGATTTTCAAACGACACACAATAAACGATACAAAGCAACTTTCTTCCGGACTTACTAAGCAACCAGGCTTTTTGGTTGTTTCCCGTTAGCTTTTATAAGAAGCTGGAAGGTATTTACAAGAAAGCAAATGCTACTTATGGCAAACAAAACAAAACTCACAATAGGGCCAGTGGTTTCAAATGTTTCGCGGTGATTGTTTTTGGAATTTTGAAAGAACATTAGATATGATGCCATAAGAAGCAACCATCCGACTAAATATAAATATGATTTTATTAATCGTCTTTCGCTACTTAAGTTATTTCCAATAATGAGTGCTGCTATTCCGACCAGGCCAGCGATAGCAAATGGTGCAAAGTAAGTCAAGCCAAAGAAAAGGTAGAGTATATAAAAACCACCAAAATGCTCACCTTCTATAATCACGAGCGAAAAGAGACTCATTACCAGAACAGGATGACCAATTATTTTAACCAGTTTCATTGTCTTTAATTTTTAGTTGCAAGGGCCTGTGCTGTTTGCAGCATACCCTTTCAAAAAGTCATAGTTAATATTTGAGGCTTCTGGGTGACCCGAAGTTTTCATTTCCCGCAGTTTGTTGTAAACCCCATTTGGTGTTCTGGTGCCCAAGGAAGGCACATTTCCAGGTATGTCATACAATGGTATTTGCAGTTTGTCTGTTCGGACCTTATTGAATACATCTAATGCCCAATCAGTACAGTTAAAATTGTCTATATCGTATTTTGAATTCTTCAAATAAAGAATTTGCGTAAGGATGGATGTTAATTGTCCTGGCGTAAGGTTCATCTTGAAACTTGTATTGTATTCATGACCGCCGTTGTCTACAAATTTACCATCAATCGGAGCGTTCGTCAAGATGGATTTCCAGTCATTCTTTGGATAAAAACCAATGTTTTGTATTGCACTTTGTGAGCCGTTGCTTTTTTTAATTTGAAGAAACGTATGTCCAGGTGACTGCGTTTCAAAATTGAAAATCTTGTTTGGATCACGATCAACTGGTATGTCGGCGAAGATTTCAATGGAACAGTTAGCGCCCGCATCAGGAATGGAAGTAAAGCAATTGATAAATTTTTGTAAATCGATTTCAGCTTTATCCAGTACTGTTTCGATATCAATTTGTATAGGTGGATCTTGTTCTATGCTTCCACCACCAATTGGATAGCCTCCACCTGAAGGGGAGCCTCCGCCACCTCCAAAGCTACCGCCACCGCCACCCAGGGAACCGTAGTAGCCATCCCAATTATTTCCACTATAATCAGCAAAGAAGCTTTGCATTAGAAACCAGCTTGACCAGGACATGCCACTACTGCCTGATGGTATCACATACGTAATCACCACTTCCGGCATGACATTATCAGGATGTACAGACGAACGCAAATTGTTTTGTGAGCGAAAAGCAGTGATAAATCCATTGTTGATTGGTGAATTGATTACTTTGGTTCTATCCAATGAACTGATGATTATTTCGCCGTTCCAGGTTCTTCTTCTCAGCTTGTCATTTTCGTTTTCGATTACCGCACCTTCGAGATGGATAATCTTGCCTTGCTTCACTGTTCCTATTTCGTCTGTTTCCACGATGACAAAGTCATTTTCCAGCTTTTTATTTTTGAATGGAACCCGCAAAACATTCATCTGTACGCTATCTACCTTTGATTGCACTGACCTTGTAAAATCAAGGCCTGAAAAATCAACAGGTTGTAGGCTGTCTTTCAGTGCAACTTTCACATTCTCCAGGTAGTTCCTTGTCGTTAAGGCGTTTTCCTTTTTGCAAGCGTTAAGCAAAAGAAAGCAAATGAAAAGAGTGAAGATGTGTTTCATGATGTTTTGTTTGTGTGGTTAGTGATGTAAAAGTAGAGTAGGCGAGAGCCCTTCAGAATTAACAATGGATAAGAAATTACATGCGTGCTTTAATTCGACTCATCGTGACTTCCGTAATGCCTAGATAGGAAGCGAGGTACTTGGCAGGCACACGTAAGACCAGCTCAGGATGGTGTTCCAACAGGTAGTCATACCGTTCCTGTGAACGTTGCATACGCATGGAATACAGTCGCTGTTCGCTTTGGCAATAATATTTTTCAGTGAGCACCCGGCCGATGTAATTGAACTCCTCAAAATGCCGGTAGATGTATTGCAGTTCGCCGTAGTCAATATAAGTGATCAGGCAATCTTCTAAAGCCTGGATGGATTCATAACTGCTCTTTTGCTGGTAAAAGCTTTCCACGCTAACGATGATGTCGCCTTCTTTCATAAACCAGCTGCTCACTTCATTATTATCCTTGATATAAAAGCAACGGAGAAGCCCACGCTCGATGAAACAGATGCGGCGACAGATATGGCCGGCTTTTAATAAATAGTCACGTTTTTGAAGCCGTTTTTCTTTGAGGATTGATTTTAGATGGTCTATTAGTTTTGCGGAAAGAGGGTGTATGGAATTTAAAAATTCGATTACGATTTCCATAGTCAGTTATTTAGATATAGAAAGTTACTGACGGTGTTCTTTTGGGATTTAGCCCGAGAGAGAAAAGAGGTTTGCAATCAGAAGAAAAAGGTTTGCAAAAGAGGAGGGGGGTGTTGAAATTGGATGGGTGAAAGGTGATGCGAAATTTTCAAAAGCGTGAGCAGAGGGTCTGGTTATAGGGTGCTTAGGTCTCCAATTTTACAATAACTTTTTCACTGGAAATTGGTGGCAAGCTTTGGCGGCAATTTATGCTGCTTCTTTACATCGAGCAATTTAAATAGGAAGGATATGATTTAGCTTGCCAACACTTTTTTGTCTCATTTTTTTAAATATTTGAGACACCATTTTCCAATATTGTCCTAATTTTTTATAAATTTGAGACAATGGAGGGCGTCCAATCTTACATAAGAAACTCATTATCAAAGAAAAAGTATGGGGAAATTATCTTCCCCACGGACTATCGGGGAATAGGCACGCAGGCTGCCATTAATAAGGCGTTGGCCCGGTTTGTTACGGAAGGAAAACTAAAGCGGCTAGCGCATGGGATTTATTACATTCCAAAAATAGATCCCATTTTGGGGGAGTTACACCCGGGTGCGGAAGATGTCGCAAAGATGATTGCCAGGAAAGAAAAAGTCCGTATACGTCCTACGGGGGCTCATGCTCTTCACAGGTTAGGGCTTACGACACAGGTGCCAACAAAACTGGTATACATTACGGACGGTGTGCCGCGGCATTTCAAGGTCGGCAAAATGCCAGTCAAATTCAAGGCTACCACTCCCAAGAAACTGGCCATGACCGGTGAGATCAGCAGCCTCGTAATCCAGGCGTTGGAAGAGCTGGACACGGCGCATATTGATCCCATCGTTGCTGGCAAGATCCATGACCTGCTTCAGAAGGAAGACCCCCGAAAGCTAAAACACGATTTAAGCCTGGCGCCGGCAAGAATCAATGATTTTATTGTAAAACTGCTTAAACAAAGAGAAAATGATAGGCTGGCTCCAACTAACCGATGATCAGCGGAGGACAACACTGTCGCAGGCAGCATCGCAAAGCGGCATCCAGGCAAAAGCCATTGAAAAAGATTGGTGGGTTACTCTTACCTTAAAAGCACTGTTTACGTCCGCATATGCGTCGCATATGGTATTCAAAGGGGGGACTTCACTTAGCAAATGCTGGCAGCTTATCAATCGGTTTTCAGAAGATATTGATATAGCCCTTGATCCGGCAGCGTTCAACATGGAATATGTGGAGGTTCCACAAAGAGTTATGTAAAAAAATTGAAACGGGAGGGATGTAAATTTACCAGTGAACAACTGCGGACGGCGCTTGAGGAACAACTGTCTGCGCTGGGGTTACCATCAGGTACCGTCACCATCGAAGCTGCACAAGTGCCGGCCGATTTCCCTGACACCGATCCGCAGACGATTTATGTCCGCTACCCGTCACTTTACCCTCCACTGTCATACATTGCTGATGAAGTAAAGATTGAAGTCAGTGTGCGCTCACTCTTAACACCCTTTACGACCATGGATGTTCAATCCTTGCTAAATGAATATTTTCCTAACCCTGTTTATGGCGAAACTCCCTATTCTGTTACAGCGGTAGAACCCCATAAAACACTTTTGGAGAAAATCTTTTTATTGCACGAAGAGTTCCAAAAGCCAGACAGGGCAAGGATTCGATCCGAGAGAATGTCGCGACACCTGTATGACGTGGTTAGTATGATGAACACGCCAGTAGAGGCACGAGCCTTGCAAGATTATGCATTGTACGATCACATCATCATCCACCGGAAATGGTACACTGCTTATACCTATCTTGATTACGAAACACTGGGACATACGCTTGTTCAGTTTGTGCCGGCAGATGACCTGCTGGAGGCCTATCGCCGAGACTACGAAACGATGCAGGAAGAAATGATCCACGGAGACCCTCCTGATTTTGACCCCCTCCTGCGTAGCCTGAAAATGCTGCAGGGAAAGGTGCGGGTAAAAATGGAAGGCAAAAGTTTGAAGGAGATTATTGAGAAAGCAAGGGCGCATATACTGAACGCTTTGCAACTCCAGCAAGAAGCGACTGAGCTGCAAATTCCAGTGACCTATGTTGCCGATCAAATGCATCCAATCAGCGCCGCTAATAAAACGGTAACATATACTATTCATTTCCGAAGAGAGCATGACGGCTTCGGATTTGAAGATATCCGGTTTTAATAAGCTTGTACCCTGCACCGGGTTCAGCGCCATTAAACCTTTTTGCTATTGTCGACTCTTCAAAAAGAAATACCTGAAAAGGGAAAGGAACATAAATAACGGCGTAAAAAGTTCTTCTATCAGTCGTAAACCCTTTGCGTTGTAATTGATATTTTTACCAGCATTTAAATTCATATGCAACTACAAGAAGCTTCTTATCGTTGGTCAATAAAGCATTTGCTGAAAGAAAGCGATACAGACCTTTTTCCCCGGCCACCTGAATTAACCGTTATCAAGGAGAGCGAAGAGGAGTTAATTAAAGAGCTTGTGGCCATCGACATTAGAAGTTATCAATGGAATGCGGCAAGGAGGTTTCTTGTTCCAAAAGATAATGTTTCCTACCGTAACGCCACACAGTTGCATCAGATAGACAGTATCGTCCTAGGTGCTTTGCTTTATGAGTTTGGTCAGTTGATTGAAGGGAAGCGCCTGCCGGAAGATATTGTCTTTAGTTATAGGTTTAAGCCATTAAGCGATGGTACAATGTATGCCAATCAATCGGCTTGGGAAAACTACTGGATTGCTTGCAGAAATAAAGTTGCCTCTCAGGATGACGACGAAAACTACTTCGTAGACGGAAGCTTTGGTTATGTGGTTACCTGTGATATTTCTGACTTTTATAACCAGATATACTTGCATACAATAGAGAACCAGCTAGTGGCCTGTGGTATACCAAATCAAATACAAAAACGTATTACGGAATTGATTAAAGGACTAAATATGTCCACATCAAGGGGAATTCCGATTGGTCCACATGCCTGTCATTTATTAGCTGAGCTGAGCTTAATCCCAGTAGACCAAAATTTATCCTTTCAGGGTATCACATTTTTAAGATACGTAGATGATTTTGCTTTTTTTTGTAAGGATGAGAAAGAAGCGAGAAAAAGAATATTGCAACTAGCTGAAATTCTGGATAAAGAGCAACGGTTGACCCTGCAAAGACAAAAGACTCGAATTTTTACTGCAGAAGAATTCCTTCAATTTGCCAGTCGCCAGCTATTGGACGATCCCTATTATGAAGCCGAACATGAAATCATCGATACGATAAGAGAGTATACTGGTGGTAATGCTTATACAAAAATCAAAATGAGCGAGATTGATAACGAAGACTTAGCAATTCTCTCTGAAGATAATGTAGTCAAGCTTTTAAATGAATACCTTGACGCTCAGAATTATGAAAAGCTTCGATGGATATATCGTCGTCTTTCTCAGGTCGGCATCCCTCATGCTATTGATTTCTCTATCGATAATTTTCAGAAATTAATACCTGCACTTAATGATATGTGTCTTTATATAAATTCTTGCGCTGAAAACTATCAATCGGATTGGAAAGAAATCGGTGGATATATAATTATGTTGCTAGAGGACGAAATCGTGAAAAGTAACCCGTTTTACCAAATATCATTACTCAACTTATTTGCATACAACAAGGCACTCAATCATATTGATCAGTTAATTGAGATTTTTCGAAACGGGGATGAAGATATAAAGCGGAAAGTTCTTTTGGCAAGCATTCATTATCCTAATGCTCCCTGGATAAATCAACTTAAAGAGGAACAAAAAAGATTTAGTGAATGGACACTTCGAGCCTACCTGATAGCTACAAAATCGTTGCCCACCGATCAGAAAAAGTTTCTTCACGGCAACATACGGGAAACGCTAGGGAAAAATCAGATCTTAGAAGCACTTATACTTAAATGGGCTAAATAGCACATCAAAAGACCTGTCACAGAACAGATAATGGGTAATGGCTGGTTCGAAAGGACTGCTATCACCCGAATAATTTCCTTCAAGTGTCAATAATGATTACTATTTCTGTAAAATTTTTGTACAGCGTTCTGAATGATTAAATGAAGAAAGCGTATTATGCGACCTATGCCCAAATACAAATAGCACTATCAACACTGGTTGCTGATCCTTACTGACTTGAATTTAGTAAATGGTTCACATATTGGTCAAAACCTGATAAAATCTTCGGTCATCTTTATACTTCAGGATGGCAATATGTTGGTTATAGAATTTTTCTTTTGAGAATTTAATGGCTCCCACAATCAATAAAATAGCAAATTCTTCAGCAGAATTCGCTATTTCATATAGCGAATTATAGTCAACGTCACTTGGTTCAGGTTCAACTTGAGGATGCGTATGCCATTCACCCAAATAATAATTCTTGCCTCCGGAATTTGCAAACTCCATGTCAATGAACATATCGATGTAGTTAGCATCTGCTCTGAAATAAACTGGATCATGAATGGCATTGGGACCTGGTTCACTTGCTTTCTCGACATGCAGAATTCCTTCTTCTAGATAACCCATTAGGATACCACCGGTTTCTATAGTCCCAAATTCGGTAATTTGGGACGCAAACAGGTTTAAGGCCTGCTCCGAAAATTTTAAATTATGGATTACAGAGTTCACAATCTGGATGTTTTTCTAGCACTTTCGTTTCCCAGGTGAAGGGTGATTGCTCCTTGCTTCCGAAAGGGCCATGCCAGTAGTACTGATCTCCCAGTCTCCTAGCGTAAGTAGTAGTGAACTTTTCCAATAAATGCTGTAGCGAAATACGACTTACTTGAAGCGCAATTTCTTTGGTATCAATCTCGGAACCTGGCACAGCAGGCGCTGAACAGCTTCCGTACTCAGGGCCCAATTCCTGATAAACAGAATTATTATTTGGAACCGGCAACGTATCGGCACCATGTTTCGCTAGGCACCTTAAGCAGGCTGTTTTTACTTTTTGCACTACTTGTACAGCACCGGAAAGCCCACCGGCAGAAACCCTTGCAAAAACAAACGGAATGTCGAATTGATTTTTGTAGAATTCGTTAATGAGGTAATCGACACTCTCTTCCGCTGTTAATACCAAACAAATATCACTGTTTGCAAGACTCTCTTCCAGAATTCCTGCATCATCTAAAATATCTACCTCAAATGCATTCACATGAATGTTTGGGTTCGATTTAGCAATCAATTTTCTTACAACATGAACTTTTGGTTCGCCGATATAGTACAAATCTGCTGCATGACGCACTGAGTTCCCTAGTTCAAACTTATCAAAATCAAAAAGATGAAAAGTGCCCACCCCATTCCGTGCAAGCGATCGTGCTACTTCGCTACCCAAAGCACCTAATCCAATAATTGTAACCCTTTTCTTTTGCAAAATCTTGTCATCAAAAACATCCTTGGTACGGTGGTAAAGTTCTTTTTCAATGCTTCGCCCAATAAGATAATGTATGTGATTGATGTTCGTCTGGGCATTAACCAACTGCAATTTGAAAAAATACCATTGCTGACGGTCCCCGGGGAAAAACAGCGCAATGTTTTTCCCGGATATAGACTCAGGAGGTTGGGCAAATTGCTTTTGCAGGACATTTAGAACATTCCCGATACCATTATTCGGAAAGATGTCAGCAAACTTATACTTACGTGAAAATGCAAACCATAAAAACACTTCTTGTCCCATCGTGAGGTCAAAAACGGTATCGGACAGAATGTTGTGTTCAAGTATGTAGTGATTTGGCTTAAATTGCGTTAGCACAAGTCGCCCTTTTTTCTGCCCTTCAGGGATACGAAGGCCAGAGGGAATCAAAACCTGTCCGATGTGCATCATAAGGCTGGGTAACTCCTCTACAATCTCATCTTTTGGAAATCCCTCCGGTGAAGTAGCTCGCAAAAGCCAGCGCTGTGCTCTTCGCAAAATGGAACCAATATTCTGGCTTCTGTTCCACTGATCTTTTCGCATCAGGCACATTGCACCATCGATGTATTGATTGCCTTTTTGAAACATGGCCGGTTGATCCGTAATGGCTCCTACCTGGCTTGCCAACAAGGGGATTACCTTCGGCTGGCTGAATGGGTATTTGGCGGGAAAGATGATTCTTACTGGCTGCTTTTTCCCCCCTTCAAATTGCAGCCACCCCGTAGCTACAATTCTTCCCTCGGCATTTGGCTGCTGCAGTTCGGTTAACTCAAAATCGCCATCCAACCCGACTTGCAAAAGCTCTATCTCCGACGAATAAAGATTTTTATGGCCAGGCTGCTGATACCAGTGGATACTCATAAGGCAAATCCTTTATCTCTGTCTGGTTTAGAAGCCTTCTTAAAATAGCGCAGGGTTTCACCATCGCGAATGGTTGTTTCATCAATTCTCAGGCTCAGGTCCGTTAGGGGAGTACCGTCTTCTCGTTTCAGCTCGCGGTTATCAGCAGTGATGTTCAGGTTTTCCAATGTCTTGTTGACAATCACCTGGAGTTTTTGATTGGGGTTGTAGTCTTCTGTGTACACCCTGTCGTTTTCAATAAGCACCCTAATTTGTAGTTTATCTTTTTTCATAAGATAAGGTTGATTTGAGTTTATAAATAATAATCCGTTCCGGGTACAAAGAGAAAAATAAAAAATTGTAATGTCAAGTATTGAAA
>DATKHJ010000363.1:0-6988 GCA_035510335.1 Flavisolibacter sp. | reverse complement strand
GGTACGGCGTGATGTAAATGTCGGCGGCATAGAGGTATTGAAACAGTTCTTTCTCGTTTATGAATTCATTTAAGAAAATAATATGTTTTTCCAACCCCAGTTTTTTCACCAGCAGCAGCAGCGAAACCCGGTACTCTTCGCCAGCATGCCGCAACACGGCGGGATGCGTTTTGCCAATAACGATGTAAACAGTTTCGGGATATTTTGCTACTAGAGCAGGTAAGGCTTTAATAACCGTTTCTATGCCTTTGTTGCGACTGAGAAAGCCAAACGTGAGCAGCACCTTTTTCCCTTCCAGCTTGAACTTTTTTTTCACGGCTGCATGTTCGTACCGCAGGTCCGGAAAGCCATGTTCAATAAGCTGGATTTTATCGGGGGAGATGGCATAAATACCCGTGAGAAATTCAACTGCTTTTTCCGTCATCACCACTACTTTGGCTGCCATCTTGCAAATTTCCACCAAGATGGCTTTTTCGTTGTACGAAGGTGTTTTCAATACCGTGTGCAATGTGACAATCAGCGGCACCTGCAACCGGTAGAGAAGCGGCAAGACATAGATGCCGTTCTGTCCGCCAAAGATGCCATATTCGTGTTCGAGAATGCACACATCGGCGCCACTAAGGTTGATGTAGCGTGCCGCTTCCAAGTAATCTTCTTGTTGCTCCTGGTGAATCTTAAATTTTACTTCGGCGGGATATTGATAGGGTTCGGCGCCATCGTCCATCGCAACCACCACACCTTCGTTGGCAGGCGTATTTTCCATTTGCCCCGAGGTGGCCCAAAACAAATTTTGTGTAAATGTCCCGATGCCGCATTCTCGTGGGGGGTAGGTTCCGATATAGGCGATTTTCATACCGATGTTTTTTTGAGTGCTGTCTTCCTGTTTCTTTTGTGCCCAAGCATTTGCTGGAATATAAAATCGGGAAGGAAACAAGAGGATTTTTGCTTGTTTCCTTGCTTCCGGTTCGTTTAACAAAGACAACAAAGGCCGCAGTGATGTACTGCCGCCCTTGTTGGAAAACACTCACAAGCAAATATTTTTCCGTTTATATCCGTTGATGCTAGTCCAGCAACTGCTCAATCGATGAAAGGTCAATCTGGTCAAGGTAGTTGTCGAGTTCTATTGCCTCCACTGAATACGTTGTAAACAGTGGCGTGGCGTTAGTTAAGCTAGATGTCTGTACTTCAACATAAAAATTATCGACCTGGTAAAGCCGGCACACAACGTTGTGAGTCTTTTTTGTCAGGAGATATGTTCCGAGCATTTCTAAAACGGTAAGCTGAACGTAATGTGTCGCATCGCCGAATTGCTGTATTGTCATTTTGTAGAACAAAAAAGTTGATGAAAGCGAAGTGGATTCATTCGCTGCATTTGGTCAATGAATTGTTCTTTAGTAAAAGGCAGGTTAGTGTAAGGTACGTTTTTAAAACGAGTCCCGAAGTTTATTTCGAATCGAAAAAAATTTCTATCTTTAAGATAGTTCTTTGGTACAGTGAGTAATGAGTGAGTTCACCTTTTCAAAGAATCTTAGTTCGTTAATATACAATTGATTGTGGGCAGTTCAATTTCGGGCTGTCTTCCCGACTTTAAAACGCCGCAATAATTGACAATCAATTTTGCGGCGTTTTTATTTCTAGTGCACAATAAGTAATAACCTCTCTTGTGCTTGATTTCCTCACTTCGGTAGCGTCATTCTCAAGAATGCACTAACGGTTGTTTTGCGAGATGGCCATAATCGTAAAATAGCGCTTCCCTTTTTGTGTTTGCCAATAAATATCATCGCCACGTTTGTAACCAAACAAAGCGCTGCCAATGGGCGAAAAGATGGACACTTTGCATTTCTGGTGGTCCGCTTCGTCAGGCAGTACAATTGTATAAGTGTAATTCAGGCGGGCAATTTTATCCCTGATGATTACTTTCGAATGCAGGCGCACAACCTCCCACGGAAATGCTTCGTCCTCCAGCACTTCTGCGTTTTGAATATTGCTTAATAACGATGCGCTGTTATGCACATGGCCAGGTGTTTTGTTGGTACGCATGTAGTTGCATAAAAAATGATAGTCCTGTTTCGCCATGATCAGTTTATTCGTATCTGTAGTCATAGTTGTTGTTTTGTAGAAGATGAGTGTGACAGTATAAAATCATAAGTGCTCAACATGGTTGTTTCCCTGCAAAATGCAGGGGTAAATTGTGAAAAATTTTGCCGGTTATGAAGTGTGCCATTTCCCTTGTTTAAAATTTTCAACTCAGGCAATTTGCCTTTTAGGTTCCTGCATTTTGGTCAGCATAATTTCCCAGTGTTTCGCCTTGTTCGCAAGGCTTGTCATCTCCATCACCGGGTTTGCCTGGTGGTTGTAAAAAACAATTTCCTCTATCGAATCATCATTGAGCAAAAGGTGCAGGCTGATTTTTTCAAGACGACGTTCCGGCTTGCTCCCGCTTTTGCTTTTTGATCGCACCGTACCGTAGTGCCACTCTAACAGACAGTTCTTTACTTCGGCAGCATCAATAAGTTTTGACAGCGCCGTGATGCGGCCCCGCTTTTTTAGAATGAGCAGCTTTTGCTGTAATTCATCAAGGCCAATCATGGTGCCGTTCAGTAATTCCTGGTTTGAAAAGGCAAGGCTGTAACTGGTGCCCAGGCGCTGAAACTGTTGAAGAAAGCGGTTTCTTTCTTTGCTTCTCCGGTTGCGTTTCAGGCTGTCGGTTAAAAGGTAAGCCGCAGCCACAAACGTCATAACCGAAACCGCCACAATTGTTATTGTCATAATTGTTTTGCTTTCGTTTGTGTTCATTGAAGCGAGCAATGAACGGTAAAGAATAGTTTGTCAGGACTGCGGAAAACATCACCGCAGGCCTTTTGTTAAGCAATGGCTGTTCTGTTCAGCAATGCTTTTCTTTTCTCCAGTTGTCTAAGTACTCTTTTCTCCACGTTTTTTAGAAGTGTTTTCCACCTCTCGCCAGAGTCGGAAGCCACGATGTCGGCGCCGGGAATGCCAAAACGCAAAACAACCGTTCGTGCATTCACCGATTCTTCGTTCGTCTTTAAATACACATCCATCCAGTTAACTTCCGGTAGAACCTTTTTTAGTTTTTTAATCATGTTTTGAATCTTCTTTTCCAGGTATTCGTTCATGTCAACGCCAATCGTTTGAATATCCAGTTTCATTTGTTTTTGATTTTTGAACTGCATGCCATTAAATTTTAATAATTAGAAGAATTGTTCAGCGGCTGCAGAACAGATGTATTTCCTGCAGCGTCATTCAGTAATTGTGCAAGCCTACGCCTCCAAATTTTTTCTTTTAATATGGCCGATAGCCAGTACAGTTTTATTGGGTACAAGTGAGATGATGCGGACAGGTATGCCTGGAGCAATCCGGAACTGTTTCCTTTGAAAGAATCCAGCAGGACTTCAAACATTTACTGGCACATTCATGTACAGAATGATGAACCTTATTTGTTTAAAAAGAAAAAAAGGAAAACGTAGGCTTAACTACGCATTGGCAGAAAAATCTTTCAGTGATGAGAACTGGTAAAGCTTGTCGCAAAATGGAACAAACTCGGGGAATGAACAGGTGTAACAATTGCTCATATCAAGCACAAGGTGCCTGACAACAGCTGTAGCATATTTGTATGTTCCTGTTATTTGCATTGTTACAAACTTACACAAGAAAGTTGATTGCGCCGAGAAAGCCCGATTGTTTAACAATTGACTTTAAAAGATATTAAAGGAAAGAAGAAATAACCGCTATACATCATACCCATTCCTGATCTTTCATTGCAAAACAACTTTCTATTCTTTAGACGAAATGTGATGGCTGAGGGAAATAATACTTCTTCAAACAGAAAACTATCAATGTTTAATTACAGCGTTTTGCTTCTTTGATTTTTTCTAACCCTTCTAATAAATTCGCGTTGCATTTCGGGATGTAGCGCAGCCCGGTAGCGCACTACGTTCGGGACGTAGGGGCCGCCGGCTCGAATCCAGTCATCCCGACTTCTATACAAAAGCGGCGACCATTGGTCGCCGCTGTCTCATTACAGAAAAGTTAGTGGTTGTATATGCTGCTAAAAACTAAAATGACAATCGTGTGTTTCGCTTTAAATCCTGGTTTGAATGGCTAAGGGTAATCGGCAGTTGGTTTTGGTTGCTTTCAGTGCGGTTGTGCCATTTAAACACAACCGCAGTTGAAAACTTACTTGGTTTCGATTTGGAGTTAGAGCAGAGCTGTTGCGGGCTTTTGGTTAGCAGTAGTTTTGGCCGGCCCGTTCTTGCTCCAAATGACTTTATGATTGTTCAATGAATTCAGCATTTCTTTTTCCTTGGCAATTCTCCTGCTCCTTTTTCCGGCCAGGGCTGCCATCATAATTACGGTGTTGATATATTTCCCTTTCATGGTTGTTTGTTTTTGCTGGTGCAAAGATGGTATGCTACAAGCCTCTTCACAATCGCATAAACAGGTGAAAAATGTTGCGGCGTTCAGAAACGAGAAACGGTATTTGCTGTTGATTGTCTGGTAAATGTTTGGATTAAACAGATGGCTTTCTTAAAACTTTGCCTGGCGTATCACATCAATATGTGAGGAGGAAACGCACCTGTTGCCGACAGTGTTATTAAATGATGTTGCAGCTTTCCTAGAAGAGATAGTTAAACGGTTGGGTGGGAGTGGCGGTATCTGTCCCTTCGCTTTCATAAACCATCCATCCCAGTGCCGTCCAGGCAATGAAGGAATAAAGTGCACCGGGGTAAAAAGCAAAATGCGATTCCCGGCCCAGCAACAGGCTTGTTGCCATGGCAAAAGGCAGCCACAGACCAACGCCCAATGCCACATAACGCCGCCATCCTTTTAGTACCGCTTTCCGAGCCACTACAATTCCAATCACCAGCATAAACAAATTACTTAACGGCCAGAAGTTGTCCAGCAGCATAAAATAAGGGCTGTCGGCGCAGGGGTCAATCATCACCCATACGTTCCCAATGTTTGCAATGGTAAGTAAGAGAAGCTGGATGTAAAATAGAAGGTTGTCTTTTTTGCGTGGTCCTGCTGCCTGTACGTTAATTAGTCCCACAATGCAGCATTGCCAGCCCAGCATATAAACCAATCCAAAGAACCCACCTATGGAAGTATTGGCTGCATTGGCAACTTGCCCGCTTATTAATGCAAACGTGAGAAAGGGGGCTGCCATCATGCCACAGGTGCCAAGAAATTTGTTGGTTGGTTTCATCTACTACAGTTTTTTGGGGCTGTAAAAATGCAGGTGCAAAAAACAGGGTACAACCACATAAGTTGGTGAATTGGTAAGGGTTTACCCGCATTTCATCACATAACTATGTGGTTTTACCGAAAGCATTTTATTTCGTAAAAGCAATGAGTAGATTTGCCCGCTGCATGAGAGCCGTCTGCCTGATACTCTCCCTTTTTGTTTCTGTTGTGCTGGAGGCACAACAAGGCTTTGCATTTACCCGGTTTACAACCGAGGATGGCTCGGGCCTTTCAAGCAACGTTGTTTCTAGTTTACTGCAAGATGAAAAAGGCTTTATCTGGGTAGGCACCGCCAATGGCCTGCAGCGTTTCGATGGCAGCAAATTTGTGCATTTCGGCGTAAGCAACGGCGACCCGATGCCCTACAGCCAGGTGTCGCAAATTATTTCTTTCGACAAAGGACAATTGCTGCTGAACTTTGGCTCCCTTCACCAACTGGGCCTCTTTTCTCCCACCACCTTTTTTTACAAACGCATTGATGTCCTAACCACGAAGCCGCTTTCGCCACGGGCCGATTTTTATGTGTGGAAAGACAGTCGCGGTGAAATTTACCTGAACATTTTTCACTACGGCATCCTGCATTTCAATAAAAAACAAAACGCTTTTGTAGAAGATAACAGCTTTCCGCTGCCAGCCGGCTACCTTCCTTCGGTCGACGGGGTTTTTGAAGATGTGGTAAAACAGCAGGTTTGGTTTACCTGTAACAAAGGCCTTTCGGTTTACGACCGTAAAAGCGGGCAAATGTGGTACCGCAACTTCAACCCGCAAAATCTTCCCATTCTGAAAAATGAATTGGTGCAGGACCGGCCTTCGGAAATATTCATCGATCGTTCGCGGCGCATTTGGGTGTTTAGCTGGCCGCAGAAATTGGGTGGCGGGCAGGTGAAGTTTTGCCTGGACAGCACAGGATCTACCTATTTGCAAAAAGATACCGTTGGGTTAAATAGCGGGCCGGCAGGTTATGCAGAGTACCGCGATTTTTTAGAAACCCGTCATTCCGGACTTTGGATTTATGGAATGCACACGTTGTTCAATTGGGACCGCAACAACCAGCGATTTAACTATACCGAAAGTGTTAGCGGCAGCACCAAAAATGCCATTGAGTACGATGTTGTTTTCAGCTTGCTGGAAGACCGTGACGGCAACATCTGGCTGGCAACCGACCAAGGACTTTATTTTACCTCTTACGGCAGTGGTACCTATGCGGCTATCAACTACCTGTTTAATGAAAAAAGCGGGAAGAACAACATTACCGATGTCATGGAAATGCCCAACGGTGAACTGTGGTTTGCTTCGTGGGAAAAGGGGCTGGTAGCACTGGATGCACAATTCAGGGAAAAAGAAGTTCCCCTTTATAAAACGCCGGAGCCGGGTGGTTGGCAGGCTCCCGTAAAAGGAGCGTCCAAACTTACCTGGTGCCTGACGTATGAAAAAAGCACTGGCAAAGTGTGGGTGGGATGCAATCATGGCGTGTTATTAAAATACGATCCACGCACGGAGAAAACCGAATACCTGCTTCCAGCAGAAGCGGGGGGCTCAACCATTCGTTACCTGGTAGAAGATGAAAAAGGACAGGTGTGGATGGGAACGCAAAGTGGTAAACTGCTGAAGTGGAGCCAGAACCGTTTTACTGTTGTGCAGGACATCGGTACCATCATCTACAAAATATTTTTTGACCGCCAGGGTTCGTTGTGGCTGGCCACGCAGGAGCGGGGCCTGATAC
>DATKHJ010000362.1:0-6691 GCA_035510335.1 Flavisolibacter sp. | reverse complement strand
TGCTGAACGAGAACAAAGCCAATCCGCATTTTGATGTAACGGCTGCGGTGATAACCAAGGCAAAAGACGCCGCAAAAAAAGGCGCCACCGCGTTTTTGGTTTACAACACATCGGCGCAAGCCGATGGCTGGAAGTTTAACGGCCGCGAAAAAACAGAGGTGCTTTCCATACCGGTTGTTTATCTCTCCAACCAGGTTGCAGCCACGTATTTGAAAGACCCGACGGCTTCGGTAAAAATTTCAGGCACGGTTGACATCCGCGAAAAATCGCGGACCGGAACCAACGTGGTCGGTTATCTTGACAATGGCGCTGCAACCACCGTTGTACTGGGTGCACATTTCGATCACCTGGGTTATGGCGAAGACAACAACTCCACGTACCGTGGTTCGGACAAGCAAATTCACAACGGCGCTGATGACAATGCCAGCGGAACGGCTGCACTCATTGAACTGGCCCGCCTGCTGAAAGCATCGAATCTTAAGGCCAGCAATTACCTGTTTATTGCTTTTTCGGGAGAAGAGCTGGGGCTTTACGGATCGAAATACTTTACGCAAAACCCAACGATTGATCTGGGCGCCGTCAATTTTATGATTAACATGGACATGGTGGGGCGGTTGAACGATTCTGCCAAAACATTAACCGTTGGCGGTTATGGCACCTCGCCTGCCTGGGGCGAATTGTACAACCGCAAGGGGCCGGAAGCGCTTTACCCGGCGGCAACTTTTCGCTTCGATTCCAGCGGCAGCGGCCCAAGCGATTATACTTCTTTCTACCTGAAAAACATCCCGGTGCTGTTTTATTTTACCGGTTTGCATACCGATTATCACAAGCCCTCGGATGATTTTGACAAGATCAATTACAGCGGCCAGTCGGACATTGTAAAACATATTTTCAGTCTGCTGCAGGCAACCGATAAACTGAACACACGCCTTGTCTTCACCAAAACGAGAGAGGCGCAAACCACTACCACGGCCCGTTTTAGCGTAACCATGGGCATTATGCCCGATTATACGTACAGCGGCGCCGGCGTTAGGGCCGATGGTGTAACGGATGACCGTCCGGCCCAAAAAGCAGGCATTAAAGCCGGTGATATTATTACCGCCATTGGCGATTACAAAATCAGCTCTATGGAAAGCTATATGCAAACGCTGGGCAGGTTTAAAAAAGGCGACAAAACAACGGTTTCTTACACCCGCAACGGACAAACATTTGCAACTACTGTTGAGTTTTAGTAGTTTAAACCTATCAAGCTATCGTTATGAAATTCACCCTGGATAACAAAGATCTGACAGATGGCTTCTTTGAAGAAACCAAACTGCTGGGCATTATGGCCCCCATTAAAGACTACTTGTTTTGCTGGCAGGTTAACCAGTTGATGGGCGTTGACTTTCGCATTAACAACGAACTGGAAATTCAGCTCAAGAAAAAAGGCCGCAATTATTTTTTTGCGGTGTATGAATTTGCACAGCCCTCTACCTGTTTAATGCACTACCTGTACAACAACCAGCACGACGGCGAATACCTTCTGCCGGAGTTTAAACACCTCGATTTTTTATGGTTGCTGAAAGATGATTACGTGTCGAACGAATATGTAAGTGACCTGATTTACTCGCTGAAATCCATCAACGGTGTGCAACTGGTGGTGGAGCTAACGAATGAGAAGATTAAGAACAAGGAGCATTTGGTGTTTTAATGTGATGATGTGATAATTCGATAATGTGATAATGGCCTTGCCGGAAAAATAAAACCATTATATGCACAAAGAGTTATTCGAAAACAACCCTGTATTGAAACACAGCTTTGATTTTGCGCTGTCAGTGGTCAGTTATTGCGATGCTTTGCAGGCTGACAAGCATTTCGTAATCTCTAATCAGCTAATGAGAAGCGGAACTTCTATTGGCGCAAACATTATGGAGGCACAAAATGCAGAAAGCAAAGCCGATTTTATTCACAAAATGAAGATCGCCGCGAAGGAAGCAGGAGAAACACAGTACTGGCTAATGTTATGCAGCAGGTCTGCAAATTATGCTGATTGTTTATACCTGATGCCGAAGTTGGAGGAGATCAATAAAATCCTGAGCAAGATATTGTCAACATCAAAGCGCAAGTCGCCATTTTCTTATTTACTCAGCCTTTTTTTATAAGCGAATTAGCACATTATTTAATTATCGAATTATCACATTGAAGTTATGTGGAGCGAAACAGACAACTCACTTTACCGCAAGTTCGAATTCAAAGACTTCAGCGAAGCCTTTGCTTTTATGACAAGAGTAGCCATGATTGCTGAAAAGATGAACCATCATCCCCGCTGGACAAATGTTTGGAACACGGTGGAGGTATGGCTGAATACCCACGATGCCGGAAACATAGTAACCGATAAAGACCGCAAGCTGGCACAAAAAATCGACAGCCTTCTTTGATAAGTGAACAATTACTTTGTTATAACAACTCCCCGAACTTCCGGATTAACCAATCAACGGATTTACTCCGGCTCATAATCATACGGCAACTGGTCAGCCAGGTTTTTCCAGCTCCAGTAACCGCGGTTGGTCCAACTGCGCTGCTCCGAAAAGTAACCGTTGGTTTGAATCAGAATGGCTTCCGTCAAATCAATGTAAGACACCTGCGCTTTTGACGTCAGTGGCAGTTTGTATTGTTCCAAAAACCTTTTCTCTGGCGCTTTTTTGGTGTAGCTGATGGCGGTTTTCGCCGGCAGGTAAACTTCGGCGTTCGCCGTACTATCGTCAAAAAAATAGTAAGCCGTATCGTATGGATTTGC
Organism: Flavisolibacter sp.; assembly: GCA_035510335.1. Taxonomy (GTDB): domain Bacteria; phylum Bacteroidota; class Bacteroidia; order Chitinophagales; family Chitinophagaceae; genus Flavisolibacter. The sequence goes on along the minus strand of DATKHJ010000362.1, from coordinate 3,912 downwards.
CAGGCGGCCAAACTTGGTTTTGCTGGCTTCGGTGTACAGGTCAATGTTGAATCCTTCCTGTGTTAATGTGCTGTCGTAATAAGACCGAAGAAAATGAAGCCGCGAACCCAAGTAGGCTTCTTTGCGAGCCATTTGCCACGCTGCTTGCTGCAGGCTGTCGCCTTCCATGGGCAGGTACAAACAGCGGCCGCGATACGAGTTCAGGTCAGTTTTATAATGGTAAACAAACGAATCCAGTTCGTAGCGAATGTTATAGCCCAGTGCCTTGTTTTGAATCTGCAGCGGCTCGGTGGCCAGCACTTTCAACCGGTCGTTGCGTTTGAAATACAAAAACTTCAGCGCTTCGGGGTTTAGCAGTTGGCAGCTATCGGCGTTTGGCGAGGCACCGATAAAATGCTTTAAAAAAAAAGAACCGTATTTCTCCCAGCCATCAGGTACCTCATTGGTGTTCTTAATGATCACTTCACCCATCGTGTTGTCGCCTTTCTGCAACTCAATATTAAAAGTGCGGTCGCCGGTTACTTCAAGATTAATAGAACGATTGATGTAACCGGTAAACGTAATGTTGATCTCGTAACCTCCTTTGTCAAGTGACAGGCGAAAGGCGCCTTCCTTGTTGGTCATGGTGCCTTTGGTGGTGTTTTGGGCAAACACCGAAGCGCCTTCCAGCGGCAGCTTTGTTTCCGCATCTACCACGGTGCCGCTGATAACACCTTGCGCAAATGAAACGATAGTGGAAAAAATAGCCAGGAGGAGAAGAAGTGGTTTGTTCATAAGATGAATTGCGAAAGGTTATAACGTCAGGATGCCTTTTTCCATTGCCTGCTGGTATTGTGCACAGGATTTTTCGATGACCGCATCCAGTGCAGTAAAGCTAAAGCCCGGAAGCGCATTTAGCAAGGCGGCATTGTCGAAAGAGGTTTGGCTGTGGGCCACTTTGGCTGTTTCTTTTGATAAAAGTGGTTTGGTGCCGGTGAAAAAAGCCTTCAGGCCTTCCATGCGCCAGGCCACTTCGCTCATGGTGCGGTTAGCGTAGCGGTGCGGTGGACGCTTGCCAAAACCTTCTGCCATGGCGTTAAACAAAGATTGAAAACTGCGGTTCTCCGCGTTTACAATAAACCGTTGTTCGGTAACATTGGAAAGCAGCAGGCGTACGGCGGCTTCGGCCACGTCTTCCACTCCCACAAAACCATTGACGCCTTTGGTGTACCAGGGGAAACTTTTGTAAGCGTTTTTAAAAATAGCGCAACTGCTTTGGTGCCAGTTGCCAAAGCCCAAAATGGTGCTCGGGTTAATGATGACGCCTTCCAAACCTTCGGCAAAGCCGCGCCAGGCATGCATTTCGGCGTGGTGCTTGGTAATGGCGTAATGCGTGTTGTTCCGGTTGTCTTCCCACTTTTTTTCTTCGTTCACCATAGTGGCGTTGGTGGTTCTTCCCAATGCGGCCACAGAACTCACATGCAGCAGGCGTCGAACGCCGGCTTCCAGCGCCATGTTCACCACATTCTCTGTTCCGTTAATGTTGGTGGCGTACATTTCTTTGCGCCGCTCTTTTACAAACGAAACAATGGCGGCCGAATGAACCACAGCATCTACGCCTTGCATGGCATCGCCTAACGACACCACATCCAGCACATCACCGTCCATCCATTCTACTTTTTGCCAGGTGGCGCTATCAATAAAAAAAGGAAGGTTGGCAGAACGGCGGATAGCCCGAACCGCATGGCCTTTCTCCACGAGGTTTTTAATAATGTATGCGCCGAGAAAACCGGTTCCGCCGGTAACAAGAATCATGTTTATAAGTTAATACGTAAATAAGTTAATGGGGAAAAAGGACAACGTCACTTATGAACCCAATAACCTATGAACGATGATCATAATACCCCTTCCCCGTCTTCTTGCCCAACTCGCCTTTGTCCACTTTTTCTTTTTGCAGGTAAGAAGGTTTCAATCTTTCGGGGTTGCCCAATTGCTCGTAAACCGAGCAGCTAACAGCGTAATTAATATCGTTGCCAATAAGGTCCATAAGTTTGAACGGACCCATTTTAAAGCCCTTGCTTTCCAGCAGGCGATCTATTACTTCGTAGGAAGCCTTGCCTTCTTCTGCCAGCCGCAGCGATTCAATATAATACGGACGGGCCACACGGTTTACAATAAAGCCTGGCGAATCTTTGCAAATCACCGGCACTTTGCCAAAGGCTTTGGTGAGGGCGGTTAGTTGCTGCACTACGTCGTCCGCTGTTTCTTCTCCTTTTACCACCTCCACTAATTTCATCAGCGGCGCCGGGTTAAAGAAGTGCAGTCCTGCTACTCTTTGCGGATGCTGAATCTTTTTTGCAAGCGCCGAAATGGAAAGCGAAGAGGTGTTGGAAGCAAAAATGGTTTCTTTGCCATTGAACGTTGCCAGGCTGTTGAACAAGTCGATTTTTACTTCGGGCTTTTCAACAATGGCCTCAATCGCAACATCGGCTTTGCAGGCTTCAAGGGAAGACGTGAACTGCAGTCGGCTGAGAATCGCTTTTTTTTCTTCTGCTGAAAGCTTTCCCTTTTCCACCAGCTTCTCCAGGTCTTTTTCCAGTTTGGCGGCTGCTTTTTGAACGGCTGCTTCGCTTACATCAAAAAGAATGGTTGCATAGCCGGCCGTGGCGGAAACCTGCGCAATGCCGCTGCCCATAGTGCCTGCACCGCAAACGCAAATGGTTGTCATGCAAAAAAATTAGGGCCAAAAGTATGGTACAATAATTTCTAACTTTCAGAAAGAAGCAGAAGCCATGAAAAAGAAAAATATCCTCTTTGCCAGCGTTGCAAGTCTGGCAGTAGTTGCCGTAACGGCTTATTTCATCATCAGCCGGCGAAGAAAGCAACAGGCAGAAACGCCACCGGCCAATGCACCGCAGGTTCCTATTCAAAATCCCGGCGATCAGTCGGAGTTTCCCGCTGCGCCCAGCGGCGACAAAGATTTAGGCTAAGTTCACCAGTACAAAAAGAAGCGTAACAACAACAGTTACCTTGAGTGCTGTTTTCAGTGAATGCTGTGTAAATAATTCTTGCATAAGGATATTGTTTGGAACTACAATATTGAAAAAGAAATTCATTTCTCCTAGCCTGCCTTAGCCCGAAAAGAATTTTTTGTCGCCGGAACGTCACGCTAAAAAGCCGATTGGTCAAAAAAACGGGATGACTTGCTTTAGTATTTAGACATTTGTCTAAATATCAAATTACCTCTTTACATGAACCTTTTGTTCAAGGCGCTGAACGATGCAACGCGGAGAGAGATTTTGGAGCTGTTGAAGGACGGTGATAAAACGGCCGGCGAAATTGCAGACAGCTTCGCCATTTCAAAACCCAGCATCTCCCATCACCTGGATTTGCTGAAACAGGCCGGGTTGGTAGAGTCGGTAAAGCAGGGACAGTTCATTTACTACTCGCTGAACACAACGGTGGTAGATGAAATTGCCAAATGGTTTATACAGTTTAAGACAAAGAAAAAATAACGGCATATGAAAAAACAAGGATTAAATGCGCTGATGATTTTACTGGCGTTGGTGCCGGTTGGCTACCTCGGTTACGTATGGCCATCGTTGCCCGAAATTGTTCCCGTGCATTTTGGCGCTGATTTAAAACCTGACCGCATGGGCAACAAAAGCGAAATGTGGGTGCCGGTGCTGCTGATTGCCGTTGTTTCCGTTTCGGTATTTTTTCTTTTTCAGAATCTGAGCCGCTTTGACCCCAAACGAAAGGACGCCGCACAGGCGGCCCGGTTTCAAAAACTGGGAGCTGGCATGGTGGCTTTTATGGCAGCCATTAATTTTCTTATTATCCGTACTGCGGCCGGCGACCATCACCTGCAAAACCTGTTGTTTCCCTTACTCGGACTGATGTTTGCCTTTATTGGCAACTACATGGTACACA
>DATKHJ010000361.1:0-5958 GCA_035510335.1 Flavisolibacter sp. | reverse complement strand
ACGGAAGCCTATCTAAAGGAAGCCAATGCGGTGTATAAAACGCTGCAAATTGTTCGCGGTAACCGTGCCTACATGCTGATGGGGGGCATGCCCAAAGGAAAGGAGATGAACGATGTTGATGCCTTTCTTCAATCGCTGGAGCTTCAGCCTTACGAAGCTTCCACCTACAGTGAGCAAAGGCTGGGCGGTTTCGTGGTAAAAGCACCCGGAAGCTTTACCGAAATTCCGGAAGATTCTACGGAGCGGTCGCTGCATTTTTCAAAGCATTATTCTGTACGTAACCCTACCGATTTGGTCATTTATGATGTATTTGTGCAAACCTTTTCGCCATACTACTGGGTGGCAAACGATTCCACTTACTTTTACGACAGGATTGCGCAATACAAACGAATCGACGATTCACTTGTAAAAAAAGAATGGATTCAAAACGGTGGCGTTAAAGGCCTTGATATTGTTGTAAAAATCCCGGGCCATAACAGCCTGCGAAAAGTACGCATGCTGGTAAGTGGTGATACACTCTACACCCTGAACAGCATGATTCCCTCGCAGGAAATTGATGCGCCGCACCACCAGGCATTCTTTAACGAGTTTGCCCTAATAAAAGAAGCACCTCCCGCAATTTACACACCCAAAGTGGCGGCTTTGCTGGCTGCATTACAAAGCCGCGATTCGGCCGTGCTGGAAGATGCAAGAGAACAATTAAGATTTGTTGAATTCCGCAAAGAAGATTTACCTGCTTTGCAACAATCACTTTTAAAATCCTATGCCGACAGTGAGGAATACTCTTCTGTTAAAAACAGTTTGGTTGGCATTGTCAGCCAGCTTGCCGATAGTGGCACCGTTGCTTTTATTGAACAGAATTATGACGTTAAATCAGAAGACCCAAATACGAAATATGCCCTGCTGGCTGTGTTGGCAAAAATGCAAACAAGCCATGCATACGGTTTGCTGAAAACATTGTTATTGTCGAGGCTTCCCGCTGCCGGCGATCCCGCCATGTTACACAGTGCATTGTACGATTCGCTTCCGCTAACGGCAAAACTCTTTCCGGAGTTGCTGCAACACAGCGCCGATAGCTTGCTGGGGCATACCATCGCTATTCATGCCAACAACCTGCTCGACAGCAATTTGCTAACAGCAAATGACATGAAACCTTACCACGATGAGATTCTAAAAGGTGCAACCAAAGCTGCAGCATTAGCACGGACGGAAAAAGAAGAATTGTGGAATTTTTCAGACTGGGCCTTCTTTGCAGGAAGTACAAAGAGCGAGAAAGGAAATGCGCTTTTGCGGCAGATGCTACTGTTGAAAGATGTCTATGTGAAGCAGGCAGTCATTCTGGCCCTGCTGAAAAACAATCAGCCGGTGAGTGCAGCAGAGATAACTAAAGTGGCTGCCGACAAAGTACAGCGCATCTATTTTTATAGCGAACTAAAAAAACGAAAGAAAGAAAGTCTGTTTCCAGCGCTGTATGCAAGCCAGAAAAGCCTGGCCGAAAGTGAACTGTACAATTTTATTGGCGATGAGTACACCGATGATTTCACATTGACATATGCCGGCGAACGCATCGAAGAATACGAGGGCAGCAAAAAACGGTTTCATCTCTTTAAACTGCGCATGGCATACGACGAGGAGAAGAAGCAGGATTTTCTTGCCGTGGCAGGTCCGTACGAGATCAACGCAAAAGAAAAACTTACTTCATCCGGCGCCAGCGGCTTTTACACAGGAGAAGAATTTAGCGCTGCAAAAATGAAAAAACTGCTGAAAGCTTATTTACAAGAATTGAAACCCGCCGAAGAATAGGCGGGTTTTTTATTTTGAAATATGAATTCCTCATCATTACTTTGTAATACAAAGTGCTTTTTATGAGCGTACAAAACAGCCACCTGGAAGCTTTGCAGGACATACGGCAGATGATGCAGCGCAGCAGCCGCTTTATTTCTTTAAGTGGATTAAGCGGCATTGCAGCCGGCATTTGCGGCTTGGCCGGTTCTTACGGAGCACATCTCCTGATTCAAAACCATGTAAAACCCTACCGGGATGTTTACGCTTCACGAGGTACGCTGAATGACTTGGATATTTCGTTGTTTTTGCTGGCTTTGGCTACGTTTACGCTGGCCGTGTTATCGGCATTTTACTTTACCTGGCGCAAAACAAAAAAAGACAGGGTGGCACTTTGGAATCATACCTCGCTACAGTTAGCCTGGAACATGATCTTGCCCCTGGTAGCTGGCGGTTTGTTTATACTGGCCCTGCTGCAAAACGGCATCTGGATGTTTATTGTTCCCGGATGTTTGGTGTTTTATGGCCTGGCGCTGGTAAACGCCAGCAAGTATACGCTGAGCGATATCAGGTATTTGGGAATTTCTGAAATCATTCTCGGACTTATTGCCACGCAGTTTACTAACCGCGGCTTGGTGTTCTGGGCCATTGGTTTTGGCGTGCTGCACATTGTTTACGGATTTTTGATGTGGAATAAATATGAACGCAAAGCGGATGTTGCATAATGGCAGTGAACAATCCCATATCAGGCCTCAATAAAATCTTCGACAACCGCATACGGCTTGGCGTGATGAGCATTGTCATGGTAAACGATGAAATCAGCTTCAACGACCTGAAGCAATTGCTGGAGGTAACCGACGGTAACCTGGCAACACACCTGCAAACATTGGAAGAGAATGGCTTTTTGAAAGTGCACAAAGGTTTTGTAGGAAGAAAAACCAACACCACCTATTCCATTACCAAGGCGGGAGAGAAGGCATTTAAAGATCACCTGTCGGCACTGGAAAAAATGATCAACGGGGTGAAGTAATTTTTTTTGTCTTTATACTTTGAAATACAAAGTGCTTTTTAAAAACTTAAACCATGCTACGAATCAGTTTTAAAATCTGGCTGCTGGCAAACCTACTGGTGTTTGGCCTGTTCGCCTTGAGTCTTTTCCCACGCGGCTTTTTAGTGGGGTGGGAGGCCTTGCAGTTCTCAGCACTGTTTTCACTACCGGCACTGTTGGTTGTGTACGGCATGCTTCGGCTGTTAAAGGCGCTACGAAGCGCTGTGGTGTTTAGCTGGATCTTGTTTTTACTGTCAACTGGCTTCGCGGCCTTCCTTTCCAGCCGTCTTTTTTTGCAATGGTCAATCGGTGGCGAAGATGATCTTTCGTTTACGCTTGGCGTTGCACTGGTTACCGGTTATGCTGCTGTAATCATTTGTTCTTCTTCCCTGCATTACCTCTTTCAAAAAATACAATACGGTCATGAAAACAATTAAACGCCTCCTGCTGCTGTTTATGGTTGCCTTGTTGCTTAGCGGGTTAACGGCTATTCCCGTAGAGCCGCAGCTTCGGTTTTTGCTGCAGCAACTGCCAGCCAATGGCTCCCTTGCCCAATGGATCAGCAAAGTGCTGGCCGCTTATGTGGAAGTCAATGCCAGCCATCCTTTCTTACTCTATGGCTACGACTGGTTAGCCTTTGCGCATGTTGTGCTGGCCATTTTATTTATTGGTCCTTACAAAGACCCGGTGCGAAACATTTGGGTTGTTGAATTTGGATTGATTGCCTGTGTACTGGTGATTCCCACTGCTTTTATTGCCGGTTATTTCCGTGGTATTCCGTTCGGCTGGCAGTTGATCGATTGCTCCTTTGGCGTTTTTGGCTTTGCGCTTCTGTGGATGATTTATTCCAAAATAAAATCTCTAACAATCAAATAAAAAATCAAAATGGAAACAACGGTAAGCAGTGTCTGGACCAAAAGCAAGCTGCTGGTTAAAAGCGGTATTATCGGGTTAATTCTTTTAGTTCTACAAATCCCATCCTACTACGTAAAAGAGCTGATTGAAGAAAGGGAAACGCGGCAAAAAGAGGCAATGAATGAAGTTAGCAGCAAATGGGCCGGCAAACAAAACATCATGGGGCCTGTTCTGGTTATCCCGTATTGGCAAAGCGTCAACAGCGGCGATACCCAACAAGAAAAAACAAAACGCCTGGCTTACTTTCTGCCCGACCAGTTAAACATAGATGCTGCCGTTACACCACAGGAAAAATACAGGGGCATTTATAAGGTGATGTTGTACACGTCTGCTGTAAAAATGAATGGTTCATTTTCATCACTACAGCTGCAAAAGTTAGGGCTTGCGCCAGAAGACATGTTGTGGAATGAAGCGTATATCCGAATGAGCACTTCCGACAACAAAGGATTAAACGATGAAGTAAAGTTGTCTGTCAACGACACGACGTTGACCGTTTCAGCATTTGCGGTGGAAAATGCTAAGGACCAGGGATTGTATGCGCCTCTGCAATTAACTAGTGTAGAAGATGCGCAGAACCTGAGGTTTTCAACGCAGTTCAGCGTCAACGGATCGGAGCAGTTGTTATTTGCACCTATTGGAAAAGCAACAACCGTTCATCTTTCTTCCGGCTGGCCGCATCCAAGTTTTAACGGAAACAGCCTGCCGCAAACTACTGCGATAAAAGACAGCGGGTTCACGGCCACTTGGAAAAGCATGGGGCATGAAAGGTCTTTTCCGCAGCAATGGAAAGATGATGCGTATTCGATTAATAATTACGGCAAAGTCAACGCTGTTTCCTCTTCTGCTTTTGGCGTGGACCTGTTTATTCCGGTGAGCAGCTACCAAAAGACAATGCGTTCTGTTAAGTATTCCCTGCTTTGCTTGTTGCTGACGTTTGCCGCTTTCTTTTTAATTGAAACCACCAATAAGAAGTCAGCACATCCTTTTCACTACGGCTTAATTGGGCTGGCGCTGATTTTGTTTTACACCCTGTTGCTTTCTTTTTCGGAATACATTGGATTTAATCCAGCTTATGTAATTGCGTCGGTTTGTACAATCGGGTTAATCGGGTGGTTTGTGAAAGGCATTCTTGCTTCCGGAAAGCTGGCTGTGTTAATTGCCACTATGTTGGTGTTATTGTATGGCTACGTGTTTACGATTTTGCAATTGCAAGACTATTCGCTGCTGCTTGGAAGCCTTGGGCTGTTTGCTACGCTGGCCGTTATTATGCATTACTCCAAAAAGTTTCAGTGGTAAGATTTAGAAAAACGCTAAACCCAGATGTACAGAAAGATGAAAACAGCTGAACGAAAACCAACAAAACAATTCTCCTGGCGGGAAAGAGCAACCAGCTTCCGCTACGCATGGCAGGGCATCCGGGCACTTTTTCAAACTGAGCACAATGCCCGCATCCATGCAGTTCTGACCGTTGTTGTTTTTACACTTGCCGCTCTTCTGCACATTTCAAAAACAGAATTCATCCTGTTACTGCTGTCCATGGCCCTTGTGTGGACAATGGAAATCATCAATACCGCCATTGAAAAAGCCATGGATTTTATTTCAACTGAAAAACACCCGCAAATCGGCCTTGTAAAAGACCTCGCTGCTGCCGCAGTGCTGGTATCGGCCGTTGCTGCCTTTGTTACCGGAACAATCATTTTTCTACCCAAACTCATTCTGTATGTTTAAACAGCTTCAAAACCATTTTTTGCTCCGCATCTATTTCGCCAAAAGCGAACTGGAAAAACTGCTGATGCTTTCCTGTTTCTTCAGTCTTGGCCTCACAGCGTTTCGTATTGTTTATACCGACCAGTGGCGTTTTGCCTGGTTAACATGGAATCTTTTTTTGGCCCTGGTTCCCTACCTGATCACCCGGTTTGCCATTCGTAACCCGGCATGGATTGAAAGCCGGTGGAAATTTGCATTTGTATTTGTGGCCTGGCTGCTCTTTCTGCCAAATTCCTTTTACATCATTACCGATTTGTTTCACCTGCAAAGCAGCGGGTTTGTGCCGCTTTGGTTTGACCTGGCGCTGATCTTTTCTTTTGCCTGGAACGGCATCCTGTTGGGTGTTGTTTCGGTACGACAAATGGAGAAAATGATGCAGTGCTATTTTCCCCGGCTAACCGAGTGGCAGTTCATCTACCCGCTAATGCTGCTGAATGCTTTTGGCG
>DATKHJ010000360.1:0-2921 GCA_035510335.1 Flavisolibacter sp. | reverse complement strand
GCGGCATGAAGGGCCTTACCGGCTTTAGCGATATGCGGGATATACTGAAAGAAAAAGCCCTCGGCAACAAGGAGGCCGAACTGGCCTATGAACTTTATGCCTACCGCATTAAAAAATACATTGGCGCTTATGCGGCCGCTATGAACGGACTGGATGCGATTGTGTTTACCGCGGGTGTGGGAGAAAACGACGCCACCACCCGCCGGATGGTTTGTTCGGGAGTGGATTTTCTGGGCATTCAACTGGATACGAAAAAGAACGAAGAACGCAGCAGCAACATCCGCGAAATAAACGCGGAAGGTTCAACTGTGAAAGTGCTGGTGGTGCCCACCAACGAAGAACTGGAAATTGGAAAGCAGTGTTATACCCTGCTTCATGAAAAAGCGGCGCACTGAGGATTTTTTCAAACGGGTAAAGTTCAACTGATCCTTTCCCGACTATTCCCTTGCAGGAGAATCAAGGAGAAAGAAAAATATTCTTCAACCATGCTGTTGCAAATGGCGTGTTGTGCGTTCATACGCTACTACCATTTCTTAAAATAGGTCAGCGGTGGGCCTACTCGTTTTATGCCGTGTTCTTCCCGGAACTTATCCTGCTGTTCTTCGGTCATGTTTTTCGTTAGCCCTTCACCTATTTTCCGAAACATTTCTTCCATTTTTCCAGCCGGTTGAAAAAACATTAGGAGCTTTCCCTCCCCTTCACCTACTTTGGCAAAGGCGTGCGGAACTTTTCTTGGGCCAAAAACGCTATCGCCTGCCTTTGCCGTAAATGTTTCTTCTCCCACTTTAAAAAGAAATTCACCCTGGAGAACATACCAAAATTCGTCCTGTTCAAAGTGCAGGTGATACGAAGGTCCGCCTTCTTTTAAGCGACTGGATTCAAAGACAAACACATCACTATCCGTATCTGCAGTGGAAACCTTGGTGTAAAACGTATCGCCTTCAAAAAGAGCAATCGGTTTATCAAACCGGTCTTTTCCGGCGGCAACCCGTACGCCTTTGTCCACCCTGTTTCTAAACTTTATGTTGGCAAGTGAATGAAGAGGAGCAGCCAGCAATACTCCGGCTGCCATACAAGTCCTTAAAAATGAATTTCGTTTCATAACGCTTCGTTTTTTACATCGTAAGCGTTTTCAAAGAGAAAGATTGGGTGCATGCGCAACGAGATACGGCTTGCCGAAGTGCAGATATTCTGTGGTTCGTCAGCCTAGAACAAAAGCCGATTGAAAACTAATGTACAAGTTTTATTCATTTGTTCATCTGCGTTTTGTCTGCTGATTATGCCGTTGAAAAGCGATTTGTTGCTGATGTTTATTCCGTCAGCCAGCATAGAAGGAAACCGCTGTTAGCGGCTTTTGGTAGAACTAAACCACTTCAATGCAGTTAAAACTTTCGCATCCTTGTGGATGCGGTTGAAGTCATCTCCTCCCACCACCTCAATGTCAGGCGATACAGAACCACGATAAATTTTCCCTTTTCGGTCTGCACTAAAACTTGTGGCCACTGCAAGTATGTTGTTTTGTATTCTAAAGGTTGAGATGCCGGTTGTCAACCCATAAGTCTTCTCGCCGATGAATATCGTGTTTTTTCTGCCTCTCATTGCAATGGCTAACATTTCACCAGCACTTGCGGTTATTGGGCTTAACAGAACGGCAACCGGAATCTCCTTTGGGTACTGGCAGCGACTTTTTACAGATGCCACTATTCTCTTTCGTTGATGCAATTGTCCTCTACGCAGTGTCCACTTATCCTTTCTCTCACCATTCAAGTCTGTAAAAGCGCCGAAATCACCATCACCAATCAGTTGATGCATTCCGGAAAACAAAGGATATATACTCCCTCCTTCGTTTGCCCGGAGGTCTATGATGATGCCATCAAGCGGCTGAGCAATTAGGGAGCATAAACTGTCCTGAATTGCTTGAGCAAGGATGGTTAAATTTTCATTTGAACTGTTGGACGGAATAAGTAAGTATCCAATCTTCCCGATTGTAGTGGTATGTAGATGGATGTTTGACTGTCTCAATTGGGCCACAAACTTGTCGCTAATAGTGTTCGACTGCATGTTGTTTGCACCAATTCTCTCATTGTTTAGAAACAATGCTCCATGTACATCGCCTACGGTTGAAAAGAGTTGTTGAATACGTTGCTTGAAAACCTCTAAACTCAATGTGTTGGGTTCATTAAAAAGGATTGTCGCTTCTAGTTCTTCCCAGTTTACTTGCCGGCGATAAACAGAAAACTTTTTTACAGTATTAAAAACCTCTGACAGTGTCACCTTGAGGGTGTCCGTGCTTGCTGGCTGCACTTGACCGTGTGAAGTTGCATGAGAAAATGTGAGAATTATGGCAATTAGAAATTTTTGCATCGTCAAACTTAATAGTCGCTAACGTTCAGGGCTTGCCGCAGGGCTAGGGGATATGTTCCGTCAGCCCGGTACGGAAGCTGGTAAAATGATTTAAAGTTGAAGTTAGTACTAAATGCCGATTAGAATTACGTCTGCCCAAACTGAAGATGATAGTAGCATAAATGTTGATTGTTACTACGTCAGCCAGCCTTGCGGCAAACCCCATGTTACATGCCGTTTTGGGTCTGCTCCACAATTTGGTCGTTGTCATAAAACTCGAATTTATAACCACAATTCAAACTGGTGAAAAGCTGTCCGATGATTTTCACATTGTCAGGATGATATGCTACAAGACCGTGTAACAATAAACTTTCGTTGTCGCTTTGTAAAACTAATTCTGTCCAACTATTTTGAATTTCAAAGTCTGTCATTGAAGATTTGCGGATTGTCCAACCCTGCTTTTGAAAGATGTAATTAACATCCTCCTTCGTCTTGTCTTTGATAACTGAATAAAAATTAGATTTTGATGGCATTTTTCTATCCGCCCTTTCATAAATAGTTGTCAAGTTGTATTCAAA
>DATKHJ010000359.1:0-48995 GCA_035510335.1 Flavisolibacter sp. | reverse complement strand
GGCAAAGGCTTTAAGCGCAATGCAGGGGCACTGGCCAAACTGTTTTTTACCGGCAAGTGGCGAACAATGGCTCAGCGCATTAAAGTCATCCGGGGCAAGCGGCAAGATCCGTTTGATGCCTACGAATGGATGGATAACCTGCACCGGCAACATGGCCTTCAGCCCATTTATTTTTTCCTGGTGGCCGATCAACGTGGTAAGTACGACCGCAACATCGATATTAAAAACCCCGCTTTTCAGCAGTTGGTGAAGGCAACCGCCGCAACGTACAAGGTCGGTCTTCATCCTTCCTGGGCCAGCGGCGATCATCCGCAATTACTAAAGAAAGAAAAATCTTGGCTGGAGAAAACGGCAGAGCAAAACATCCGGCTTTCGCGGCAGCATTACATTCGGTTTTCGCTGCCAGCTACTTATAGGCAGTTGCTCAGCGCCGAAATTCTGGATGATTACTCTATGGGCTACGCAACCATCAACGGTTTTCGTGCTTCTGTTGCCACACCGTTTTACTGGTACGATTTGAAGAACGATATTAAATCGCCGTTGCGGCTGCACCCGTTTTGTTACATGGATGCCAATTCGTTTTTTGAAGAAAAAAAATCGCCGGCCGATGCCTTCAACGATTTGATGCATTACCTCGATGTGACTCGTTCAGTAGGCGGCAACATGATTACCATCTGGCACAACCCCTTCCTGGGCACCGATCCGCTGTTTGAAGGATGGAAAGAAACTTATGAGCAGTTTATCAATGTGGCGCAGCGATCATCTTCAGACCATCAAACCACAAACAGTGTTGCGGCCAATACAAATGTTCATTCCTGATTAATCGTTGCCTGTTGCTTTGGCCGATTTGTTGACCAGCCGCACACCCAGCAAGGTAATAAGCACACCGGTAAGAATAGGCCATGTGAGTTTATCGCCGGAGATCAATGCGCCGGACAGCAACGCAACAATGGGATTGATGTAGGCATACAGCGATGCCTGTTCGGTTGGTAAATTCTGCAACGCATACAAATACGCCACAAACGAAAGCACAGAGCCAAACAAAGCCAGGTAACCAATGGCCACCCACGACTGCCAGGGAATAGCGGAAAACGGAACCGAGTTGTTGGTGAGTTTTGACACAAGGTAAACGGTTGGTCCGGCAATCACCATTTGCAATCCCAGTGAAAAATAGGGGTTGAAATTGGCCGCTTCTTTTTTTGTGTACAACGTTCCAAAGGCCCACGACCACGTAGAGGCCAGCGAAAGAAAAATTCCCAAACGAAAATCAGCGTTCAGGAAATCGTGCAGGTGATCGAAAAAAATAACGCAAATGCCGGTGAACCCAAGCGCAAGACCAAATGCCGCTTCGCGTTTAATTTTTGTACCGGCGCCAAAGCTGCCAATGATCACAAGCCACAGCGGAAAGATGGCGCCGATGATGGAACCCAATCCTGCAGAAATGTATTTCACGCCCCAGGTAGAAAGAGCATTGCTCAACATGAAATTGAGGATGCTCAACACAATGATAGGTCCCCATTCTTTGCCCTTTGGCAACGCTGCTTTTTTGTACAAAAAGTAAAGCACATAAAACAAGCCGCCAATGGTTTGCCGGATGCCCGCCAGTTGCAGGGCCGGCATGTACCGCACCCCTTCTTTTGATGCAACCCAGGTAGTGCCCCAGAAAAAACAAACAATGGCAAGTGCAAAAACGGCCTTGCCCTGGGTTCCCTTTTTTTGAAAGTTGAACGGGTTGAGCACGGCCGCTTTTCTGCCAACGGCTACCACGCCGTTGAGTGCATCACTAACCTTTGGAAGTAAAAGGGGAAATCGTTTGTTCATGAAAGCGTGCAAAGCTATCGCTCATGGTTGCAACACGGCGCTAAAAGATGATGAAGCCTTACGGATAATCGATAAGTGGCGCTGTGCTTTCGGTTACGATTGCCGAATCAGGAATAATAGAAGCAACGGCAAAGGCAATAACGGCCAAGATCAATCCCCACATAAAAATGGTGTAGGCCACACGCAGCAACCGGTATTTGCGGGCCAGCACAATGCCTAAATAATAAATGTCTTTGATCATGCTGTTGTACAAATACTCTTTGTCCTTCAGCATTTCGTTCATACCCCATTGGTAGTCTTCGTGGCGCATGCGGTAAAAGTTGCCAAAGAAAAGAAGGTTGGCTCTTTTCTGCCGGATGTCGTCTTCTGTAAATTGCCCGCCGCTGATGGAAGGCCGCGTGGCAAGAATGGCAAAGATCATGGCGCCAAGACAAACCAGCACCAGGATGATGGTAGGTATGAGGTACTGCGGATAATAAGGCAAGCGTGTAAGCAACACCGTCAGCACAACGGAAATGATGATGGCGTTTACCGAGATCATGATATTGGCTTTGCCATCGGCCAGTGCACTCAGCTCAAAATGATTGTTGGAGGTAGTGCGAAACATGGTTTGCACACCTCGGTCCGTCATCTTTCTTGTTTGCGGGTCAAGCAGCGAATTCATACTGGTGCTGTAAGGGAACGCATGGTCGTTTTCCACGGCTTCCACCGCTTTTTTTATGTCCCCCTTTTTTTGAAACAACGCAATGTTGTCCATTTTTTTATGCTCCAGCATATCCTGCCCGTAATCGGTGTAGTATTTATGCTCGCTTAAAAACTGGATGTTGTTTTTGCGCCATTCTTTTTTATCAATCTTATGTCCCAGCAGGTTTTCACGCTCCTGTTTCAGCAAGCTGTTGCGGGCTTTAAAGTCTTCGGTTGACAAATGAAAAAGATCGGCATCGCACAAAATCTTCTCAATTAAACTAACCGGCGATTGCGGCATGCGGGTAGCCTGTATGCAGGAGGCGATGCGTTGAATGATGGCATCATCTACCTGGCGTGTTTGTAAAAATTGTGTAGCCATTTGTACACTTAACTCCTCGTGGCCTTCGGCTTGTCCGCCGGCGTAGCCTACATCATGAAACCAGGCGGACAGCATCAGTACCAGCCGGTCTTCTTCATTTAATTGGTAATAGTCGGCCATGTGGCTGCAGGCTTCCACAACATCTTCGGTGTGTTCCATATTATGAAACACAAACTCCGGTTTTACTTTATGTTGAAAAACATCTGTTACATAGGTTCTTGCTGCATTCAACAACTGGCTGTTTGTTTCGTTCATGGTTGGTTGGTGCATTGTTTGATAGGTGAAAGTAGACAAATGCCCATCATGTTATTTCAAAACAAATGCCTGCTTCGTATTGCCATCGTTTTGATGACTGCCGGATTGATTAGTTGTGGTCAGGAAGATCATACATCGCCGGCAGGCTACTCATTGAATAATCCCAAACGTTCCGATCTTGGAAAAGCGTTGGAAGAAATCTCCGGGATTTTTTTCGTGAAGGAAGACAGCAGCCTGCTGGCTATCTCCGACAGTAAGGAAAGAGTTTTTCAGATTAACCTGAAAACGCAAAAGCTGCAGGATTACACCGACAAAGTTATTCCGAAGGACGCCGACCTGGAAGATATCGTGAAGGTTGATTCTTCTGTTTTCCTGTTAATGAGCAGGGGCGAACTGATAGAACTGGCGCCGGGTGAAGAAGACTCCAGCAATATTAAGCGTTACAGTCTTGGCTTGTCGGGCTCCAACGATTTTGAAACGCTTTATTACGACCCAACGGTTCAGGGATTGATTCTGCTTTGCAAATCATGTGCCCAGGAAAAAGGCACCGGTGTACGTACGGCCTTTAAGTTCGATTTGCGCAGCCGAACGTTTGACAAGGAGCCATTTTACACAATCAGCACCGAAAAGGTAGAAGACCTGCTGAAAAACACCGATATCAAGTTTGCGCCTTCTGCAGCCGCTATTCATCCGGTAAGCAAACGGCTGTTCATTCTTTCTTCAGCAGGACAACTGCTTGTTGTTACTGATACAAGAGGGCAGGTAATTGAAGCTTATACTCTCAACCCCGATTTGTACCCGCAGGCCGAGGGCATTGCTTTTGCACCCAATGGCGATATGTACATCAGCAACGAAGGAAAATACGGCAACGCTACCCTTTTTTATTTCCCGCTACAGCAAACCAGTAAGAAAAAATAAAACGATGAGTAGACGACTTTTGGCATTGGCGCTCTTTTTTGTAAGTGTTGCGCAGGCACAGGTAGATACCATAACGCAACGCATTTTCCTGATTGGTGATGGCGGCGAACTGGTGGCCGAACAATCGCACCCTGTAATTGACTGGCTGCAGAAAAATGTAAACTGGAACGACGAACGAAACACCGCTATTTTTTTAGGCGATAATATTTACCCGCTTGGTCTGCCCATGAAAGGCGCACCGGATTACGAGCGGTCGAAACATATTATTGATTACCAGTTAAAACCTTTTCTCAATAAAAAATCGCGGGCCTTTTACATCATGGGCAACCACGACTGGGCCAACGGAAAACTGGAAGGCTGGCAGCAGGTACGCAATCAATACAATTATATCAATGGCCTGGGCATGCCCAACATCCAGGCGTTGCCCGGCGAAGGTTGTCCCGGTCCCATTCCCGTAGAATTAAACAACCAGGTGGTGGTGGTTTTTGTGGACAGCCAATGGTTTTTGTATATCCACGATAAGCCCGGGGCAAGTTCTACCTGCAATGCCCGTTCGGTAGAAGAATTTGCCACTGAATTAAGAGAGATTGTCGCGGCGCATCCCAACCAGTTAATGCTGGTAGTAACGCATCACCCGCTGTATTCGTTTGGTGTGCACGGCGGCGATTATACGTGGAAAGAACACCTGTTCCCGCTCACCGCTATCAATCCAAAGTTGTGGATTCCACTGCCGGTTCTTGGTTCTATCTATCCCATTACCCGCGGTGTATTTGGCAACCTGCAGGATGTGAAGCATCCGCTGTATCAAACCATGGTGCAAACCATTGAGCGGGAAATGCGCCGCCACCCCAATGCCATGGTGGCTTCGGGCCATGACCACAACCTGCAGTTTATTCAAAAAGACAGTTTGTTTCAGATTGTGACCGGTGCGGCCGCCAAACAAAACCGCGTACAGGAAAACCGCGAAGGCGAATTGTTGTACCACGATATCAACAATGGTTTTTCGGTGCTGGAAATTCACAAGAGCGGCAAAGTGCTGGTGAAGTTTTACAACATCAACGCAAAAGATCTGGCAACGCCGAATTATGAAAAAGACCTTCGCTCCATTATTGCTGCGCCCAACGTGGAGTCGAAAGATACCGTGCCTAATTTTCCCGATTCGGTGCTGGTAGCTGCTAACCCTATGCTTCGCGGCAGCGGTTTGAAAAATCTTTTTATTGGCAAGAACTACCGCAATGAATGGACAACGCCGATAAAAGTGCCGGTGCTTGATTTTAAAGACCTGAAACCGGAAAAGCAGGGTGGTGGAAAACAAACCCGTTCACTGCGGGTAGAGGATAAGGACGGGAAAGAATGGTCGTTGCGCTCAGTAGAAAAATTTCCTGATGCGGCTATACCGGCCGACCTGCGGCAAACCTTTGTGCGCAACATTATTTTCGATGGCATCTCTGCATCGTATCCTTATTCGGGTCTGTCTATTTCAACCTTTGCCGATGCCGCCGGCGTACCTACGTTGCGAAAAAAACTGGTGTACATTCCGGATGATCCGCGGTTGGGCCGCTTTCGCGAAACATTTAAAAACACGCTGGTAACAATGGAAGAGCGCCAGCCAGGCACTCTTACTAAAACAGACAACACCGACGAAGTGGTGCTGAAGCTGGCAAAAGACAACGACGATCACATAGACCAGGTGAGTGTATTAAAAGCAAGGCTGCTGGATAACTTCTACATGGACTTTGACCGGCATGAAGGACAGTGGGAATGGTCAACGCGGGACACTGGTAAGGGCAAGATTTATTATGCCATTCCAAAAGATCAGGACCAGGCTTTCTTCACCAACCAGGGTATCATTCCCTATTTTGTAAGAAAGCCCTGGATATCGCCGGAGCTGCAAGGCTTTAAAGCAAAGGCAAGCAACATTAAAACCTTTAACAAGCCGGCCCGCAACTTCGACCGCTTTTTCCTGAACGAATTATCCCGCGATGTTTGGGAACGACAGATTGATACGTTTCTTTCCCGCATGACGGACGACGTGATTGAAAAAGCCATGCAGCAACAGCCGAGAGAAACGAGGGCTTTCGATTACGACAAAATTGTAAACACGCTGAAAGAGCGGCGAAATCATTTCCGCAACGACATGATGGAATATTATTCGTTTCTCTCGCAGCAGGTAAACATTGTTGGCAGCAACCAGCGGGAGCTGTTTGTACTGGATAAACAACCTGGTGATAAGCTGCATGTAACTGTTCACAAAATTGATAAGAACAATGCCATTGCCACCAGCATGTACAACCGTGTGTTTGACGGAAACGAAACAAAAGAGCTGATGATTTATGGCCTTGAAGGCAACGACAGCTTCGTGGTAAAGGGTGTGCCCAACAGCATTAAAGTTCGCATGATCGGCGGCTCGGGTGATGATCATTTCGTGAACGAAAGCAATGAAGGAAAAGGCGTTCGTGTGTACGATGTAACGTTTGAAGAAAACAAGTTCAGCGGAAATGAAGCCGGCTTTTTAAAACGCATTAACGCCGATCCGCGGAACAACGAGTACAACCGTCTTTCTTACAAATACGGTTATTTCAACCCGGGTATTCAGTATGGTTATAATGTGGATGACGGTTTGTTTTTGGGATTGAAAGGTGAAGTGGTAACACAGGGCTTCCGCAAAGAGCCGTTTGCTACACGGCACATCTTCCGGGCGGCACATGCACTGCGTACATCGTCGTACTACTTTGCGTACGAAGGCGATTTTACAAGAGCTGTTGGCAACAAAGACCTGCTCATTCGCGGTAACCTGCGGGCACCGGTGAACGTGACCAACTTTTTTGGCCTTGGTAACAACACGGTGTTTGATAAATCGCAACCCGGCGGCGACCGCTACTACCGGGCACGTTACAACATTGGCAACCTTTCGTTTTTGTTGCGCCGGCAGTTGCAATCGTGGATGCGCATTAATTACGGACTTGCCTTTCAGTATTTCGACATTAACAACAGCGAAAACGACGACAAGTTTTTAGGGCAATCGGTTCTGAGTGGTGTGGATAATGCGACGCTGTACAAACCAAAAATGTATGTGGGTCCTGCGTTTCTGCTTGATATCAATTCGCGGAACAATCCCAACCTTCCCACCCGCGGTTTTTTACTGGATGCCGGTGCAAGAAGTTTGATTGGGTTGAATGGACAAAGCAACCGTGTTACGCAACTGCATTGGGACATGAGCGTGGTGGCTTCGTTTGAGCCGCGGGCCATTGCTGTGTATGCACTGCGCCTGGGCGTGGGTCACAACATTGGTGCTTTTGAAATTCCGCAGGCGCAATACCTAAGCGGTACAGAAAACCTGCGGGGTTATCGCCGCAACCGTTTTGCGGGAAGAACCATGCTGTTTAACAATGCGGAAATACGGATAAGGTTGGCGGAGTTCAGTACGTTCTTATTCCCCGGTTCATTGGGTATTCTTGGCTTTCACGACATTGGCCGTGTGTGGCAGGATGGTGAAGAAAACAAAGGCCGCTGGCACAATGGCTACGGCGGCGGTATTTGGATAGCGCCTATCAAGCGGTGGGTGGTAACCGGCTCGCTTGCTTTTTCGAAAGAAGAAAAGGCACTGCCCTATTTTAGTATTGGGTACCGGTTTTAGCAGTCTGCAAAGCAGATTAATATGAAAGGCTATTCGGCAGAGTAGCCTTTTGTTTTTATATTAGTTATCTGTACAACTTTTTTTCCAGTTCTTCCGCTTCTTCAGTCGTATAGTTTAAGGCCTTTATAAGATTTGCCAGAAGATCTCCCTGAATCCTCGCTTTTTTCTCTAATTGGCAATAGCGTGGCTGGCTAATACCCAACTTCTTTGCTATTGTTTCTTGCTTGATGCCTTTAAGTAGTCTTAGTTTTTGCAACAGTTCGCCGGAGATAACCATATGCTTTAAATGGGATTGTTAGTTTTGGTTAACAATAATAAGAGTTTTACCCGTTGCAAAATTGCTTCTGCCCCTTTCAGGGTATTATAATTTATAACCGCTAATTATTTGCTTGTCTAACTTATTCTTCTCAATTTAATTGTGCCAAACAATGCACATGAGAGTTAAAGCCCTGCTTGAAAAAAGGAGCACGAGCAACGTATCTGAAGCCACTGTTCAGTTATTAAAAAGCTTAAACGTTCCTGTTACTGCCACCACTGCAATTGATCAAGTCGAAAGCCATCCGGACTTTCCAAGCTTATACAGCATCAGCGACAGCCTTCAGCACTGGAAGGTAGAGAATGCCGCATTTCAAGTAGAACCAGAAAACTTGGAAAAACTACCAACGCCTTTTATTGCCCACATCCGTAAAAGTGGCGGCACATTTGTATTAGTAAACAACATAAACACTACGGTAAATCTTATTAACGAAAAAGGTAAAGAACAGAAGATTAGCCGTGAAAGCTTTTTGAGAGACTGGACCAACACGGTATTGCTGGCGGAAAAAAGTGAGCATTCCGGTGAGAAAGATTTTAGACGGCAGAAAAAGAAAGAGTTACTAGCCGGATTACGTATTCCTGTTTTAATTGCTGCTGGATTGCTGCTTGCTATTTTCTTTATGTCATTAAACGCCGGAACAACTCTAGGCCTTGCTGCCAGCTTATTGCTTTTTGTAAAACTAATTGGCTGCATCGTTACGGGTTTGCTGCTCTGGTTTGAGGTAGATAAATCAAACGCGGTATTGCAGCAAATTTGCTCAGTTAACAGAAACACCAACTGCACTGCTTTATTAAACTCAAAAGGTGCAAAGCTCTTCAACTGGCTTAGCTGGAGTGAGCTAGGTTTCTTTTATTTTGCCGGTAGCTTTCTCTTCTTACTGCAAACTGCCAGCTATCAACTGCCATCTATTTCCATCCTTTCTTGGCTAAATCTTCTTGCATTACCTTTCACTCTTTTCTCCGTCTATTATCAGTGGCGCATAGCCAAACAATGGTGCCCGCTTTGCCTTGTCGTCCAAGCATCGCTGTTAACAGAGTTTGCTATCGCCTACTTTAGTTATTGGACTGTTTCTGATGTTGCTCTAAACTTCTTGCAGAACCCTCTTTCCATTAATCAACTACTTCCAGTTCTCGTTGCTTTCTCATTACCTGTACTCTTTTGGGTGGCTGCAAAAAAAGCCTTCCTTGCCGCCCATGCTGGAAAGCAGTTTAAAAAAGAACTAAACAAACTGAAGTTCAACAAAGAAATTTTTACGGCGCTGCAGCAAAAGCAGAAAGCAATAACCCATTCAACAGAGGGGCTTGGCATTACCTTGGGCAATCCAGATGCAACCCATACCTTAATTAAGGTGTGTAATCCTTATTGTGGTCCTTGTGCAGAAGCCCATAAGATCATAGAGGAATTGATAAACAATGAAGACGTGAAAGTGCAAATAATTTTTAAAGTCACAAACAATCAAGGTGACATAAAAGGGCCACCAGTTAGACATCTGATGGCAATTTCAAAAAAAACTAACTACTCCATTCGGCAGGCGCTAGATGCATGGTACAACGGTACGAAAGACATTGACGTATTCAAATTAAAGTATGTAATAGATGACATGCACCTCAGGGAGCAAGATAAAACTCTTGAAGCAATGGATAAATGGTGTAGGGAAATGGACATTTCTTTTACTCCGACAGTTTTTGTGGATGGTTACCAATTGCCTGAAATATATAAGATTGAGGACTTGTCACATTTGATATAAAAAGCCCGGGCCAAAACGCTTTGTATGCATAACAAAGGTAAAAGCGCCTGGTACCTTAACCCGGGCCAATTCAAAACTAAAAAACTTTTACACAATGAAAAAGTTTGAAAGCTTAGGGCTAAGCCTAAGCAAGGAAGATCAGAAGAAAATTCTAGGTGGTCGTTTGCCAGAAGGTCCGAAATGCATGGACGGATCTAATTGTTCTTGCGTGATTACAGAAGGTGAGGTGACAACCACTAAGTACGGTCAATGTGCCATGTCATCAGTAGGTACCACGATTAGCTGCTATTGTGACGCTTGTGACGGCGGAACAATAACTTCTAATGGAGGTCGTTCTCGTTGTTGGCAATAATGTGTCTAAGCAGGTTGTAATATTTTACAACCTGCTTTTAAAACTGTCTTATGCTTTTAAAGATTTTTCTACTTTCAATACTTATCTCTCTTTTTTCTCTGAATACAAAAAGCCAGCATCCAATAAAATTTACTGGCAATATACCTGATTATAAGGGTAATATTTATTTCGAGTTTGTCGGCTCCCAGAGACCTCATTTTAAAGATTCAGTCCGGACAAGAAATGGCAATTTTATATATAGCCTAAAAAAATCAATATTCAAGATAGAGCCATACTGGGTTAATGTATATTATAAAGATTCAAATGGCAATTTGAAACAAATGAACTTTTTTAGAAGTATGAAAAAAGGTAAACTATCTGCATTCTCTCAATTGAGTTTTTCTCGGGAGAATATAGAGATAAGGCCTCATAAAAAGTACAAGCAATTATTTGAGAGTACTCAAACCAAAGACATTCAACTGGATAACATAATGGCCGATTCTTATCTTATCGAAACTTTAAATCCGAATAAAATTGACTCTTCAAAAAGGCAAATTCAACTTTACAATCTAAAAAAAAATGTAAGACGAAATAACAAAAGTTGGTATTTGCTTCGGCGTGTATATGACGAACGTTCAAAATTCTTTCCTAGTGAGCTAGTAACTGTTTTAAACTTTTTTAGTCGTAGCTTATTCGAAGATTATCCTCAACATTATTTCAAGCTTCAGCAATATATTTCAATTCGGCGTTCGATTGACAAGCATGGAAAATTTCAAAATGCGTTACTCATGGACTCTGTTGGCAAAGCGAATTATATAGTGGGTAAAGATGCAAAGCTCACTCTAGTAGTTTTTTGGGCCAGTTGGTGTATTCCTTGTAGAGAAGAAATTCCACTTCTTAAAACGGCGTTTAAACTGTATGAGAAAACCGGTTTTTCAATAACAAGTATCTCAATTGATGAAAGCAGGCACTCGTGGATACAAGCATTGCGCAAGGAAAATATGTTTTGGAAGAATTTGGTTTTAGATGACAAGTCCATGAAAGAGCATTACGGAATTACAAGTATACCTCTTTCTTTCTTAGTTGATAGAAACGGTGACATGTATGAAATAGATATCAGAGACGAAGAGCGTTTTCGAAAGAACGTACAGATGCTTTTACAACAAACGAAATGAAAATTTCTCAAGGTAAATCATTAGGATTTTTAAAAAGTTGTGTGAAAACATAAAGCAGTTTCTAAGCAAATGTCATTTGTATTTTATAAACAACCCGATACGATGGATTGTGGCCCAACCTGCCTACGTATGGTAGCAAAGCATCACAAGCGTTCCATACCATTGCAATTGTTGCGGGAGAAAACACAAATAGGAAAGGAAGGTGTCAACCTTTTGGGTATCAGCGAAGCAGCTGAAGCAGTTGGCTTTCGTACTAAGGCCGTAAAAATTGATACAACTACCTTGTTGAAAGAAGCTGATCTTCCTGCTATCCTGCATTGGAATCAAAACCATTTTGTGGTGTTATACAAAGTAAAGGGCAGCAAAATTTTTATTGCGGACCCGGCGAACGGTTTGGTGCATTTCACAGCAAAAGAGTTTTCGGAACACTGGGCAAGTGATAAAAGCGGCAATATGTCGGAAGGTATTGTTCTTTTGTTAGAACCGTCTCCTGCCTTTTACAGCAATGAATTCAGTACAGATGAGAACAAAGGAGGGCTTCGGTTTAAAAATATTATCAATTATGTTCTTCCCTACAAAAAATTAGTTCTTCAACTTTTCATTGGTCTGGGCATTGCCAGCCTCTTGCAACTCATTCTTCCCTTTCTTACACAAAGCGTGGTGGACACCGGCATCAGCACCGGCAATCTTCATTTTGTGTACATTGTATTGCTAGCGCAACTGGCGCTGTTTGCCGGCCGTCTGGCTGTGGAATTCGTACGTAGCTGGATATTGCTGCATATCAGCATCCGCATCAACCTTTCCATTCTTACTGATTTCCTCATCAAGCTGATGAAGCTGCCGGTTTCTTTTTTCGACAGCAAGCACACCGGCGATATTCTGCAGCGTATGAACGACCACAGCCGCATTGAAAGCTTTCTGACCGGCTCCTCGTTAAGCACTTTATTTTCCCTTGTTAATTTGATTGTGTTCTCGGTTGTATTGGCCGTATTCAACATCTCCATCTTTAGCGTTTTTCTCCTTGCCAGCGCTCTTTATGCGGCTTGGGTAATCATTTTTTTAAAGAAACGGAAAGTGCTCGACTACAAACGGTTTGAAATAGCGTCCAAAGAACAAAGCGCCACCATTCAGTTGATACAGGGCATGCAAGAAATCAAATTAAATGGTGTTGAAAAATCCATGCGCTGGGCGTGGGAAGGTTTACAGGCAAGGCTGTTCCGGCTAAGTATGAAAGGGCTTTCGCTGAACCAATGGCAACAGGCCGGCGCCTTTTTTATTAACGAGAGCAAAAACATAATCATCACTTTTTTAGCCGCCAAAGCGGTCATTGACGGCGACATGACTCTCGGCACCATGCTGGCGGTTCAATACATCATCGGCCAATTAAACAGTCCTGTGGAGCAAATGATTGGTTTTGTGCAAAGCTGGCAGAACGCAAAAATCAGCATGGACCGGCTGAATGAAATTCACACCATGGAAGATGAAGAGCCAGAGGACAGGGAGTTTCAATACACGCTGCCGGCAGCGTTTGCGAGAAGGGTGGTGGGCGGAACAGCCCCCTCAATTTCCCAACGGGAAAGTCAGCAAATACAAGGCTCTCTTGTTGAAGAAACCATACAATACGCTACCTCGTTGGAAAGCGATGTTTTGAGTAATGGCATTCTCCCCTTTGGGAGAGTTAGAGAATACTTTGACACTGAGGTTGTCTTTCGCAACGTTTCCTTCACCTATTCCGGTGCCGGCAACGAACCGGTGTTGCGGGACATCAATCTTTCTATCCCAAAAGGGAAAACGACGGCTATTGTAGGTGTAAGCGGAAGCGGCAAAACCACCTTGCTAAAGTTGCTCCTTAAATTTTACGAACCGCAAAAAGGCGAAATAAAGTTGGGTGGTATTTTCTTGTCAAACATCAGTCACAAACATTGGCGTAGCCACTGCGGAGTTGTAATGCAGGAAAGCTTTATTTTTTCCGATACCATTGCCCGCAATATTGCTGTGGGCACAGAAAGAGTAGATATGGAGCGGTTGAACCAGGCTGTGGAGGTTGCCAATGTGCGGGAGTTCATTGAAAGCCTACCGCTTGGTTTCAATACAAAGATCGGCGCCGAAGGCACCGGTATCAGCGCAGGCCAAAAGCAGCGCATCCTGATTGCAAGAGCCGTTTACCGGGCTCCCGAATTTATTTTTTTCGATGAAGCCACTAATAGCCTTGATGCAGCCAATGAAAGCATTATTGTTGACAATCTTCGGTCATTTTTTGAGGGCCGAACGGTAGTGGTAGTGGCGCACCGTCTCAGCACCGTGAAAAATGCCGACCAGATCGTAGTGCTCAATAAAGGTGTCATCTCCGAAAGGGGAACGCACCAAGAGTTGGCCAATCTGAAGGGAGATTACTTCACCCTGATCAAAAACCAATTAGAATTAGGAACTTAAAATAATTCAGGACATGCCATCAGCGATTCATTCACAACAGCACAGCGAAGAACTCGTCAGCAACGAAGTGAGGGAAATCATCAGCTACCGTCCGCATTGGATGATTCGCAGAGGCAATCTTGTTTTTTTAGGCGTTCTGCTTTTATTGCTTTTCTTAACCCTTTTCGTCCGGTATCCCGATGTGGTAAATGCAACAGCAAGGCTGGTAGCTGTAAATGCACCTAAAACCGCGTTGGCACATACGGAAGGAAAACTAACGGCAATTTATATTTCCCAAGGTCAGCAGGTGAAGAAAGGGCAGCACCTGGCTGCGGTGGAAAGCACAGCTAGCTATGCAGAAGTGATGAAAGTAAAAGACTGGATTACAAACGTCATAGTGGAAGTGCAAACAGGCAACTTTGAAAATCTTGCCTTTTCAACTCCAGCTGACTATCCGAGCCTTGGCGAGTTGCAGCGGCCCTATCAAACTTTTTCCAATGAATGGAATGAGCTTCGCCAGTTTTTTGGTAGTGGCTATTATCAAAAGAAAAAGGCAGCCTTGCTTCAGGATATCGCTTTTATGCACGAGCTGAAAGAAAACATACGTTTGCAAGAAGATTTATCCATACAGGAGTGGCAACTGCAACAAGCGGAATTTGCCGCTTATGACTCGCTGGCAAAAGATAAATTGGTGGCGCCACTAGAAGTAAATAAGTACAAAGCCGCACTGCTTTTGAAGGAACAATCCCTTGCACAGACAAAATCTGAAACCATCAATAACGATGTGTCTGTGCACAATAAGCAAAAAGAACTGACGGATTTGCAAAAACAGGTGATGGACCAACAACAAAAAATTTTTACCGCTCTTCTTCTGCTAAAGAGCGAAACAGAAGAATGGATACAAAAGTATATTGTAACAGCACCTGAGGAAGGGACAGTTTACTTTGCTGCTCCTCTTCAACCAGCCGAACAGGTGAGTGCAGGACAGGAATTGTTTTATGTGCAGCCGGAAGCCATTTCTTATTATGCGCAGCTCATGGCCGGGCAGGGTGGATTGGGTAAAGTAAAAGAAGGACAAAAAGTTAAGTTGAAAATTGAAAACTACCCCAGCGAAGAATACGGCTATTTGAAAGGTGTTGTGTCTTCTATTGCCAGCTTTCCTAACCGGCGCGACAGCTTCTTGGTGCAGGTTCAACTACCTGATGGGTTAAAGACTATTTATCGCAAAGAATTATTCTTTCGCAACAACATGCTGGCCGGCGCAGAGATTATTACTGATGACCGCAAACTATTCGATCGCTTTTTTGATCCGTTGCGGAAGCTTTTGTTTCAATAAACTTTCCTTTATCAAGATGCTTCATGTTTTATAAAAACATTCTTTTTACCTGCTGCTTAGTCTTATCCTTTTTTAGTAAGGCACAAACAAAATGGAGCCTGCGGAGTTGTATTGATTATGCGGTAAAAAATAATATCTCTATAAAGGAAGCCGATGTTCAGAAAAGATTGGCTGAGCTAGACCTTTTGCAGAACAAAGCATCGTTTTGGCCTTCCTTAAGTTTCTCCGGAAGTTCCGGGTATCGCTTTGGTCTATCCGAAAACCCGACAACAGGCATTTTGCAGAGCAACAGCTTTTTTAGCACAGGGTTCTCCCTTACCGCAAATGTGACGCTGTTCAACTGGTTTTCAAAGCGACATACCTTAAGGGCTGTACAAGCCGCTGCGGATGCAGAAAAGCAAGCTGCAAAAAAAGCCGAGAACGATGTGGTGCTGAATGTGAGTGCGGCCTACCTTCAGGTACTTTTGGCAGCGGAAATGAAAGCATCGGCCCTGCTTCAGTTAAAGCAAACGCTTGCACAAGCGAAAGCCATGCACAAAAAAATACGTATGGGTGTGCTATCTGAACTGGATGCGGCACAGATGCAGTTGCAGTTAATGACAGACAGTACATCTTTGTTAGAAAGACAACAGGCTGAAGCCAAAGCTCTGCTTCAGTTAAAAGCGGTATTAAACTTAAATGCAGATTTGCAAATGGAGTTAGAAACCGTCGATGTAGCAAACGACGGTGTAGACCAACTTATTCAAATCAATGCCCCTTTACTAGTGGCTTCCGCAATTGAAAACCTTCCGCAAATAAGAGACCTGCAATACCAGATAAATGCTGTGAAGGAAAGAACGGTGGCTGCACAAGCTGTACGCTATCCTGCACTCTCCTTGTATGGGTCTACAGCCAGTAATTTTGTGAATATACCGTCGGCTCAAAGTTATGTTTTTATACCTCAGGAGACTACTGGCTCAATAGTGAATATTAATGGTGTGAGCTATGATGTAATGTCGCCATCCTACAAGGTAGAAACCATTGGCGTCACGCCTTTTTTTCGTCAACTGCACAAGAACTTCGGACAGAACATTGGCATAAGCATAAGCATTCCAATAATGAATGGAAAAACATTTGTGACTAACCAAAAACGAGAGGCTTTAAGCTTAACCCGGCTTCAACTTCAAAAAGAAAAATTACAGCAGGAAATACAGACAGAAATTTATACCGCATTTCTGGAAGCAAAGGCAGCTTATCGGAAAGCGGGAATGCTAAAAAGTTCTGTGGAGGCCGCAACGAAGGCACTTCATGCAGCACAGAAACGCTACGATGTCAATCTTCTTTCCACACAGGA
The DNA here is from genome assembly GCA_035510335.1 of Flavisolibacter sp. Lineage (GTDB taxonomy): Bacteria > Bacteroidota > Bacteroidia > Chitinophagales > Chitinophagaceae > Flavisolibacter. The sequence continues at coordinate 32,648 of DATKHJ010000359.1, read as the reverse complement.
TTTGCTGCTGGCGCAAACGGCGCTGCAAAAAGCAGAGATAGAGTTGTTGGCTTCGCAATACGAGTTGACATTTAAGATCTATTTGCTCAACTTTTATCAAGTTGCGAGCAAATAAAGAGATTGTTTGCTTTGAATAATCTCTTCAGCTTATCTGTGATTTAAGAATGTCTTGGGGGATTTGCAAAATTTGATTTAAAAATGAGGTTTTCATGTCTCGTGGCACGATAACAGCTTATGCAGATTGATAAATCATTTCTTACCCGTAAAAACAAAACATATGCGCCGCTCTTTTTACGCTATCCTCGTTCTCTCTTCTGCTTTCATTTTTGCCAGTTGTCAGAAAAGCAATGACATTATTGCCAACGATCGATCTCTTGAAGGGACCTGGCAAATCACCGGCATCACATCCGACAGGGCCTATGACTTTAATGGCGATGGCCGCTCTGAAACCGATATTTACGGCACTTACACTTCCTGCGGAAGAGACATTACGTTGGTGTTTGAACCAAACGGCTATGGACAGATACGCCAGGGTTGCAATGCCCGCTGGCAAAACACCAACTGGCAATTAAGCAGCCGTTCGCTGAACATTCAATTGCCGGATGATGACCTGAATTTGCAACTGCAGCAGTTTGATGATTATACCATTCGCGGTACCGACCAGGTGCAGATAAACGGCAATTACTTCAATGTTACTTATACGTTGCAGAGAAGATAAGCTCTTGATTGTCTTTATGCCATTGAAAAACTTTACGTAGTAAAAAACCTGTTTGCTTCACTTTACAATAAGTGAAGCAAACAGGTTTTTTTGTAACACTATGCCTGCCGCACATTGCTCAATCTTGTAAAGGGTTCTTTCGTTGTTGCACCAGTATCGGTTACAAAATTTACATCCACCCTTACTGCTTTTAAGCCACTGATGCCTTGCGTGTCTTCCAGATCAAGGTGTTCAATGTTTTCGCCCAGCAATCCTTCATTCTGAAGAAACTCGATGTACTCCAGATACTCGGAGAGTTCTTTGTGCTGCGAGTAAACAATGGCAATCTTTCCCGGTTGCGTCAGGCGTTCTTCCGAGTCGCGGATGTGCACTTTGTCAATGCGTTTTTTAATGATTTCGTAGCGAATATTGTAAGCGCCATCTACATCAAACTTCCTTTCTTTCCTGCGAAACGAAATAGAAAGCGGAATGGCATGCGCTAAAATCAACTGCGTTGTTTGCAGCGGCAATGGAAGACGTTTTTCCAGCGACGCGGTAACCCTTGCTGCCTTTGCCAGGAAGGTTAATTGCCAAAGCTTCAGGTTGCGCACAAACATTTCGTTGAAGGGTTTGTGCGGTGAAAGGGATTGGCCTACGTAAATATTAAACTCCACACCATCGGTAATGTATCGTTCAAAATAATGCGGGTAAATTTCCTGTACGGTTTTTTGTTCCTGGTCGGTAAAGCGGTCAAGCACATCGTTGATGCGGGTAATGCTGTCTTCGTATTCTTTGCGGTGATGATAGACCACTTTCCGCTGCGCATCAAGCGCATTAAAATAACCGTTGATGATTTTCTTTAACTCCGGACGCAGGTGCAAAAGATTTTTGAAGATCGCATCAAGCTGTATCTGCAGAAAATCATAGATCTGCATTTCATCATCAGACAGCAAAGTGTCGGATGCTGCTTCAATGTATTTGTCAATGCGGTATTGCGTTTCTTTCAACAACGGGAAATCAATCACCTTGCAGGATTTGCTCAATACATCTTTGGCAAGCGTAAGCTGCTCCAGTAAATCCAACTGAATAGAGTTGGTGCGTTCCAGTGAGGAGTTGCGAATGTCAATAGCGCCGTACAGCGGATACACATCCTGAAAGGCAATCTGCGGCATCTTTACCAGTTCTGCATTCTGGTGTTGCAGGTAATGAAAGGCCGCTTCGGTAAACTTCCATTCCACGGCCGGCTGAATGGCAGTAAAATGCTCTTTAATGGTTTTATCAATCTGCGCCTCCAGGCTTTCCGCCGTTTTTTCCAGCGCCAGCCGAAACAGTTCTATCGCGGGGCTAATGGAAGAAAGATGCGCATAGGTAAGCTTACCGCTTTGTTCGCTCATAATTTCCAGCAAGCCAATGAGGCCGCCGTCTTTGTACTTCAGCGGGCAAAGCAGCAGGCTTTTGGCTCCCAGCTGGCGGTAATAACCAACAAGCTCGTTGTATTGCCCGTTCACCTTGTCAAGGTTGGCGTACAACACAGGCCCTTCAACACGGTCGAACACTTCCTGGCACAACCGGCTTACCTGGTCTTGCCGCGACATTACCTCCTTGTTCTTAAAAAGAAGGCTGTTGCGGTAGTGCGTTTCCGTATAGAGATAATAATCGTTCTTTTGAAAGAAAGGCGTGATGCCGATTCTTACATTGCGCAGCCCGATGAGGCTTTGCATGTGGCCTTGCAATTCTTCAAACACTTCGGCTTCGCTAAACGCATTAATGTTGAGCAAAGCTGTTTTAATCTCGTTGGTGATTTGTTCTCCCGTAACATCCGAAACGTTGATAACTACCAACCCTTCAAACTGGAACTTTTCCAGTGGAAACCGTTCCTGTAGTTCTTCCAGGCTGGGAATATTGTGCGGTGAAAACGCTTCAGGAAGGGCAAGGCTTTCGTCAATGCAAATCACATCTACAAATTCGGCGTTCAGCTTTAATTCATAATACCGGGTAAGCTCTGTGCCTTCTTCCGTAAACGGATGAACAGTGGTGGCGGTAATGGTCACCGGTTGCGAATAACAACGCCGCAAAATAACATGGTAAGCCAGCAACAAACTGGCGCGGCTGATGTCAACCGTGGTGCGACGATCAGGCACATTAATGGTTGAGCCGTTTTTCAAGAAAATCTTCCGGAAGCCTGGGGAGGCATAAATCGTTTCTGAGCTAAACGGGTAAGTAATGGCGTACAAACCCTGATTAGAAGTAGTGGACGGCGGAAAAATGCAGCCCAGCAAGGCTTCTACCAGTTCGGTGTGTTGCTTCAGCAGCGATACATCCGCTACGGGCTCCAAAAGCTCAGGCACGGCTTCTACATCGCTAATAATTTGCTGGTAAAGTTTGCGGGCACCCGGTTTTTCTTCGGCAATCATCTTGCGCAGCACTTTTACCAAAGGGTGCAACGAAAGAACGCTGTTAAAACCGGCAAATGTTAAAGAGACGGACGTCATTGATACGAATAAGGTTTGTCAGTATAAAACAAGCTCTGCGCCAAACTTGAGACTGGCGTAAAGTCCTGTACTTCTCTTGCAAAAGAGCAACCAATCTTGCCGTATCAGGCTTCTTTTTTGTTTTTTGCAACCACGGTGTGGTAATACTTGCACACCGGCCGAAGGCCGCACTCACCACATTTGGGGTTACGTGCAATACAAACGTAACGGCCATGCAGGATGAGCCAGTGGTGAAAAATATAAATAAGGTCTTTGGGAATGAATTTGATGAGCTGCAATTCCGTTTGCAGCGGGTTTTTAGCGCCAACGGTTAAGCCAATGCGTGCCGAAACACGAAACACATGCGTATCAACCGCCATATTGGGCTGTTTGTCAACCACGGAGGTAATAACATTAGCCGTTTTGCGTCCCACACCGGGAAGCTTGACCAGTTCTTCTACCGTCATGGGAATTTCGCCACCAAAATCATTCATCACCATATTGGCCATGCCAATCAGGTGGCGGCTTTTGTTGCCGGGGAACGAAATGCTTTTGATGAGTGCAAACACCTCCTCGTAATCGGCTTTGGCCAGGCTGGGCAGGTCGGGATATTTCTGAAACAGCGCAGGCGTGGTCATGTTCACCCGTTTATCGGTGCACTGGGCCGATAAAATAACGGCCACCAAAAGCTCGTACGTGTTGCTGAAATTCAGTTCCGTTTCTGCCTCGGGCATGGCCTTTTGAAAATAGGCCGTGCAGGCTTCAAATCGTTCTTTGCGGGTCATTGCCGCTAAGATAGGAGGGAGGGTTAATAAGTTAATGGGTTAATTAGTGAATAGGTAACGCCTTCAATCTAATTACTGGGTTACTTTTTCTTTGTTGGAAGCGTAGCGCATAATATTGAGCACCACTTCTGTACGGGGCGAAACCGTGATGTTGTTCAACCGTTCCATGGCGGTTTTCATAACAGCCAGTTTTTCACGCAGTGCCCAATTCCTGGCAATTTCTTCCTCAATAGCGGTGGTCAGTTCAGGAGACGCCTCTTTGTACAGGTACAAAAGGATCTCTTCAGGTGTAAAATTGTACATAAGTCCAGATAAATCGTTCAATAATGGTAAGCTCCCGTTGGCTTGTATGGATGTATAAACGAAGTGACTTTGTCCTTATTGTGCAGGGCTGTTAATTATTCCGATGCCGCCGGCTTTTGAATCAGGAACAGGTCCTCGTTTTCGCGTTTCATGAGGTACTTTTCCCTGACGAATTTTTCAACCGCATCGGCATTGCTGCGCATGTCGCTGGTAAATTTTTTGCCTTCAGCAATCTTCTCCGCAAAATAGGCCTTGCTTTCTTCAATTTCCTGCAGTTCGCTTTTTCGCTCCATCTGTGTAAAGAAGTCGTTCCGGTCAAAGAACAGCATCCACACGGCAAAAAGCGAAGTGGCAAGAAAATACTTGTTGTAGATGAACGGCGGTATGTGGCGAAACAACTTCATGAATGCAAAGGATGTTTTTCAGGCGCGGGACGAAGATAAAAAAGAAAAACCCTAAACGGGTTCTTTTTTAGACGGGGCTTCGGTTTGCACAAGATCAAGCAGGTGTTTTTTGGTGGCCGGCCATTCGTCGTCTATCACGCTGAACACGATGGTGTCTCTTACGGTTCCATCGGCATGCAAACCATGTTTTCGGAGAACGGCTTCTTTTGTAGCGCCAATTTTCAGCACGGCTTTTTGCGAGCGGACGTTCTGGTGCGCCACTTCAAACTCCACCCGCTGGTAACCCAATGTTTCAAATGCATATTGCAAAAGAAGAAGCTTGCATTCTTTGTTGTGTACAAGGCCCCAATAAGCCGGCGTGTACCAGGTGTAACCAATGCTCAGGCGTTTGTGCGATGGCTCGATGCGGTAATAGCGGGTCATGCCCATGATGTCGTTTGTGGCGGCATCCCGCATCACAAAGCTTACCTGCAGGCCGGAGAAGCGTGGATCCTGTGCCGCAGTGATGTAGCGGTCAAACTGTTCGTTGTAGCTATCGTTAATTAAAAGCGTTTTGGTGTATTGCCAGATACGTTCATCTTTCGCCAGGTTTTTCAACTGCGGAATGTGCGCTGGCTGCAGCAGTTCAAGGTAAACGTATTGTCCCCGCAACTTCGAAAGATCAATGGGCATTGTTGTTTGCATAGCAGAAAGAAAAAAGCCACCGGTTAAAGTGGCTTTTCATTTTTATTTTCCAAATTTCAATTTGTTACCCGGATAGTAGGCTGATGCGCCCAGCAATTCTTCAATGCGAATAAGCTGGTTGTATTTGGCCATACGGTCGGTGCGGGAAGCCGAACCGGTTTTAATTTGTCCGCAGTTTAATGCTACGGCCAAATCTGCAATGGTCGTGTCTTCTGTTTCGCCGCTGCGGTGGCTCATAATGGTGTTGTAACCGGCATGCTGCGCCATGCTTACGGCATCGATGGTTTCCGTTACGGTACCAATCTGGTTCACCTTTACCAACAGGCCGTTCGCAATGCTTTTTTCAATGCCCTGTCCAAGACGTTTTACGTTGGTTACAAACAGATCATCACCTACCAACTGTACTTTGTTTCCAATGGCTTGCGTCAGTGCTGCCCAGCCTTCCCAATCGTCTTCGGCCATGCCGTCTTCAATGGAAACAATCGGGTATTGGGCTGCCCAGTTCTCCCAGAATTTCACCAGCTCATCGGAGCTAAGGCTTTTGCCATCGCTTTTGTGGAAGATGTATTTGCCGTTTTTGTATAGCTCGCTGTTAGCAGCATCCATCGCAATAAAGATTTCCGAACCGGCTTTGTAACCTGCCGCATTGATGGCTTCCATTACCGTATCAATGGCTTCTTCGTTAGAGCCAATGTTGGGTGCAAAGCCACCTTCATCACCTACGTTGGTGCTGTAGCCTTTTTTCTTCAATACGGTTTTTAAAGCGTGAAAAATTTCAACGCCCCAGCGCAAACCTTCGCTGAACGAAGTAGCGCCAACCGGCATCACCATAAACTCCTGGAAATCGATTTTGTTATCGGCGTGGGCTCCACCATTGAGGATGTTCATCATGGGCACCGGCAGTGTTTTGGCGTTGGTACCGCCAATGTAGCGGAAGAGCGGAAGGGTTGCTTCTTCTGCTGCTGCCTTGGCGCAGGCCATGCTTACGGCCAGCATGGCATTTGCTCCCAGCTTGCTTTTGTTCTCAGTGCCATCGAGCTGTATCATTAACTGGTCGATGCCGGTTTGGTCAGCCACATCGTAACCTTCCAGTTCCGGCGCAATAAGGTCCATTACATTTTGTACGGCTTTGGTTACGCCTTTCCCAACATAAACACTTTTGTCGCCATCACGCAGCTCAACGGCTTCGTGTACGCCGGTGCTGGCACCGCTTGGTACGGCCGCACGGCCCATGGCGCCATCGTCGGTAATTACATCTACTTCTACGGTTGGATTTCCGCGGCTGTCTAAAATTTGTCTGGCAAAAATTTCTGCTATGTAACTCATAATTCGGTTTGTAGTTTGTTGTTTATGGTTTGTGGTTATTTAGCGGTCAGTGAGCGGAAAACTTCTTCCAAACTCTGATTTTCGCTTTGCAAAGAAACAATATTCAGATTATGTTCAAGCGCCAATTGCAAAAGGCCTTTGCGAACCGTTTCGGGATGTTCGGTGTCAATTGTCCAGTTATATGAATCGATCTTATTCACTGTTTTTGCATCAGGCAGCCGGTTGAGCCATTCGGCTTCCAGCGATTCTTTAAAGGTAACCCGTACAATGTTGTTGGAGGATGTGTGCTGCAGGTTGCTTAGCTTGTCATCGGCAACAATCTTTCCTTTGTTGATGATGATCACACGGTCGCAAATGGCTTCTACTTCCTGTAAAATATGCGAAGAAAAAAGAACGAGTTTATCTTTTCCCTGTTCTTTGATGACGTTGCGGATTTCAACAATCTGGTTCGGGTCTAAACCACTCGTCGGCTCGTCTAAAATCAATACTTCGGGATTATGCAACAAAGCAGCTGCCAATCCAACACGTTGCTTGTAACCCTTGGATAACTGCCCGACTTTCTTTGCCTTTTCCTTTGTCAACCCTACCTGTGTAATCACATTTTCGATTGCCGATTTGCGATTGCCGATTTTGTGCACATCGGCCACAAAATCCAGGTACTCTTTTACATACATATCGTAGTAAAGCGCATTGGATTCCGGCAGGTAGCCTACTTTCTTTTTGGCAGCAAGCGGGTCTTTGGTCACATCAATATTGCTAACCGTAACATCGCCGCCATCAGGCTGCAAATAGCCGGTGATCATTTTCATGGTGGTGCTTTTCCCGGCGCCGTTCGGACCGAGAAAGCCTACAATCTCACCTTTGGCCACCGTGAAGGAAATACCGTCCACGGCCCGCTGCTCACCGTAGATCTTTGTCAGGTTCTTTACCGTTATGGACATGTTTCAAAGGTAATGCCCGAACGGGAATGAATCGTTCGGGCATTAAGCATGGTTAAATTCGGTTTAGCTGTGGTCTTCAATCACATCGTATTCACCCTTCCAGGCATACCAGCCAAAAATGGTAAGCCCAACAGCAATGGGTGTGAAGATGGCAATGATGATGATCCAGGGCAGCGGCTTGTTAATGTCTTCGGTGCCTTCGGGCTTGATGTTGTTGATGGCGCCCCATAACAACACGGCAATAACTATGGGCCCCAATATCATCCAGACAATTCCTAAATATCGTTTGAGTTGTTGCATAGAATAAATTAATCGGTTACGTCTTTGTCTATTTTGTTGGTCAGGTATAAGCTACCAATGATGAAGCTTAGTGCAGCAATGCCCACCGGGTACCAAAGGCCCGAAAGATGATCGGTTCCTTTGATGGTGGTGATAAGCGTGGCAATGAAAGGCACCAGTCCGCCAAACACGCCGTTGCCAATGTGGTAGGGCAGCGACATGGATGTGTAACGGATTTTTGTAGGAAACAGTTCAACAAGAAAGGCCGCAATGGGACCGTACACCATCGTTACAAACAACACCATCACAAAAATGTACCCGATCATTTTCCACTTGTCGGCTTCGTTTACAAACACATCATCTTTCACCTTTGTTTCTGTGGCCGTTTTGGTCACCGTCGTTTTCATCCGGCTGCTGTCGGCAAAGGTTTTTTCAACCGTTGTAATTACGGCGCCGGTGGAGGCGCTTGTTGCAGTTGTTGATGTGGTGGTTGCAATGTCTTTGTGCGAAACATCGGAGAGTTTGTACAACTGCCCAAAGATGAAGAAGTAAGAGAAGACACCCAGCAGCATACCCGTCATCATAATTTTTTTCCGGCCCCACTTGTCGGACAAGCTTCCGAAAATAACAAAGAACGGAGTGGCCAACGCCAACGCAATAAGGATGATGGTATTGGCCTGCTCGTAGTCAATCTTGCACTTGGTGAGTAAAAAGCTTTGTGCATAAAACTGGCTGGTGTACCAAATAACGCCTTGCCCCATAGTAGCACCAAACAAGGCCAGCAGCACCATTTTGAAGTTTCTCTTGTTACCAAAGCTTTCTTTCAGCGGGTTTTTCGATGTTTTGCCTTCGCCTTTCAATTTGGCAAACAGGGGCGATTCGTGCATGCGCAGGCGAATAAAGATCGACACAACAACCAGTAGAATAGAAAGCAGGAAAGGATAACGCCAACCGTGGCCGTTGTTGAATTCATCTACCCCAGCAAGTTGGCGAATGGATAAAATAACCCCCAGTGAAAGAAAGAGCCCCAGCGTGGCCGTTGTTTGTATCCAGCTGGTATAAAAGCCACGCCTGCCGGCGGGTGCATGTTCGGCTACATAGGTAGCGGCACCGCCGTACTCACCGCCAAGTGCCAGGCCTTGCAACAGGCGAAGAATCAGCACCAGGAAAGGCGCCCAGGCGCCAATGGTGGCATACGAGGGAATACAGCCAATAAGAAAAGTGGAAAGTCCCATGAGCACCAGCGTTAAGAGGAAGGTGTATTTTCTTCCGATCAAATCGCCAAGGCGGCCAAATACCAAAGCCCCAAACGGCCGCACAATAAAGCCGGCGGCAAAAGTGGCAAGGGTCGATAACAAAGCCGTTGTTGGATTTTCGGAGGGGAAAAACTTGGCAGCAATAATGGTTGACAAGCTGCCGAAGATGTAGAAGTCGTACCATTCAATGAGAGTACCAACGGAAGAAGCGGTAATAACTTTCCAGATGCCTTTAGGTGATGATGCCATGCAGTTGATCAGGGTTTGGTTTTAAATATATGACACAAAACCAAACCCGGATCAGAATACTGCGAAAACGTTTGCGGGATAGTTGCGCTTATCCTTTAATACGTTGTTTTCGTCTGTACGTAAATAGTTGTACCGAAGAAAAAATGATGGTTTAATCAAAGTCGAAAAAGTCGCCTAAGAAACCTTTTTTCTTTTTGTGTTTGTAATGCGGGTCGTTGTAATAGCCGCCTTGCTGCGGGTATTGTTTTTTGTAATAATCATCGTCTTGTTTATACGGCTGGCTGTTGTTGTAACCGCTGCTTTGGTTAGGCGAATAATCGGCCGAACGCTCAATGATCTTGTCCAGCTCACCCCTGTCGAGCCACACACCGCGGCATTTGGGACAATAATCAATTTCAACGCCCTGTCGGTCGGCCATCACAAGTGTTTCGTTACAGTTTGGACAATTCATGGTATTCGTATTTGGTGAAGAACAAATTTACTCCAACCTGTCTTAAGGAGTTCTTATATATCGTACTGGTACAAATCGTCGATAGGAGTGCCGGCCGTCATTTCATACACCGGCTTAATACGGCCATCTTTTAATCCATACACCCAGCCATGCAGGTGCGGCCGTTGTTCTTTCTTCCAGCAACGTTGAATGATGGTTGTTTTTGCCAGGTTGTAAACCTGTTCCTGCACGTTCAGCTCTACCAGGCGGTCGGCTCTTTCATCTTCATCTTTAATGGCATATAGTTCATCTTGATGATGTCGGATAACATCTTTGATGTTGCGCAGCCACATGTTCAGCACGGGTTTAAAATCTGTTTTTGTCATGGCCGCTTTAATACCACCGCAGCCGTAATGGCCGCACACAATCACATGCTTTACTTTCAGGTGTGTAACGGCATAGTCCAGCACCGACAGCAGGTTTACATCGGTGTTAATCACCAGGTTGGCAACGTTGCGGTGCACAAAAATTTCGCCGGGTTGCGTGTTGGTGATTTCGTTGGCCGGCACGCGGCTGTCGCTGCAGCCAATCCATAGAAACTCCGGTTTCTGCAAATGAGTAAGACGCTTAAAATACTCAGGGTCCTGGGACACTTTATCGGCCGCCCATTGTTTGTTGTCTGCTAACAGCTTTTCGTATGAATGCATCGTTTTTTCTTGTGATTTTGTAATGGCCTGTCACGGCAGTGTCAGGCAGTTGGTTACAAAAGCAAGGTAGGAACTTGGGTTAACAAGACGATGGCTATTTTAGCGTTTTTTTATTTGCCCGATTTTTATGAGGTTTTCAACTGAAAGAGGGCCTTGTTTGTTAAAACTTGACCAACTCCTTTGCTGAATGGTTTGGTGCAAAAAAATGAATGTAGTAATTTGCAGAACGTTTTTCATGAGGAGAACAACAAAAACATACAGCGTTTCCCAACTTGCTTCTACCATCTTTATGATGATGGCGTTGGTATGGCTTACAGTTTGTACACCGTTTGTGTACGAAAGCCAGCAACGGTTTGCCAAGCAGATGCTGCTGGGAGATGTTTCCTCTGACCTGGGCACGAACGAAGAAGATTCTACCAACAACCCGCTCAGCAACACCAACGAAGAGAAGAAACCCTCCGGTGGTAATTCGTTCTCTGAAGAATACCTTCACCACCATCATTCAGAAGATTTTTTCCTTTCTATTTTTTCCCAGTTCCACAAAAGTGAGAACGCTAGGGTTTACAACGCCTTCCACGGCGAACTGCTCGTACCCCCTCCCAACGTAGCCTAATTCTTTCCCCGCATTATTTTTTATTGAAGGCTGTCTCAGCCTGTTCTGACCATTGACGTCATTATCATTCCCCCTCAATTAATTAACCCGTTGGCACTGTTGTGTCAATGCATAAAATATATCGTTACATGAAAAAGCATTCATTAGAATACTTACAAAACCTCACTCCATACCAAGGCTACGAATTATTAGTGGAAGGCAACAAGCGCTTTGTCAACAACCTCCAAAACGACCATGATCACCTGGAAATGATCAACGAAACAAGAGAAGGTCAGTTCCCGTTTGCCGTTATTTTAAGTTGTATGGACTCCCGTACGTCTGTGGAGTTGATTTTCGACCAGGGCCTGGGCGACCTGTTTAGCATTCGTGTTGCCGGCAACGTGGTAAATGAAGACATCATTGCCAGCATTGAGTACGCTGTAAAATACGTTGGATCAAAAGTGTTGATGGTATTAGGCCATACTGCCTGCGGCGCTATTAAAAGTGCGAAGGCCGATGTAAAGGACGGTCACATTACCGACCTGCTGGCCCGTATTAAACCCGCTATCAGCAAAGCGTTGCTTCGCGATGACAAAGACTGCCTGTTTAGCGACAAGGTAGCGTATGCCAACGTGGAAAACAGCCTGGAAGAAATTCTCATCCGCAGCACCATTGTAAAAGAGCTGTTTGAGAAAGGCGAGATCGGCATCGTGGGCGGCGTTTACAACGTTGAAAATGGCGAGGTTGATTTCTTTAAAAACCTGACCAAAAAAAGCAAAAAAGACATACACGTAGCTGCTGCCGTTTAAGCAGTACACAACTTCATTCTTCATAGAAAAATAGTTTACGATGAATTTGACAAAGCATCTGAAGACGGATTTGCTGTCGGGGATGGTTGTGTTCCTGGTTGCCCTGCCTCTTTGTTTAGGTATTGCGGTAGCAAGTGGCGCTCCCACAGCATTTGCCGGTGTTATTACCGGTGTGATTGCGGGTATTGTAGTTGGGTTTATGAGTACCTCGCATGTGAGTGTATCGGGTCCGGCCGCTGGCTTAATTGCCATTGTGCTGGCTGCCATCACAGACCTTGGATACGAGACATTTTTAGTAGCAGGAGTAGTAGCAGGGGTTCTGCAGTTGGCCATGGGCTTCGCAAAAGCAGGTGGTATTTCAAGCTATGTACCTACAAGTGTGATTGAAGGGATGCTTGCCGCCATTGGCGTCATCATCATCATGAAAGAAATACCGCATGCCATTGGTTACGACAAAAACCATGAAGGCGATTTCTTTAACCTGGAAAAAGGAGCCGAAACCGGCTTCTTTACAGAGATTATCAGCGCAATTAACTATGCGCATCTTGGCGCCATTGCCGTAGCGGTGGTGTCCATTGGTATTTTGCTTGCCTTCAACAACATTGCAGCGCTGAAGAAGATCAAGTTTTTGCCCGGAGCCCTCGTGGTGGTTATTGCGGGCATTGCCATGAACGAGATCTTTAAAACAACCGGGTCGCCGCTTGCCATTTCGCAGGATCACCTGGTAACGCTGCCAACGGCTTCTTCGTTCAACGAATTTATCGGGCAGTTTACCACGCCTGATTTTTCGCAGATCATGAATCCGAAAGTGTGGGTAGTTGGTGCGACCATTGCCATTGTTGCCAGCATTGAAACCCTGCTTTGCCTGGAAGCCGGCGACAAGATGGATCCGTACAAACGCTTTTCCAGCGCCAACACCGAATTAAAAGCACAAGGTATTGGTAACGTGCTGGCAGGGCTGATTGGTGGCTTGCCTATGACATCGGTTATCGTTCGTACAACCGCCAATATCAATGCCGGTGCAAGAACAAAAATGTCGGCTGTTTTGCACGGCTTGTTCCTGTTGGTAGCTGCCGTTTCTATTCCGTCCCTTCTCAATAAAATTCCAATGGCCAGCCTGGCGGCCATCCTGATTATGATTGGTATTAAGCTGGCCAGCCCGAAAGTGATCAAGCACATGTGGCATGCCGGTAAGTACCAGTTCATTCCGTTTATTGTAACCATTGTTGCGGTGGTTGCTACCGACCTGTTAAAAGGTGTTGGAATTGGTTTGGCCGTAAGCCTGTTCTTTATTCTCAAAGGAAACATGAAGCTGGCTTATTTCTTTAAAAAAGAAAAACACCAGAAAGGTGAAACCATTCGCATTGACCTGGCACAGGAAGTATCGTTTTTGAACAAGGCTGCCATTAAACAAACACTGGCGCATTTACCAGCCAACAGCAAGGTGGTGATTGATGCGGCCAATACGGTTTATATTGATTACGATGTATTGCAATTGATTAAAGACTTTGTTGGCTTTGGCGCAAAGGAAAAAAACATTGTTGTACAGCTTGAGAACTTCAAGAGCGCCTACAAAATGGAAGACGCCGTGCATGTGCACTCGGAGCCTGACAAAGAAGAACTGGTTCCGGAAAAGGCACGCCTGCTGGAAACAGAAAACAGTTAAGAAAATACAGCCACGCCTCCAACAATGCTGTTCACTGGTGCAATACCGTGGGCAGCATTTTTTTTGCAAAATTGCGCAACTGCGGAACAGGTAGGCGGTAAGAGGATGCATTGCTGTAAATTTAGCCTCCGTTAAGAGAAATTAAACTGAACCATCATGTCTTATCCCTATCAGATTAAATCGTTGGAAGAATACAAGGAAACGTATAAACAAAGCGTGGAAGACCCTGAAAAGTTCTGGTCTGGTGTTGCTGAAAATTTTCAATGGCGTCGCAAGTGGGACAAGGTTTCAGAATGGAATTTTAAAGACCCGGATGTAAAATGGTTCATCAACGGAAAGTTGAACATCACTGAAAACTGCATTGACCGCCACTTAAAGGACATGGGCGATAAGCCCGCCATTATCTGGGAGCCCAACAATCCCGATGATAGGGTAAGGGTTGTTACTTACAGTCGTCTTCACAAACGGGTTTGCCAGGTGGCGCAAATGTTAAAGAATAACGGCGTAAAAAAAGGCGACCGTGTTTGCATTTACATGGGCATGGTGCCCGAACTGGTGTATGCCGTGCTGGGTTGTGCACGAATTGGCGCTATTCACTCCGTGGTGTTTGGCGGCTTCTCTGCACAAAGCATTGCCGACAGGTTAGAAGATGCCAAAGCAGAATTCATCATCACAGCCGATGGCGCTTTCCGCGGCGAAAAAGTAATTCCGCTGAAGGACACGATTGACGATGCGCTTGTTGGCAACAAGACCATAAAAAAAGTGATTGTTTACACCCGTACCCGTACGGCGGTTTCCATGATCAAAGGTCGCGACATCTGGTGGGAAGACGAAATGGAATACGCCGAATCGCAGGTGGAAAAAGAAGGTGTTGTTACCTGCGATGCCGAAGAAATGGATGCGGAAGATCCGCTGTTCATTCTATACACTTCCGGCAGCACCGGCAAGCCCAAAGGCGTGGTGCATAGCTGCGGTGGTTACATGGTGTGGACGGCTTACACGTTCGTCAATACGTTTCAATACCAAAAAGGCGATGTGTTTTTCTGCACCGCAGATATTGGCTGGATTACCGGCCACAGCTACATTGCTTACGGGCCATTAATTGCGGGTGCTACCAGCGTGATGTTCGAAGGCATTCCAACCTGGCCCGATGCCGGCCGTTTTTGGGACATTGTTGACAAGCACAAAGTCAACACTCTTTACACCGCCCCAACGGCCATTCGTTCACTCATGGGTTTTGGCTTAAAACCGTTGGAAGGAAAAGACCTTTCCTCGCTGAAAGTGTTGGGCACCGTGGGTGAACCCATCAACGAAGAAGCCTGGCATTGGTACAGTCAGCACGTTGGCAAAGGCAAATGCCCCATTGTTGATACCTGGTGGCAAACCGAAACAGGCGGCATTCTAATTACCAACCTTGCGGGTGTAACGCCGGCCAAACCATCGTGGGCCACCTTGCCTATGCCGGGTGTGCAACCCATCCTAGTAGATGAGAACGGGAAAGAAATTGAAGGCAACCCGGCTTCCGGAAACCTTTGCATTAAAGCGCCATGGCCGGCTATTCTCCGCACAACCTATGGCGATCATGAACGCTGCCGCCAGACTTATTTTTCTACCTACGAGAATTTATACTTTACCGGCGATGGCGCCCTGCGTGACGAAGAAGGGGCCTACCGCATCACCGGAAGGGTAGATGATGTGCTGAACGTGAGCGGCCACCGCATTGGTACGGCCGAAGTGGAGAACGCCATTAACATGCACAGCGATGTGGTGGAAAGCGCCGTGGTGGGCTATCCGCACGACATAAAAGGGCAGGGAATTTATGCCTACGTAATTTGCCAGCACATGCACGGTACCGAGGACGAAATGCGCAAGAACATTTTGCAAACCGTCTCCCGCATTATTGGGCCAATTGCCAAGCCGGATAAAATCCAGTTTGTGCCGGGTTTACCCAAAACAAGAAGCGGAAAAATTATGCGCCGCATTTTACGGAAGATTGCAGAAGGAGAGAGCAATTTTGGTGACACCACTACCTTGCTTGACCCGGGAGTGGTGGAAGAAATTGCAAAAGGCAAATTGTGAGTGGTGAATGGTGAGTAGTCAGTGGTGAATAGTGAGTTGTGAGTCTTGAGCAGGTTGTTCTGGAATAAATTAAAAAGCCTCCTGAATGTTCAGAAGGCTTTTTAAGTATTTAAAATTAGATGGTCGTTACGGCTTACCATCCAAATTATAGTATTCATTACTCACCACTCACAACTGACTACTCACCAGGTTATTTACGGATGGTTACCGGCGTGCCAACCGGTACGTAGCTGTACAAATCCTGCACATCGTTGCGCTTCATGGAAATGCAGCCAAGCGTCCAGTTGTCGTATTTGTCAATTACGTAATCTTCTCCCGGCCAGGTGCCGTGAATGCCAATAGAGCCGCCTGGTTTGGCATTGGCCGGAATTTCGCCCTGCTGCTTGCGGCGGTTGAATTTTTCCAGGCTTTCCTTTGTTGGGTAGTCAATGCCCATAAAACGGTACCACTTTGAGTGTACGTTTTTCTGGTTAATTCTAAAAGTGCCTTCCGGCGTATTGCGGTCGCCTTCCATTTTTTTATCGGCCAGGCTGTTGTTGCCAAATACCACCGGGTAGGTGGCGTACCAGCCCTGCGCATCGTACACACTTAGTTCGTACTTGCGCTTGTCAACCACAATGTACATGGGCGATTGCGGCTTGGAAGAAAAACGTTTGGAAGTGCTAACGGCCCGGCTGACAGTGGCGGCCACCTTCGCCGCTTTTTTTTCGGTGGCAATAGGTTTGTTGAACATCATCCCTCCGGCAGCGAAGAGACAGGTCGTCAAAAGGATGGTGGTTTTCATTTTCCAGTAAGTCTTTATAGGTTAACAGCATTGAAACGGCGCAGACCTTGGTTTTATTTTTTACGTGGACAATTTTTAACGATCATCCGCAAACGCTTGCCTGTTGCCGGTTCCGGTGGTTGTGAATAATGCCGGTTTGGTACGAAAAACAGCGCCAGTCTTTCACAAGGCTAACCAACATTCGGCGAAAGCCGAAAAAATGAAGCTGAAGTTTTTCAAAATTGCGTACTTGTTGCCGGTGGAGGGTGTTAGTCCTACGTAGGGTTTTCTCGCAGGCAAAACCAATTATTCACCTGCATGTTTACGCTAGCCTGCTGTTTGGGAAAAGAAAGACAACGGGAAAGAAGGATAATGAAAACGAAACCCCCGTTCTGTAACCAGAACGGGGGTTTCTATACTGCGTAAGATTTTAGAAATGACTGAAGCGGATGCCCACGTTGTAAGGCGTTTGATCAAGGCCTTTCTCCCACATGTTTTTCATGGCCATGGAACCGTACAATCTTACCGGGCCAAGACTCAACTCGGCAATGTAAGAGAGCTTCCATTTTTCGAGGTTGAAATCGTCTTTCAGTTTGTTTTTGTCCCCATCCATTTTAATTTTTTGACGGGCACTGTACAAATAGCCGGCACTTACACCTGCGCTTAATCCAAACCCACGGTGGCGGCCAGGTGTGAAGTTGAAGTTCAGCATTACCGGAACGGTTACATAGTCGGCAGCCAGTTTGTTTTTCCCGGCATTGGCCAGGTCGGGGTCAATGGTAATGGTGGTTGGGTTTTTGGTGAAGCGAATACGTTCGTCATCAAAGCGGTAGTTGTTCAGTTCTACCCCCAAACCATACTTCAGGTTTACGTAATGTTTTGCCAGGTTCAGCTTCTGCATAAATACCCAGATGTTGACGTTGACCGATTTGCCGGTGCGCAGTTTCAACTGGTCTTTGCCAATGCCTGCGCCAACAAAACCCGATTGCTGTGCGGCACCATAGTTTGTTTCGTCCTTATAGTTGGCAAAGCCCAGGTCAACAATCCACCAGTTAGTGCTGATGTTTGTGAGTTTGTTTCTGCGGCTGGTGGAGACGGTTACTTCCCGTGATTCGCCGTTTTTGCCGGCCTTTTTTACGATGATCATGCCGCCGATGCGGATGGTGTCGCTTTTTGTTGCTGTTGAATCGGTTTGGGCAAAAGAGGTGAGTGCAAGGCCCGAAAGCAGGGCCGCAAGTACAATTGTTTTCATAACGAAATGTCTTTTGGTTGTGATTATTTGAGTTTGAGAGCTACCGCCCCAATCAGCACTTCTTCGCCTGCGTCGGCAGTCCCAATTCCCGTGTTACGTCCAATGAACCGGGTGACTTTCCGGAAGAGGCCTTTGGCTGAAGAGCTTTTAGTGTTTTTGAAGTCACCGTCAGTTACTGCAGGTTCCATTGGTGCGTCTTCATTTGTTATACGATTGGTGTGGTTAGAAGTTACAGAGTTATGTGCTAAAGTTTCCTTAACGGCCGCAATGTCAATTTCGGGTTGTGTAAACTGCTTTACATCAAACTGAATAATCTCTCTTTTTCTTTCCATTGCTTGCGTCGATTGTTGTGCAAGGCTGTTGGCATCTTGCGTAAGCGGGGAAGCAATTTCTTTTACTTCTTTCTTCACTGCAGTTACTACTTTCTTCTCTGCTTTTTCTGCCTGGCTGTTTTCTGTTACACTGGCTAAAGCATCTTGCTGTTCAGCGTTTTCAGGAACTGTAATTCTTTGTTCAATATCTTTCTGATTCTCCTTAATAACCGGTGCTAAGTTCTGCGCAGGTTTGTTGCCAGCCGTATAAGTTGCTGCCGGTTGCTCGTTCTTCAACAAAAAGAACAGGGAACCAAATAACACCAGGATAACTGCAGCCGCAATACGCATCCATGTTTTGAACACGACAACTCTTTCTGCGTAGCGGTACAATTCTTTTTTATTGGGGTGAAGAACTTTTTCCGATGCATCGAGTTTGGTTTGCATCAACACAGCATGCTGCTGCGAATAATCATTGTCGGCAGCAAGCCTTTCTTCTACTTTTTTGCGGTCGCTTGCGGGCAGCTCGTTGTCAATGTAAAGCAGCAGGGCTTCATCTACGGTGGCTACTTTCATGGCAGGTGAAAGCAGTTCCTCCTTGCCTGTAAAACATAATTCATCTAACGAAAGCTTAGTGCTCATCAGCATCTCCAACTCTTCGGCAAGGGCAGGGTGCTGCGCAACAAAGGCTTCAACCATCTGCCTTTCGGCTGCCGGTAGCTCATTATCCATGTACAGGATAAAGTACTCCTCGTAGTTGCTCAGGTTGATCATATTGTTTTCGTTAGATGACATTTTCCACTTTTACTAAATACTCTTTCAATTGCAAACGGGCACGGTGCAAATACACTTTTACCTGGCTTTCGCTCAGGTTCATGATCTTGCCAATTTCTTCATAGCTGTAGCCTTCGTAGTCTTTCAGCATTACCAGCGACCGTTGCGTTTCGCTCAGGCGGGACAGGGCTCTTTCCAGCACTTCACGGGCATTGTTCACCTGGCGGTTCTGCACTTTTACTTCTTCCTTAAATTCTTCTTTCAGCGATACCCGTTTTACTTTCCGCAGGTGATCAATCATGGCGTTGTAGGCAACGGTAAACAGGTAAGATTTGCTTTTTTCATTGTCCACCTCTTCACGGGCCCGCCATAATTTTTCAAAAGCAGTTTGCACCACGTCGCGGGCATCTTCCTCGTGGCGGAGGTTTTTCACAATAAACCGGAATACGCCATCGGCATACAGGTTTACGCAGTCGTTGTACTCTCTTTCGGTCATAATACAGTTGGCAAAGATGCCGATATACCAGTGAAACGGAGTAGAAAGAAGAAAGTTACAGTAAAAAAGAAAAAAATTATTTCAGGGTGATAAGGGCAATGAAGCCGCGGGAGAAACCGTCCCAAAGAATGTCGCTGCCTTTTTTGGATGGAAGTGGTTGAATGCAGTTTTTAGCTTCGTTGCAAAGGTCCTCCGCGTTGTGAAAGGCTGCAAACGATAACGCAGCAATCAGCATAAATACAAGTGTCAATCCTGTTAATACGCGGTATGTGGAGTTGGCCTTTCTCATGGCTTTGGTTTATGGGTATGACGAAGGTAGAAACCCAAAGGTTACAGGCAGATTAAAAAAATGATAAGATCATTAATGGTTGAACGCCAATTTAAGCTTCGTCCTGGTAATAGATCTTGTAATACTTACGGCCATCAAGGTCCACACCTTTTTCAATTAGATCGGTGCGGCCATGTACGTAAATATGAAAGTTGCGATCGAGCTTGATGACGCTTTTAAAAATGCGGCTTTGTTTTTTTACGGCCTCAGGCGAAATATCGAACTGGGCGGCCAAATCAAAATCATTGTTGGCTACGTAGTGCGAACCGAAGTTGCGAAAGGCATCAATGCGGTCGTCTTCTACAAACACCTTGGCCTGGAAGTCATCAATGTCGAAGCTTTCGTTGGTTTTAAAATAATCAATGCTTTTGTGCAGCAGTTCTACCTGTTCGTTCTTGGAAAGATGGTGCTCACTCTCCAGCGGTCCGGTAATGAATTGCTTGGTAAGATTTAAAAAATGCTGCGTGTTGTGAAACTCGTTTTTCTGCGGTGATAGCGACAGGAACTTTTCTTTCCAGTACTGCGCTTCTTCGCCCCGGTTCTGGTTGTCGAAAATGAGTACATCAAATCCTTCGTCAGCCTTTTGGTTAATGATCAAACAGCCTTTGTCAATTTTGGTGAGTTCAACACCTTCTTTTAATTCAACGCCAATGTTTTTTTCCTGTTGTTCGGCTTCTAAAAACAGGGCTTTGTTTTCTGTTTTGAATAGACCAATGGCTTTGCACATGCGGCTTTCCACGGGCAGCGCATCAAAATAAACAATGTACAATTCGCCGCCTTTTACCTTGGGGTGAATGGATTGATTGTACAGGTGCCGGGCAATGGCCTGCGAGTTTTCTTCAAACACATCGGCATCCCTGAATATTTGCTGGCAGTAATTATACACCTCGTTAAACTGCAGGGAAGATTCGTGGCTGAAGCTGTACCACTCGTGGTTGCTCTTGAACCGCGATAAAAAACTATCGCCTAAAATAACCTTCAGGTCATCGTTTAATTCAATGGACGATTGCGAAAGATGAATCGGGTCTGCATTGTTTTTATTGCCGATGAAATGAACGATAAGCTTTTGCAGTGGTGTGTTCTGTAGGTTCATAAAAGAGGGCAAATATAGGCGCCCTCCCCAAACCCCTCCGAAGGAGGGGCTTTCCAAGCGCAGACCCTTGCTTTTGCACGATATTTAAATCACTCAATCAAGTCCTCGTTGGGTCATTTTATTTACTGCAGAAAGTGGAGAAGCGGAGTTAATGCAGAATCAATCTTCGTTGCGCCGCCGCGTCTCTGCGTGAAACCCACTTACAGAGAAAGAAAGATTGAAACTAGAGCAGCAACTCACTTAAGCTGATACCTGCGCTCCGCTACTTCCCCCTTGGGGGATCGAGGGGGCTGTTTATCTTCGCCGCAAAATTTTTCCATGAACGAAAACTTTGTTGCCCGCCTGCGCACCGAAATCGAAGAAATTAAAAGCTCGGGATTATACAAGAATGAACGCATCATCGCTTCCCCGCAGGGAGCGGAAATTACCGTGAACGGTAAGAAGGTTTTAAACTTCTGCGCTAATAATTACCTCGGACTTTCTTCTCACCCCAAAACTATTGAGGCGGCACACAAGTACATCGACAGTCATGGTTACGGCATGAGCTCTGTACGTTTCATTTGTGGCACACAGGATATTCACAAAGAGCTGGAAGGCAAACTGGCGGAATTTTTAGGAACAGAAGACACGATTTTATACGTTGCCGCTTTTGATGCAAACGGTGGTGTGTTTGAGCCGTTGTTTAACGAGCAGGATGCCATCATTTCCGATGCGTTGAACCATGCGTCTATCATTGACGGCGTTCGCCTGTGTAAAGCGCAACGCTACCGCTACGAGCACAACAACATGGCCGACCTGGAAGCCAAACTAAAAGAAAGTGCACATCTGCGCAGCCGAATTATTGTTACTGATGGCGTGTTTAGCATGGACGGCACCATTGCGCAGCTGGATAAAATCTGCGACCTCGCCGATCAATACGATGCAATAGTAATGGTGGATGAAAGCCATGCGTCGGGCTTTATGGGCAAAACAGGCCGTGGCACACACGAACATTGTGGTGTGATGGGCCGCATCGACATCATTACCGGCACATTGGGTAAAGCCCTTGGCGGTGCCAGCGGTGGTTTTACCAGCGGACGCAAAGAAATCATTGACATTCTGCGCCAGCGCAGCCGTCCTTACCTGTTCTCTAACACACTGGCGCCATCCATTACCGGTGCTTCCATTGCGGTCTTAAACTTATTGAGCGAAACCACCGAGTTGAGAGATAAACTGGAAGCCAACACCAAACATTTCCGCACCAAAATGACCGAGGCAGGATTTGATATCAAAGCTGGTGTTCACCCCATTGTTCCCATTATGTTGTACGATTCGGTACTGGCGGCAAAGTTTGCCGATGCCCTGCTGAACGAAGGCATTTATGTAATTGGCTTTTTCTACCCGGTGGTACCAAAGGGGCAGGCCAGAATACGGGTACAGATCAGTGCAGCGCATGACCAGCACCACCTGGACACAGCCATTGAAGCCTTCACCAAAATTGGGAAAGAGCTTGGCGTAATTAAATAAACGCCGCCCATACGTTTGGTGAGTGGTGAATAGTGAATGGTGAGTGAAGACAACCGGCGCTTTACTCACCATTTGTTATTTATTCAAACAAGCAATAATCCAAGAGCCAAGATTAAACAGCCTAAAGCCAAAAGCCAGGAGCCAAGATTGGTCTTTTAATGCTCAATCTCTTCACTTTCACGTTCTACCAGCGCCTTCTTGCGCATTGGTTAACGTATCATTTTCTATAAAGAATGGCTAGCGCAAGACAGCGCCTGCAGTATCTCCCACCCAAAGCCGCTTGTGAAAAAGAGATATTGCAACCTTTAGTGAGAATTGTAACGGTCAGGAAAGACTGCACAGGAGATGAAACTAACATTTCGTAACGACTCTCCCTTGTGCGCTGGCCTTGCCGCATACGCGGAGCGTTTATGGCGGCATTGAACTTTTGGCTCCACCTTTTCTTTCAAGAGAAAAGGTGGAAAGAAGACGAACCGAATTAGATAAGAATGCCTACGTAGTTTTACCCTATTTCCCACCCATCGTAAATTTCCTATTGCGGGAGCAAGCCCCGCATTTTACTTTCGTCGTCGCAACATTCATTTAAACCACTACCCCTATCGATCCGTTTCTACACGTTTTCTTTTACTGATTTCATCACTTAAAACGTACACATGAAACGGACTGTTTTTCTTCTCGGCCTTGTTACTTTATTGGCATTGGTTTTCTCTTCCTGCGCTTCGCAACGCGACTGCCAGGGCGTTCGTCATACCCGCCTGTCAAATGGGGTTACCCTCTAAATATCCTTAGCTTAGCAGTATGAAAAGATGCGTCTTTGCATGCTGCTTTTTTATTTCTTCCCTTTTTGCGGTTGCGCAAACTTCATTTCCGAAAGATTTTATTGGCCACTGGGAAGGCACCTTAAACTGGTACAAGGCCGGCAAAAAAGAACCGCACCAGGTAAAAATGCAGCTTGTTATTCAACCCGCCGATTCTGCCAATACTTACACCTGGCAAATCATTTACGGTGAGAAGGGTGAAGACAATCGTCCCTACCTTTTAAAACCAGTTGACACCGCCAAAGGCCACTGGCAGGTAGATGAACGCAACGGCATCATTATCGATCAGTATTTTATTGGCAACCGGCTTACGTCTGCATTTACCGTACAAACAACCACCATTGTCAACAGTTATTGGCGGGAAGGAGAGAACCTCGTTGCTGAATTTCATGGCTTAACGGCAAAGCCGGTGGCCACAACAGGTTTGGGAACAGAAGAGAGCCCGAAAGTAGAGAGCTATGGCGCAAAGAGTTATCAGCGGGCGGTGATGAAGAGGAGGTGAGATATGAAGTGAAAAAGATTCGGAGTAATCAGCGGCTAAAGGGAAAGGGCTTGTGAAGTAGTGGATTCCGAAAACTACCCCTGCCTTGTCGAGTTCTATCGCCACGATTCTATAAACGTTCTGTTAGCACTGGATTTATTAGGAGTTCGCGACTAAGTTGTTAAGAAACTCGGTAAACGAGCCAGCGACGAATTTCATATTGTCAAAGTATTCGTCTGCCTCTCCTTCGTCTGCCTCATTTTCATGATTCCAAAAGGCTATTGTTCCATGATTTTCTGCATATAGAGACATGACATATAGATTTCCTCCACTATCATTGGCGATTGGCATATACCAACTGGGAATCCTTCCGCTAAATGTCTCTAAATGCTGAAACAGACTTGCGTAGTAGGGCTCGACCACCATCCCGTAAATCCACTGAACATCACTTCTAATTGTAGGCTCAATGTTGGGAACAGGTTTACCACCATTATAGTGAATTAAAAACTGTCTATAATCATCTGGAAGCTGAACATTGTTATGCTTTTCAAAATCGTCTATGTCAGTTAGATTGACTTTGCCAAACTGATTACCATTCTTAATTTCCGCCATTTGGTATGATGAACATTATTGATATTTAAATTGCCATTAACAGGTAAATAGCCGAACTATCTACCATCTCTGCGGAGCATCTCAAAAGTAGTTTTCTCTTCCCTAATCAGCAAGGTAAACTTTCGCTTTTGGGGTAGTTAAATAAACATGAAGACTCATTCTCGGTAAACTAACCACCCAAAAACGTCCACCTCTCTTCACCATCCGCAATTACCTTTGCGCAAATTTTCCGAATCCATGCGTTTTCTCTTTTTCATAGCCATTGTCTCTTTGCTGGTGGCCTGTTCGCCCAACAACGTTACCACCGATAACTCGCTGAAAAAATACTTCGACGAGCAAAAAGCCGATGGCTGCTTTGCCCTTTTCAACAACGGCAACGGGCAGTTCACCATTTACAACCTGGCCCGTTACCGCGATAGCGCCTTTCTTCCCGCCTCCACCTTTAAAATTGTCAATTCCCTCATAGGCCTGCAAACCGGCAAAATTGTAAACGACAGCATGGTTATCAAATGGGACGGCGTGCAACGCAACATTCCCGAATGGAACCAGGACCTGAACATGTACCAGGCCTTCCGCGTTTCGGCCGTGCCCTATTACCAGGAAGTGGCCCGCCGCATTGGACGGGACACCATGCAACACTGGCTCGATTCGCTGGCCTATGGCACAAAAAAGATTAAAACGTCCGTCGATTCGTTCTGGCTGGACAACAGCCTGAAAGTAACTCCCGACGAGCAACTGGGCATTGTAAAGCGCCTTTATTTCAACCAGCTTCCCTTCTTCAACAATTACCAGCAAATGGTAAAAAATGCTATGCTGTGGGAAGACAAGCCGACGCATACCCTGCATTACAAAACAGGCTACGGACACAAAGAAGATGGCACACCGCTGGTTTGGGTGGTGGGCTGGATTGAAGAAAACCGCCACCCGTATTTTTTTGTGCTGAACATGGAAACAAAGGACAAATCGGTCAACCTGGTAGAAGCCCGCATGACAGTTTTACGAAACATCTTAACGCATTTGAATTTCTTTAAGGGACAACGATAAAAAGATTTGGCGTTTGGTGTTTGGGGTTGTCGTGACAATGCAAACCTCTTTTTTACTCTTTTTCGCTTAGCTTTTATGAACCAGAGGCCAGTGCATCTATTAAACATTCGTTGCGTCGCACTCTTGTGCGTTCTGTAACATTGTTCAGCAGGAAGCCCAACTCCAAATCCCAAATCCCCAAATTCCAATCTCATCTTAACTTTAACCCATCAGGCTTAGCACAGTCTTTGCCCTGTTGCGAACAATGAATTTCCAGTATCAATATCCCGAAGCGTTTTGGACACTTTTGCTGGTGCCATTCCTTCTTCTGTTGTATGGCGCTTACCTGCTTTGGCGCAAGCGCACCGCCAGTCGTATAGGCGATGAAGGCCTGGTAGCGGCCCTTACAAAAAGTCACTCCAACTTAAAGGCCCGCACCAAATTTTTTCTTTTTCTTTTTGCCTTTGCACTCGGTTGCCTGGCGCTGGCCAATCCGCGCAAGCCCGATGATGCGTCGGCGGAAGTTCGCAAGGGAATTGACGTGGTGGTGGCGCTGGATGTGAGCAACAGCATGCTGGCCACCGATGTTGCACCCAACCGCTTAACGCAGGCACAAAAACTTCTTACCTCGCTCATTGATAAAATGCCCAACGACCGCGTTGGCTTTATTGTATTTGCCGGCAATGCCTACACGCAAATGCCGCTCAGCACCGACCACGATGCCGCCAAACTCTTTATTAGCACGGCCAACCCCGGCTCTGTGCCGGAGCAGGGCACCACGGTTGCCAATGCGCTTTTGCAAAGCAATGCCGCCTTTGAAAAAGAAAGCCAGCGGTTTAAAACCATTGTGCTGGTAACCGATGGCGAAACGCATGACGAAGACGCCATAACCATTGCCAAAGACCTGGCAAAAAGAGGCGTGATGGTAAACACGGTGGGACTGGGTTCTGTCACCGGTTCTACCATTGTTGATTCTACCGGCACGCCAAAAACCGACGAGGAAGGCGCCGTGGTTATCTCCAAATTAAACGAACAATTACTGCAGCAGATTGCCGAAAACACCAACGGTGTGTACGTTCGCCTGGAGGCGGTGGCCCCGGCTATGACCACGATCCTGGACCAGTACAAAAACGTAGAGAAGAAGGCGCTGGTAGATACCACAGGCCTTACCTACGAAAGTTTTTACTGGTGGCTTGTGCTGCCCATGTTCCTGCTGCTGCTGGCTGAACTATTCATTCCCGACCGCAAAAAAGTTGTTGCATGAAACGAGTGGTGATTCTTTTCCTGTTGATTTCCCTGCAGGCCCTGGCGCAAAGGGCCAATACCTATGTAAGCAAAGGCAATGAATATTACCTGCGGCTGGAGTTTGATCTGGCCGAAGGCCAATACCGCAAAGCGCTGGAGGTTGATCCCCGCAACGCCGAAGCCCGCTACAACCTGGGCAACGCCTTAATGCAGCAAAAAAAATACAAGGCAGCCATTGAAGAATACGATGCGTTAACCACAGAAAATAAAAACCTGCAGGCGGCGGCGCATTACAATGCCGGGGTGAGCTACAGCAAGCAAAAAGACCTGCCGGCCAGTATTGAGGCTTACAAAGCGGCGTTGCGCATTAACCCAACCGATAAAGAAGCAAGGGAAAACCTGCAAAAGGCCTTGACAGAATTAAAGCAGCAGCAGAACCAGCAGAATAACCAGAACAATTCCGGCGGCGGTGGCATGAGCCAAAGCCAGGCCGATAAAAAACTTCGCGACCTGCAGGAAAAGGAAAAAGACCTGCAGCAAAAAATGCAACAGGGCCAGAACAGGGGGCCGGGGGGCTCGAGGGACTGGTAAAAGTTGAGAGGTTAATAGGTTGATAAGTTAATGAGTGGGTGCAACAGCGGTTGGGCCGTTTGCATGGAAATAACAAAAACCCTCACAGTTCTCGGTTATTTTTGCCTCTTCATCTTTCAATATGATTGAGCAAACAGAAAGTTTAATTAACCCAGGTCTTCCTTTTAAGTTGACAGGGGCATACTACGCATCTTCCTTAACAGAATATAAACGCCTGCCAACAAAAGAAGTGCGCATTGGCGATTTGCTGCTGGGTAACTTCCATCCCATTCGTGTGCAAACCATGACTACCACCGATACAATGGATACGGCGGGAACCGTGGAGCAAACCATCCGTTGCATTGAAGCGGGAGCAGAACTGGTGCGAATTACAGCGCCTTCTAAAAAAGAAGCCGAAAATCTTCTCAATATAAAGAACGAGCTGCGCAGCCGCGGTTATCATACGCCGCTGGTGGCCGATATTCATTTCACCCCCAATGCTGCTGAAATTGCGGCAAGAATTATAGAGAAAGTAAGGGTGAACCCGGGCAACTACGTTGACAAGAAAAAGTTTGAACTCATTGAATACACCGATGCAGATTACGCTGAGGAAATTGACCGCATTCGCGAACGCTTTACGCCGCTGGTGAAGATTTGCAAAGAGTACGGAACGGCTATGCGCATTGGCACCAATCACGGTTCATTAAGTGATCGCATTATGAGCCGCTACGGCGATACGCCAATGGGCATGGTAGAAAGCGCCATGGAATTTTTACGCATTGCCCGGGCGGAAAGCTATTACAACATTGTGCTGAGCATGAAAAGCTCCAACCCGCAGGTAATGGTGCAGGCCTACCGGTTGCTGATCAAAACCATGAACGAGGAGTTTGGCGAGATTTACCCGCTGCACCTGGGTGTAACCGAGGCCGGGGATGGTGAAGACGGTCGCATTAAAAGCGCTGTGGGCATTGGCACACTGCTGGAAGACGGCATTGGCGATACCATTCGTGTTTCGCTAACCGAAGACCCCGAACTGGAAATCCCGGTTTGCAGGGATTTGGTAAAGCGGTATGCGGTGCAGCAACCGGCAATCGACAATCGGCAATCAGAGATTCCTTCAATCAATGCTTTGCCTTATTCTCCCTTCGATTATAAGCGCCGCGAAACTTTCGAGGTGTCAAACATTGGCGGGCACCAGGTGCCGGTGGTGATTGCCGACTTGAGCAAGCTGTCGTCCATCTCGCCAAAAGACCTGGAAAGCATCGGCTATGTGTACGATGAAGCCACCGACAAATGGGCGATTGGCGATACGGCAGCCGATTATGTTTTCACCGGTCATCACATCTTAAATTTTGCCCTGCCCGGAACGCTGAAAGTAATTGTTTACCCGGCTACCTGGCAGCAGGCAGAAGACAAGGAAAAATACCTTCCCATTTTTGATCAACGGGCTTACGCCGAAGCGCAGCATAAAAGCCCAGCCATCAATTTTGTAATGGTGGATTGCTACCCGGCTGATATTCCATATCTCACAGATATGGAATATCTCGATGCCATCGGCAACGACCCAACCGTGGTTCTTTGCTTAAGCAGCACCAATAAAACCGCCATGCAGTCGGTGCGCCGGATGTTTATTGAGCTCATGAACCGCGGCATTAAAAACCCGGTGATTACCATTGTTGACAGCAACTGGCAAACCACCGACGAACACCTGATTCATTACGCCGCCGAAGCCGGCGCCTTGTTGCTGGATGGTATGGGCGATGGGGTTTGTTTTGGAATGACTTCGGAGAGTTATCAATCAGCAATCGGCAACCGGCAATCGGCAATGGTAGCAACCGGCGGAAGAAACTATACACAGTCGGGCACCATTGAACAGTTCATCAACAACACGGCGTTCAGCATTCTGCAGGCAACACGTACCCGCATTTCCAAAACAGAATACATCAGTTGCCCTTCGTGCGGACGAACCTTGTTTGATTTACAGGAAACCACTGCAAAAATCCGTGCGGTAACCAATCACCTGAAAGGCGTAAAAATTGCCATTATGGGTTGCATTGTAAACGGTCCCGGCGAAATGGCCGATGCCGATTTTGGCTATGTAGGAAGCGGTGTTGGAAAGATTACACTGTACAAAAGCAAGGAAGTGGTAAAGCGCAATGTGCCAAGTGAAATAGCCGTGGAAGAACTAATTAACCTACTGAAAGAACACGGTGCTTGGGTAGAAAAGGTTTAGGGTTTGGAGTTTGAGGTTTGGGGTTGGCGTGATGTGAGGAAAGGCTTTTTCTTCTCCTTTCCTCCTTCGCTCTGTGCGAAAGAATTCTCTCACAAACAGAGCCTGTCTCCGCGTAATAGCCTCTTTGCAACAAACGCTATCCCTCTTTCTTCACCAGCTCAGGCAGCAGCTTAAAATACGTCACCTTAAAACGGTCGTTCACTACTTCGCCCTGCACGTTTGCCTTTCTTACCTTGTTGCAAAAGCCATCGTCTGCATGCGCATCGCCATGCGAATCAATATCGCTGCCGTCAACAAAATAAGCCTTGTCATCCACCTTCACCGCAAGGGTGCAGCCTTTGCCTTTCAATCCAAATTTGCACTGGCCACAGGAGGCATCCACCGTTAAAAGCTTTTTTGACGGATCGGGTTGGGGCTGCTGCTTTTGCTGTGCCATGGCTGTAGAAAAAGCAAAACAAAGCAGGAGGGGGAAGAATTGTTTCATTGCTTACATGCATGCAGAAAAGACTGCATTGCGGTTTCGAAAATAAGTGTTTCAGGGATAAAAGAGGAATGGATGGGCTTAGTATGATTGTTGATAGCAGTAGCGCAGCAAACCAACAGGCATGGCAGATATCTTTAAAGAACTGGAATGGCAGTCGCTTCTTCTTGGCTCCGAAAAATGGCCCTTTCTTTTTGAAGCGGGACTGCGAACCTTTGTCATGTTCCTTGTGATTTTGCTTTACCTGCGCTTACTCGGTAAACGCGGCGTAAAACAGCTTTCGGTTTTTGAGCTGGGTGTTATCATTGGCCTTGGCTCTGCCGCCGGCGACCCTATGTTTTACAAAGATGTTGGCCTGCTGCCCGGCATACTTGTCTTCTCCATTGTTTTTGGCCTTTACCGGCTCATTACGTTTTTAATTAACCGCAGCGAGCGGTTTGAAGAATTTGTAGAAGGCACTCCTACCTGCATTGTAAGAGACGGGCAGATAGAGGTGAAAAATTTTGAAGAAGAGCCCATTGCCCGTGATGAGTTTTACTCGCAACTGCGGCTGCACAGCGTGTCGCACCTGGGGCAGGTAGAAGAAGCCATTATTGAAACCAACGGCGAGATTAGTGTTTACTATTTTCCCGATGAAGAAGTAAAGCCCGGGCTACCCATCATTCCGCGCCTTTGCGAAGAAAAGCTGGTAGCTATTCCAAAAGAAGATTTATACTCCTGCGGCTTTTGCGGCCATACCGAAAAATTGCAGCCGGCCAACGAACACTCTTGTCCGCGTTGCAAAAGAAAAGAATGGATCAAATCCATCGACCGGAAACGCATCAAGTAATAAAAATTAAATGCCGATTGCAGCAAGGCATCACGCAACAAAGGAAGGGCCCTGAATTTCTGTTACACCTTTCGCTGCATGCTATGCAAACGCATCTCTCCCTAATTTCACCGCTCAAAGGAAGTATTCATGCAAACGGATTTTTTAGTCATTGGCTCCGGAATAGCAGGCCTTACGTATGCGTTAAAAGTAGCGCAGCATTGTCCCGATAAATCGGTAACCATAATTACCAAAGCCGCCCCCGATGAAACAAACACCAAGTATGCGCAGGGTGGTGTAGCAGTGGTGAATGACCTGGAAAATGATTCGTTTGAAAAACACATTGAAGACACCCTCATTGCAGGCGATGGACTGTGCAACCGGGAAGTAGTAGAGATTGTGGTGAAAGAAGGCCCGGCACGCATCCAGGAAATCATTGACTGGGGTGCGCAGTTCGACAAAGACCCCGATGGCGATTACCGCCTTGGAAAAGAAGGCGGGCACTCGGAGTTTCGCATTCTTCACCACAAAGATGTAACGGGCAAAGAAATGGAAAGAGCCTTGCTGAAGGCCATTGAAAAAGCACCCAACATCACCCTTTTAAACAACCTGTTTGTGATTGATGTGATCACACAGCATCATCTCGGCTACCTTGTTACAAAGTCTACGCCTGATATCTGCTGCTATGGCGTGTATGTGCTCAACTCGCAATCGAACCGCATCGAAAAAATCGTTTCCAAAACAACCTTGCTGGCTACAGGCGGCAACGGGCAGGTCTACCGCACCACCACCAATCCTTACATTGCTACCGGCGATGGTGTGGCCATGGTTTACCGGGCAAAAGGGCGGATTGAGAACATGGAGTTCATCCAGTTTCACCCCACGGCTTTGTACGAAGCCGGCAAACGCGGCCAGGCTTTTTTAATTACCGAAGCTGTTCGTGGCGATGGTGGCATTTTGCGCAATGCAGCCGGTGAAGCATTTATGGAGCGCTACGATAACCGAAAAGATCTGGCGCCAAGAGACATCGTAGCAAGAGCCATTGACAACGAAATGAAGATTGGCGGTACCGAACATGTGTACCTCGACTGCCGTCACATGGACATGACCAAATTCAAAGAGCACTTCCCAAATATTTACGAGAAATGTTTATCCATTGGCATTGATGTAGCCGTGCAAATGATTCCGGTGGCGCCGGCAGCGCATTACAGTTGCGGCGGCATTAAAACCGATGAGTGGGGCAGAAGCTCCATTAAAAATTTATATGCCTGCGGCGAATGCGCCAGCACTGGTTTGCACGGTGCCAACCGGCTGGCATCCAACTCGCTGCTGGAAGCCATGGTGTTTGCCCACCGCTGTTACGTGGATTCGGTAAGCAAGGCGGGGAACGACCAATCGCTGCCGGAGATTCCGGACTGGAATGCAGCCGGCACCCGCGAACCCAAAGAGATGATCCTCATTACACAAAGCCTGAAGGAACTGCAGCAGGTAATGAGCGATTACGTGGGCATTGTTCGCAACAACGTGCGCCTGCAGCGGGCACTCAAACGCATTGATCTTTTGTTTGAAGAAACAGAAGGCCTTTACCAAACAACAACGGTTTCGCCGCAGTTGCTGGAGCTGCGTAACATGATTACCGTTGGCTACCTTATCATTAAAGGGGCGGCCTTCCGCAAAGAAAGCCGGGGGCTGCATTACAATACCGATTATCCTTCCAACTCGGAGCTGGTGCAGAACATTGTTTTATAGCATTTGTTTGGCGGCTAAAAGGTCCGCAGGCTGCTATCTTTGCGCTGCCTATGTATTACTTTGTGTACGGCCCGTTGTATCTTTTATCACTGCTTCCACTGCGGGTACTGTACCTGTTTGCCGATGTTGCTTACTTCCTTATTTATTATGTGATCGGCTATCGCAGAAAAGTAGTGCAACAAAACCTGGCTTTTGCTTTCCCTGCCAAAACCGAAGCTGAACGAAAACAGATTGCCAAAAGGTTTTACCGCAATTTCGCCGACAGTTTTATTGAAACAATCAAGGGGTTTAGCGCTTCGTCAGAATTTATACGCCGGCACTTTAATGGCGATTTTTCGGTGCTGAACAATTTGTACAAACAAGGCGTGCAAAAAGTGCAGTTGCACTCGGGCCATAACTTCAATTGGGAATATGCCAACCTGGGCAT
>DATKHJ010000358.1:0-8438 GCA_035510335.1 Flavisolibacter sp. | reverse complement strand
GTCCATTACACAGCCGCTTATTTTCCGGCAAGATTGCCATGCACGCCTTACTGCGGGAGAAATTAAGCACCAGGGATTCGCCACCGCAACAGCCTTGTTTGGCCTGGATAAAAATGGCGCTCCTACGGCTTGCCCTGGCACCAATGCCTATTATTCCAAACTAACCTGGACAGGCCCTAACGGAAACGCCGTTTCAGCTTTGTTACCGTATTAATTAATAAAACAGCAAATAAAAAAACCGCAGGTAAATGCCTGCGGTTTTTTTGTGTAAACAGTATTCTTCAACAACAGTTTGCAGAAGGACACGCAAACGAGCCATTGTTGTAACGCAATAAAACTCATCAACCATTTTCGATCAATCACGCTTCTCTCAACTTTAAACTTTAAACATTGAACTTTAAATAACAGCAACACATATAAATTTTGCAACAACCATTCGCTTGGCACCAACCTCCGCTGGTCTGATTTTTGGAAGATTACAGAGCGATTGTATTGTCATGAGTCGATTAATTATTATTTCCAACCGTTTGCCTTTTACGATTGAACGAGCTGATGATGGCGTTACTGTGCGGCAAAGTTCAGGCGGGCTGGTATCGGCTATAAAAAGTTATTTTGAACAGCCGGATGCAGAAAAAGAAGGCTTCCAGGACCGAATTTGGGTAGGAAGCATGGACGCAGCGGAAGAAGACTGGGCACTTGCCGTTGAGCAAAACGAACTTCCAAATGAGTTTAAAATAGAACCAATTTTTCCGGATGCGGAGAATTACGAGAACTATTACAACGGTTTTTCCAATTCAACCTTGTGGCCTTTGTTCCACTATTTCCCCTCTATTGCTGATTACAAAAAAGAATATTTCGAATCGTACCGGAACATCAACCAGCTTTTTGCACAAAAAATTTTAGACATCTGCCAGCCCGGCGATGTGATTTGGGTGCACGACTACCAGTTAATGTTGCTGCCGCAAATGTTGCGGGAACGATTGCCACAGGCAACCATTGGTTTCTTTTTGCACATACCGTTTCCATCGTATGAAATTTTCCGGCTCATTCCCACCAAATGGAAAAGAGCCCTGCTGCAAGGAACGCTTGGCGCCGACGTTGTTGGCTTTCACACACACGACTATGCGCAGCATTTCATTCAGTCGTGCAAAATGATTTTAAAAGTAGAGAATCAGTTCAACAACATTCTTTACAAAGACCGCATTATTAAAACCGACCTGTTTCCCATCGGCATCGACTACCAGAAATTTCGTGATGCCATTACCGATGAAACAGTGGTTGGTATTGCCACTGGTTTGGAGGAAAAATTTCTGTCGCAGAAAATTATTTTCTCCGTTGACAGGCTAGACTATACAAAAGGACTTGAATACCGGCTGGATGGTTTTGATGAATTTTTAAATCAATATCCAGAGTGGAAAGAGAAGGTGGTTTTTATTCTGAACGTCGTGCCCTCGCGGGATGTAATCCCGGCTTACATGAAACGCAAAAGCCGCATTGAAGAAAGAGTGAGTACCATCAACGGCAAACATTCAAGCCTTCACTGGCAGCCTGTAATTTACCGCTACAACCATCTTGCGTTTGAAGAACTTTGCGCCCTGTACCAGGTGGCTGATGTAGCGCTGATTACACCGTTGCGTGATGGAATGAACCTCGTTGCCAAAGAATACATTGCTTCGTGCATTGACAAAGGCGTTCTTATCTTAAGCGAGTTGACTGGCGCAGCAAGCGAATTAAGTGAAGCCGTACTGGTAAACCCGACGGATGTAGAGGATGTGTCAGATGCGATTGAAACGGCATTGACCATGCATGTAATTGAGCAGCGGTCGCGGCTTTCACATATGCAGCGCCGCTTGTCGGATTACGATGTATTCAAATGGCTTAATGAATTTTTGAGCTGCCTGCACGAAGTAAAAGAAGAACAGGAAGGCATGAAGATTAATTTACTGAAAGAAGAAAATATTTTGCAGATAGCCGACGATTTTACAAAGGCGCACAAGCGCTGCATTCTGCTAGACTATGACGGAACGCTGTCACCACTGCAAAAAATGCCGTCGATGGCGGCGCCAACCAATGAACTCATTGAACTGCTGACACATCTTTGCCGCGATGAAAAAAACGAAGTGGTAATCATTAGTGGACGTGATGCGCAAACGCTTGAAAACTGGCTGGGCAAATTACCGGTTAGCCTGGTGGCAGAACACGGTGCGGCAGTTAAATCGACAGGTGACGAATGGCGTGAGCAGGCAACCATGGCATCTGAGTGGAAAGAAAAAATCCGTCCGCTGATGCAGCTGTTTGTTAACCGCTGCGCCGGTTCGTTTATTGAAGAAAAGAAAAGTACGCTGGCCTGGCATTATCGCAATACACATCCCGACCTGGGCTTCAGTCGCTCCCGGGAATTGCGCAACAGTTTATTGCAATTAACGGGCAACACACCGCTGCAGGTGATTGACGGCAACAAAGTGCTGGAAGTCCGCATGGTTGGTGTGGACAAAGGCACAACCGCCTTAAACATGATCAAATCAATCAACCCCAATTTTATTCTTTGCATTGGCGACGATACAACCGACGAAGACATGTTTCGCTCTGTTACCGAGGTAAAAGGTTACACGGTCAAAGTGGGAAGAGGAAACACGGCTGCCGAATACACGATTCTTTCTCAAAAAGACGTGTTTCCTTTCCTGCGCAGGCTTTTGCACACGGTAGGACAGGAAGAATTGCAAAGCAGTTAGCAGTTTGTTTTTCTTCGGGCTTTTCTTGATTAGCTTCGCCTTTATGACAACGCTGATCAGCAACATCAAACTGCTAGGAGGAGTGCACACCACAACAACCGCACTTAGCGGGAAAGAGCTCGCCAACTTTCCGTGCATTGAAGACGCTTACCTTGTTATCGAAGACGAACAGATTGCAGCATTCGGCAACATGCAGGATCTGTCACATTCACCAACAGCTTTCTCCAATCATTATGATGCAAGCGGCCGCACTGTATTGGCTTCGTGGTGCGATAGTCATACACACCTTGTGTTTGCAGGCAGCCGTGAAAACGAGTTTGTTGACAAACTCAAAGGGCTTAGCTACGCAGATATTGCAGCCAAAGGCGGCGGCATTTTAAATTCTGCCAGAAAGCTAAACGAGACGCCGGAAGAAAGCCTGTTTCAGCAAGCTTACCAGCGTTTGCAGGAAGTGATCAAACTTGGTACTGGCGCCATTGAAATTAAAAGCGGTTATGGTTTGTCTGTTGAAGGTGAATTGAAAATGCTGCGGGTGATCCGTCGGTTGAAAAACGCCAGTCGTATTCCCATTAAAGCCACGTTTTTAGGTGCCCACGCTTTTCCTGCCGAATACAGGGAAGATCACCAAGGATATATTGACCTGCTGCTTAACAAAATGTTGCCGCAGATTGCCGCCGAAGAACTTGCTGATTACATTGATGTTTTTTGCGAGAACGGCTTTTTTTCGCCGGAAGAAACGGAACGGATTTGCGCTGCGGGAAAGGCGCATGGATTAAAGCCTAAACTTCATGTGAACCAGCTAAACAGCATTGGCGGCATTGAAGCGGGGCTTAAGACAAATGCTGTTTCACTTGACCACCTGGAAACACTCACGGAAGCCGAGATTCAACTCTTAGCAAACGCAAAGCAAACCGTTTGCACCTTGTTGCCCACAGCAGCATTCTTTCTTCGCATGGGTTACCAGCCAGCGAGAAAGCTCATTGATGCCGGTTGCACTGTTGCACTGGCCTCTGATTTCAACCCCGGTTCATCGCCGTCGGGCAACATAAATTTTGTAGTGGCATTAAGTTGTATTCAAATGCGCATGCTGCCCGAAGAAGCCATCAATGCCGCCACCATCAATGGTGC
The DNA here is from genome assembly GCA_035510335.1 of Flavisolibacter sp. GTDB lineage: Bacteria > Bacteroidota > Bacteroidia > Chitinophagales > Chitinophagaceae > Flavisolibacter. The sequence goes on along the minus strand of DATKHJ010000358.1, from coordinate 4,578 downwards.
ACACGCCATGGAAATGGCCGGTGAAGCAGGAAGTATTACTGTAGGAAAAAAGGCAAACATCATTATTACAAAACCAATTCCATCGCTGGCATTTTTACCATACGCTTTCGGGTCAAACCTGTTGGAGAAAGTAATGCTGGCAGGCGAGTGGGTGAGGTGATAAACAAGTACTGAATTTGCTACAGCTATCACCCGCCGTAACACCACCAGCATGAAATGGCTTGCCGATTCTAATTGCATTCTAATCTATTCTCTCTCGTAGGATGGTTAGTTTTAACCGATTTTAGGAACTTTCATAAGCAGTTAGTTTTAACCTCTGTGCAAGCAGAGGTTTTTTTATTCGGTGCCCATGGCGATTGTTCAAAAAAGGAACACCCCTGAGAGGCAGGGGCGTTGTAGCGTTTTTAATACGAGAATTCAGTTTCTCGTTGGTAATTTCTTGAGAGAGCAAGAAATGAACGGGAGTCCAAACTACTATCGAAGTATTAAAAACGCATTAAATACGAATTAGAAAATCATTAAAAGTTGGCAGGGCTGGCAAACGCAAAACCTGCGTTTCTCAGCGTAAATTGCCTTTTGAAGTTATGATGGACGACACACGCATATTGTTGGTAGAAGATGAGCAAAAGATTGCCGATACGCTAAAACAGGGCCTCAGCGAAAACGGTTACCAGGTAGAAGTTGCCTACGATGGCCGGCTGGGCCTGCGCCTGTTCGAGGCCATGCCATTTCAGATGATTGTACTGGACATTAACCTGCCCGGCATCAACGGCTATGAACTGTGCAGGCGCATTCGCGAAAAAGACACGCAGGTACCGGTAATCATGCTTACGGCATTAAGTACGCTTAACGATAAAATTGAAGGGTACGATGCAGGCGCCGATGACTACATCATCAAGCCGTTTGAGTTCAGGGAACTGCTGATGAAAATACGGGTGCTGCTGAAACGCACGGTGAACCAAACCGTACCTACGGGAAATGTTCTGCGTGCTGCCGACCTGGAAATGAACCTTGACAGCAAAGAGGTCCGCAGAGGCGAAACTGGCATTAACCTCACCGCAAAAGAATTTCAGCTGCTTGAATATTTACTGCGCAACAAGAACCGCGTGGTGAGCCGTGCCGATATTGCCATTAACGTATGGGACATTGACTTTGATACCAACACAAATGTTATTGATGTGTACATCAATTATGTTCGTAACAAAGTGGACAAACCGTTTGAGCAGAAGCTGATACAAACGCAGGTGGGCATGGGCTATGTTTTAAAAGAAAATAGCTAACCATGCCGGTACGTCTTCGCATTATGCTGCTGTTCTCGCTGTTTGCCCTTTTTATACTGGGAATTGTTTGCGGCGGCATTTATTATTTCTCGTACCAGTCGCGTTTGGATGCGATTAAAAACCGCCTGACAAACCGCGCCATTACAACGGCAAGGCTGTTAAGTCAGCAGGAAATATTTGACAAGGAAGCCGTACGTCACATTGATTCACTCACCACCATTTCGTTAAAGAACAAAGCGGTAGAAGCGTACAATTACCAGAACGAACGTATCTATCGCTACAGCGATGTTCCTGGCGATACGCTGCAGGTTGACAAAGTTGTATTGGACAATGCCCGGGTGAACGAAAGCTATTTTTTTAAAACAGGCGACAAAGAGGCCATAGCCTATCATTACGTTGATAACAATACAAGAATTGTTGTGGTGACGGCGGCCGAAGATGTAGAAGGTTTTCTGAACCTGCAACGCCTGCTGCGTATTCTTGCGATCAGTCTTTTGGTGGGGATCATCTTCGTATTAATCAGCGGGTATGTGTTTTCCGGCGGCCTTCTCCGGCCCATCAAAAAAATTTCAAACGATGCGGCTGAAATATCGGCCCATAATCTTGCCCGGCGAATTGCAACCGGCACAACAAAAGACGAATGGTTTCAACTGGCAGATACCCTGAACCAATTACTCAACCGCCTGCAGGAAAGCTTTGAACTGCAGCGGCGGTTTATCTCCAATGCTTCGCATGAATTGTCCACGCCACTGACGTCCATCTCCAGCCAGTTACAGGTTTCGCTGCAGCGGGAACGCGATGCAGCCGACTACAAACGGGTGATGCAAAGTGTTTACCAGGACGTACAGAATATGAGCAAGCTGACGCAAACCCTGCTGGCGTTTGCAAAAGCATCGGGTGACAAAGGCGGGCTGGAAATTTCGCTGTTGCGGCTCGATGAAATTATTTTAGGACTGCCCGCCGAGGTAACAAAATTGAATCACCAGTACACCGTTCACCTGGAGTTTGAAGACCTGCCGGAAGAAGAAGAAAGACTGCTGGTTTTTGGCAACGAAGCCTTGCTGCGGACCGCCATAAAAAACATAGTAGTAAATGCCTGCAAATATTCTCCCGACCAAAGGGCCGAGGTAAAACTAACACCGCAGGGCAACGAACTTGAAATTAGCATCACCGACAAAGGACCGGGTATTCCGGAAAGTAAATTCGCTACCATTTTTCAGCCGTTTTACCGGCTGGATGAAAACAGCAATACCGAAGGCTTCGGGCTTGGGCTTTCACTCGCTGACCGCATCATTAAACTCCACAAAGGAAGAATCACCGTTTCCTCTGAAACCGGCCATGGAACCACGTTTACTGTTCGCCTGCCGTTGGCTTACTCGCTGAGGGAAAATCAATTCTAATACAATTCTAATCGTTCTCTCATGCCACGCTAAAAAGCTTGGTGCAACTTGCTTTCTTAAATGAAAGGGTCATCTTATAAAATAAGTAAGCCTGTGTTTTTCCTGCTTAGCGGAGGGATTCTTACCCTTGGCGTTTTAAGTGGTTTTTTCTATACAGAAAAACGGACGGTACAGGAAAAAAACCGGCTGCTGATTATTCAGAATGACTCCATCATGTCCGTCAATATCTTGCTGAACGACTCCATCCGGCAGAAGCTGCCGGCAACCATACCAAGAAAAAATTTGCTGTCTCAATCCCGACCAGAAAAATGACCCCATATACCATACAAAACATTTTAGTGCCGATTGACTTGAGCGAAACCTCTCTCAATGCCCTTCACACAGCCGTAGCCCTTGCGAAAATTCACCAGGCCGGCATTCATTTGCTGCATGTGGAAGAAACCATTCCGGGTTTGGCGGAAAGTCAATCGGACACCGTTCTGACACACGAAATCAACAAAGATGTATTGACCGCACTGGCAGGCTCGCTACGACAAGCCGATGGCCTGCTTCCTGTTGTTCACGAACAGCAGGGAAATGTGGTGGAGTGCATTATTAAAACAGCCCTGGACTCGCAATGCGACCTGATTGTTTTAGGCACGCATGGCGCATCCGGCTTTCGCGATGGCTTTATTGGTTCCAACACTTACAGTGTGTTCAAATATGCGCCTTGTCCTGTGTTGTCCATTCCGCCGCGGCGCAAGTTTTCGTCCTTTAAAAAAGTGCTGTTTCCCATTAAACCAATCAGTGGCGCCTTGTTGCCTTACGATGTGGCATCGCAGTTCCTGGCAGCCAATTCGTGGGTAGAAGTGCTGGGCCTTTCGTACCTGAATATTGAGCGGGAAACCGATGTGCTGGACAAGATCGTAGAAGAATTCCGGGACCGCTGGGATGATAAAAAAATCAACTTCCGAACGTCTTGGTCGCAAGGAGCTTCGGTGGCTTTTGACATTCTGCAGTTTGCGCAGCAGAACCTTCCCGACCTGATTGTACTGACCTCTGTACTTGATGCGCTGCCAAAATCAAATTTCATTGGGCCCAATGCACAAAAAGTAATACATGGCGCAAGGGTACCCGTGTTGCAGATTAAAAAAAGCAGCGTACTGGTTGCAACAAAGGTTGCCTGAAACAACCGTTTTTAATTCTTACCCTATTTTTTCGGAAGCACCCGGCAACAACTGCCAAGTGCTTCCGCCTGCAATGATTGCAGAACGATGCTGCAATACGGCGTGTTGTTGATTGCTATTTTTTCTAACCTTCTTTCTTCCTGAAGATGTTTCGCAGGTAGCTGCCTACTTTGTTTACGCTGCTAACGCCTTCTACAATGGTTTCGGCCAGTGCGCCGTCAGCGTGGGCAATTTCATCCATCTTAATTCCCTGCTCCAGTTGTTTTGGATAAAGCAGCAAAAAGCTGTTCTCTTTAAAATAATTGGTGAGATAGTAAGAGAGCTTGTCCTGCGCCGGCTGGTAGGAGAGATGGCCCTTGCGGGAAGCAATGATGACAAAAAGATCGTTTTCTTTCAGCTCCCGCGAGAAGATCAAAAAATCATCCCAGTTAGTGAAGACGTGATAGGAAGATTTTACGGCCGCTTTGCTCAGGCTTTGCAAATCTTCCAGCTCTTTTATCACCGATTGCGTACCGTAAAAAGCAATGGAGATACCCGCTTCTTTGGCAACAGTTGTCAGCCGTGCATACCAATGACCAAAACCCGGTTCCAGTTCGGCTTTTGCCGGAATGACCACCACCATGCGGCGCAAAGTATTAAGAGGTTGCACCGGCTTGTAAATAAAGACCGTTTCGTAAACCCGTTTTAGGATCTTTTCTGCCGTGGCGCCAAGAAAATCGTGCTGTCCTGAAT
>DATKHJ010000357.1:0-2938 GCA_035510335.1 Flavisolibacter sp. | reverse complement strand
TAGAAGTGGATGGCGCCGGGAAAGTTACATCGGCCACACATACATCAAAAGGCTCTACCGGCACAGCCACAAAAAGCATGATTGATATTGCCAGAAGACGTGCCTTCCAGGTAAAGTTTGCTGCAACCGGTGCGCCGCAGAAAGGAACCCTGGTCTTCGATTTTTCTGTGCGATAGTGAACCTATTTTTGCGGCGTGAATTATCCGCAAACCTTAGATTATTTATACAACAAACTGCCCATGTTCAGCCGCATGGGCAGTGCTGCATATAAGAAAGACCTCACAAACATTCAACTGCTTTGTGAAGCGTTGGGAAACCCGCACGAAAAGTTCAAATCCATTCATGTTGCCGGCACCAACGGCAAGGGTTCAGTCAGCCATATGCTGGCGGCTATTTTTCAGACAGCCGGTTACAAAACCGGGTTGTACACCTCTCCTCACCTGTATGATTTCCGCGAACGCATACGCATTGGCGGGGCCATGATTTCAGAAGATTTTGTGGTTGATTTTGTGGAACGAATAAAGCCGCTCATTGAAAAAATCGAACCTTCTTTTTTTGAAATTACGGTAGCCATGGCGTTCGAAGCCTTTGCTGCGCAGGAAGTGGATGTAGCGATCATTGAAGTAGGCTTGGGCGGACGGTTGGACAGCACGAACATCATCACTCCCGAGTTATCTATCATCACGAATATTGGTTGGGACCACATGAACATGCTGGGCAACTCACTGGAAGAAATTGCCGGCGAAAAAGCCGGAATCATCAAAGAAGCCGTGCCGGTTGTTGTTGGCGAAACGGTGCCGGAAACCAAGCCTGTTTTTGAAAAGAAGGCAAAGGTGCAAAATGCACCTCTCGTTTTTGCAGAGGAGAATTTTCAACTGAACGATTACCGTCTTCATGATGACCATTTGGAAATAACGTACAAAAGGGGGCAGAATGAATTTGTGCAAATACAAACCGACTTGCCCGGCATCTACCAAATTGAAAATGTACGAACTGTGCTGGCAGCGGTGGAAATCCTGAAGAAGACCTGGGCGCTTTCGCAAACGGTAGTCAACAAAGCACTGCAAAATGTAAAAAGTATAACGGGCTTAATGGGGAGATGGGATGTATTGCATAGTTCCCCAACGATTGTGCTGGAAGTTGCGCACAATAAAAACGGCGTAGAAAAAATGCTAAGTCATTTAAAGCAGGTAGCTTTCAATCGCCTGCATATTGTTATTGGCCTGGTGAAGGACAAAGAAGTGGATGATGTATTGGCATTGCTACCGCAAAACGCTTCCTATTATTTTACGCAGGCCCAAATTCCACGGGCCATGAAGGGAAAGCTACTACAGGAAAAAGCAATCAAATACCAATTAAGCGGTGATGTTTTTAACGATGTGAACCAGGCATTGCAGTCGGCCATTCAGCAATCGGCAAAGAATGATTTGATCATTGTTTGTGGCAGCATTTTCTTGGTGGCGGAAGTTGACAAAAAAGGGTTGCCTGCAAAAAATTGACTTTACATCGGGATCAATCTATTTTTACCCGGATGGAAAGAAAATCAAAACGATTTCAGCTGATTCTCCTGGTTTCGCTTGCCGCTAACCTTGTAGCTGCTGCTTATTTTGGAAAGAAGCTCTACACAAAATTCCAGGCAGGTTCCACCGCGGCCACTGTTCCTTCCAAACCTGCATACTACCTTGACAGGGACAAGCTATTTGCTGTTTTACCAAAAGATACGGGTGCCATTGTGTTCCTGGGAAATAGTCTTACGCAGTATTTTGAACTGGCGGAAATGCTGAACAATCCACTTGTACGAAACCGGGGCATTCATGGAGATATGAGTGAAGGCCTGTTGCAAAGGCTGTCGCCAATCATCGCATCGCAACCCAAAAAGATTTTTATCGAAATCGGCATTAACGATCTTGAACAAAAAATCTCGAAAGAAAAATTTTTATCCAACTACCAACGCTTGATTGATACGTTACAAGCCAACTGCACAAACACAAAAATTTATGTGCAAAGCCTTCTACCCGTTGCTGACAGCAGCCAGCGATTAGCCAGCTATTGCTCACCGGAAATGAATCGCCTGGTTGTAGAAGTAAACAACGAACTGCAACAGCTGGCAAGCAAAAAAGGCTGTACTTATCTTAATGTACACCAGCACTTGCTAAAGGGCACTGAATTGAATCCACTCTATTCGGTGGATGGCGTACATCTTTCCGGGGAGGGTTATCTTCAATGGGCCAAAATACTCAGGCCTTACGTTGGAGAGTAAGCTTAGAGTTTTACTTCACCCAGGTGCATCAGCGCATACAGAATGCAATTGACGTGTAGGCTTTGCATCATTTTATTTTCCCGCACCAGGCTTTTTACTTCTTCAACTGACATCAACACCACTTCCACATCTTCCACTTCGTCCAAATGTTGTTCAGCTACTTTTTCGCCGCCGGTGGCAAGGTACATGTGCATGAAATTGTTGGTCGTTGAGGGGTTCGCACAAATCTTACCCAGGTATTCAAATTTTTCAAACTTGTAGCCGGTTTCTTCCAGCAGTTCCCGCTCCACGCCTTCCTGCATTTCCTCGCCTTGTTCTACTACGCCGCCGGGCAATTCAATTTCCACGCTGCCAATGCCATGGCGATATTGTCGCACCATGACCACTTTTCCGTCTTTGGTTAACGCAAATGCATTGGCCCATTCATCGTATTCATTTACATAGAACGAAGGAATGATAGTACCGTTTGGCAGTTCGCATTTGTCCTTTCGTACCGTTAGCCAGGGCTCTCTGTGTAAGTAGGTTGATTCTAAAACTTTCCATTTCATAATTAAATCCATCCTTTTCTTTCCCGCAAACTTGTAATGTGTGCTGTGTGATGACGGCTGTGCCAGGCATACATGCCCAACAGGTGCCAGAGTGTAAATTCCTTTTTGTGTTCGGGATGATAAATTGTGC